>JAUHXR010000283.1 GCA_030426845.1 Polyangia bacterium | reverse complement strand
GCGGGCTCGCGCACGAGCTCCAGGGCGACGTCGACGGCGCGGAGGCGGCCTACCGCCGCGCGGTCGAGCTCGACGAGGGCGACCACGGCGCCTGGATCAACCTCGGGCGCCTCCATCGGCAGGGCGGGCAGCACGCGAGCGCCCTCGACTGCTTCGAGGCCGCGGTGCGCGCGCAGGAGTCCAGCGCCGACGCCCACCTCGGCCGCGGCCTCGCGCGCGCAGCGACCGGCGACGTCCAGGGCGCGCAGATCGACTTCGACCGGGCCTCCGAGCTCGCACCCAACGACGCCGAGCCGCTCCTCGCGCTCGGCGACCTGCTGCGCGACACCGGCCGCTACGACGACGCGGTCGCGACCTACCGGCGCGCGATCGCGCGCGAGGACGCCGACGCGGCCTCCTGGCTGAAGCTCGGCAACGCCCTCGCGCTCCTCGAGTCCTACGACGAGGCGGCGCGCGCGTTCCGGGGCGCGCTGCGGCGAGCCCCCGAGCTGGCCGCGGCGTTCAACGGCCTCGGCGCCTCGCTCATGCACCTCGACCGGTCGGGCGACGCCCGGGTCGCCCTCGACCGCGCGGCCGAGCTCGACGCGACCGACCCGAACCCGCTCATGAACCTCGCGCTGCTCCACGAGCGCGCCGGGGATCTCGCCGCGGCCCGCGAGGCGTGGGCGCGAGCGCTCGAGCGCGATCCGGCGTCGGCGGTGGCGCGTCGCCGCCTCGCCCGGCTCGGCGAGCGGAGCTGAGCTGAGCCGGCGCATCGCGGGGAGAATCCCGCGGTCCCCGTCGAGGCCGTCGGCGGAGGAGGCTGCTAAGCTCGCAGGCGGAGGCCTCGCGCTGGAGACCGCGTCCACCCGGCCGCGGATCGGGACCCGACCGACCCGACCGGCGGGGGCCGGCAGTGCATCTCGCTCTCGTGGTCGCTCGCGATCGAGGCGATCGACATCACGCTGGGCGAGGACCGCATGCCGTGAGCGGCGCGCTCGAGCGCGCCCGCGCTCAGTCGCCGACGTCGGGGCTCGACTCGTCGAGCTGCGCCTTCTCGATCGCCTCGCGGAGCTCGCCCACGTCGAGCGCCTGCATCGACCGCACGAGGTCCTCGACGATCGCCTGGCGGTCGCGGCGCTGACGGATCTCGACCCGCGCGTCGAGCATCGGGAAGAGGCGCGCGCGGATGTCGTCGGGCAGGAGCGTGTCGAGGTACTCGAGCGCGGTGCCGCGCATCACCTTGTCCTCGCCGCCGAGCGCGTAGAGCGCGAGCCGGAGGGGCTCGGCGTCGTAGCCGAGGCTCAGCAGGGTGAAGACGTGCTCGACGCTGCGGTGGACGGGGTAGGGCGAGCCGCCGAGGGTCACGGTGGGAGGCGGGCGCTCGGAGAGCAGCGGCGTCCGGTCCTCGTCGACCTCGTCGAGCAGGCGCCGGCTGTCCCACACCTTGCGGCCCGCCTCGAGCTCGCGGCGCACCGCCTCGTGGACGCGCTCGAGCTCCGGCGCGCGCTCGGGGCGACGCGCGGCGATGCGAGCCAGGGCGAGGGCGCAGCGGTAGCGGACCTCGAAGCGCTCGTCGTCGAGGCCGCCCGTGAGGCCTTCGGCGCCGCGCGGATCGTCGCAGCTCTGGAGCACGCGCGGCAGCCGCCGCCGGATCGAGAACGGCTGGTCCGGGTCGAGCAGCGCGGCGACGAGGGGCTCCACCGCGTCGTCGGCGACGTCCCGCAGCGCCTTGACCACGTGGGGGTAGACGTCGCGCCGCGCGAGCAGGGCGATCGCGTGGCCGTAGAGGCGGGGATCGAGCGGCCCCTCGTCGAGGAGCGCGCGGATCGTCTCGACGTCTCCGTCGCGCAGCGTCTTGGCCTGGGCGTGGACCGGATCGTCCGCCGGCGCGTCGATCCCGTCGTCGGGCCGCTCCGGCCGAGCCTCCGGCGAGAGGCTCACCCGCTCGCTCCACGACTGGTGCGCCGCGAGCTGCTCGAACAGCGCCTCGCGATCGAGCCCGAGGGTCGAGAGGGTCTGCAGCGTCGCGGCCTGGAGCAGCTCCTCCCCCGCCCCGGCGGGGGCGCCGCTCCGGAGGCTCTCGGCGAGCTGACCCATGTAGCCGCGGTGGAGGCGCCGCGCGACGAGCAGCGACAGCACCGCGAAGGCCGCGGCCAGGCCGAGCACCGCGGCGCTCGCGTGCTCCGCCGCGACCGCGATCACCCCGAGCACGACGAGGCTCCCGAGCGCGTCGCCGAGCCGGTTGCCCGCGACGTCGATCAGCGCCTTGGTCGGTCGCTTCTGGGCGGGCGACACCGGCGTGTAGAGCAGCTCGTAGCCGGAGCGGAAGATCGAGTTCGCCAGGACCAGCTCCGACGCCCGCGCGACGACCACCGTCGCGAGGCGGGTCAGGCCCGCGCCCACGGCCGCGGTCAGCAGGACGACCAGCGGGAGCATCGCGGCCGAGCCGGCGACCCCAAGCCGCTCGAGGGCCGGCTTCGCAAGGCCGGTCTGGAGCATGAGCGAGAGGATCGCGGCGACCACGTGGAAGATCGCGAAGAACTGGAGCAGGTCCCCGGAGCCCTGCTCGAAGTGCGCCGCCGCCTCCGCCTTGAACGCGTAGTCGAGCAGCCCCGCGCTGATCGCGGTGAGCAGCACGAGCCACGCGAGGCCCTGGAGGTACGGGGAGCGTCGCAGGATCTGGAGCCCGCCGTGGCTCGTCTCGGGGCTCGCCGCGGCGCGCCGGCCGCCCGGGCTCACGCGGGCGACCCCGAACGCGGCGAGGGCGTTGAGGGCCGCGAGCACGACCAGCATCGAGTTGGCGTCGAAGAGGCTCCCGACCCGCTCGGCGAGGAGGCCGCCGGCGACGCCGCCGAAGGTCGCCCCGGTGCCGATGCGGCTGACGACCGTCTTGGCGGTGTGTGGGTCGAAACGCTCGTTGACGACCGACCAGAAGCCGCTGATCACGAGCGCGCCGAAGACCGCGGTGTGGAGGTAGAGGACGACCGCGACGGGGCGGGTCGCCGATTCGACGAGCAGCCACTCGCCGACGTAGAGGGCGGCGCTGATCCCGAACGCGAAGGGGACGACCCGCGGCGGGCCGAACCGCGCGTAGGCGCGCGTCGCGAGGAAGACCGCGACCAGCGACGCGGCGGCCGAGGCGATGACCACGCGGGGCAGGTCCTCCGCCGCGAAGCTCGACAGGAACAGCGCGTCGCGGGTCGCCTTGGAGCCCACCTGCTGGGCGATCATCACCGCCGCGGAGATCAGGGCGAAGAGCGCCGCCGTCCGGTCGGCTCGTTCCCCGTCTGCCGCCACCGCGCGAGGATACAGGAACGGTGTAGGGTCGCGGGATGCGAAGGTCCGAGAGGGGCGAGTCGTGGGTGATCGCCACGCACAACGCGGGCAAGGCGTCGGAGGTGGCCGCGCTCCTCGCGCCCTTCGAGCTGCGGCTGCGCTTCGCGGCCGACCTCGGGCTGGCGGAGCCCGAGGAGACGGGGGACTCCTTCGTGGCCAACGCCTCGCTCAAGGCGCGCGCCGCCGCGGCCGCGACCGGCCTCGCCGCGGTCGCCGACGACTCGGGCCTCGTGGTGCCGGCCCTGGGCGGGGCTCCGGGCGTGCGCTCGGCGCGCTGGGCGGGACCGGCGCGGGACTTCGGCGCCGCGATGGCCTCGATCCACGAGGCGCTGGGCGACTCGGACCGCGCGGCGCAGATGGTCTGCGCGCTGGCCGTGGCCTGGCCGGACGGGCACGCCGAGGTCTTCGAGGGCCGGGTCGACGGGCGCCTCGCGTGGCCCCCCCGCGGCGCGCTCGGATTCGGCTACGAGCCGATGTTCGTCCCTGACGGATCGAGCCGCACCTACGGCGAGATGCCGCGGGACGAGAAGCACCGCGACGATCCGCGCGCGCGTGCCTTCGCCCTCCTCGCGGCCGCGGTGCTCCCCGCGGTCTGAGGTCTTGTGAGGGGGCGCAGCCTCAGCCGCAGCAGCCTCAGCCGCAGTAGCCGTACTCGGTCGCGCCGACGGTCAGCGACGGGCTGAACGCGTTGCAGAGGTCGAGCAGCCCGCAGTCGAAGCTGTCTCGGCAGAGCGGCGTGCACTCGCGCCCGAAGCCGATGTCGATGCACACGTGCCCGGTCTGGCAGTCCGCCTCGGACGTGCAGGGGTCGTACTGGAGACCGAACCCCGCCGGCCGGCAGCCGGTGAACCCGCGCATCGCGCCCGTGGTCTCGCGGAACACCGCGCAGCCCTGGCTGGCCGGGCACCCCGAGCCGCTCAGCGGGTCGCAGCTCACGGTGCAGAGGGTGACCCCCGGCAGGCTGCCGCCGCTGCCGTCCGACAGCGTGATGCCGCAGATCGAGCCGGTGCCCGAGCAGTCCGCGTCGGAGTTGCAGTAGCGGGCGCAATGGCCGGGGGTGCCGATGCACTGCAGGCCCGCCGCGCAGTCCGACGGGTTGGTGCAGGCCTCGCCCTCGCGCTCGGGGCCGCGGACGCTGCAAGTGCGCGCGTTGGCCGCGTCGAGGTGGCAGCTCTGACCGGTCGGGCAGCCGCACTGCGCGGGCGCGAGGCGGCAGGGGCTCTCGGAGCACATCGGCGGAGGCGGCCCCGCGTCGGGGATGGGCGGGCCCGCGTCCGGGGTGGGCGGCGGGCCGGCGTCCGTGCCGGTCGGCGGCCCCGCGTCGACGCCGCCGCCGGCGTCCGTGCCCTGGATCGGAGGCCCGGCGTCGATCTGGAGCAGCGGCCCGCTGTCGAAGCTGACCCGCGGGCCCGCGTCGAAGCCGACCCCCGGGCCGGAGTCCGCGCGGCGCCCGCCGCCGAACGCGCACCCCGCGAACGTCGAGCTCAGCGCGACGCACGCGAGCGCCAGGACCGGAAGGGCGCGCGGCCCCGCGTAGCTGAAGAAGATGCGTCCCACCACGAACCTCGAGCGGCCGTGGTAGCCAATGAACCCGGGTGGGGCAAGCGCGCCTGCCCGCGCGGGGGGCGCCCCTCAGGCCGAGAGGATCGGCTGGAGCTCGCCCGACTCGAACATCTCCATGAGGATGTCGCTGCCGCCGACGAGCTTCCCGTTCACGTAGAGCTGCGGGATGGTCGGCCAGTTGCCGAACTCCTTGATCCCCTGCCGAATGGCCGCGTCCTCGAGGACGTTGACCTCCTGGAACTCCGTCCCGCAGCGCCGCAGGATCTCCACCGCCCGGTGGCTGAACCCGCACTGCGGGAAGTGCCGCGTGCCCTTCATGAAGAGCACCACGCGGTGCCCATCCACGATCGACTTGATGCGGTCCTTGAGCGCGTCGTCCATCAGCTTCTCCGGTGTTCGTCCTGGGTGGTGGAACCGAGCCTAGCGCTCGCCCGTGGCCTTGGCCGCCCAGCGCGCCGGCGTGTAGGTCGCCAGCGACAGGGCGTGGACCGGCGCCGAGGATCCCTCGATCAGCTCGCCGAGGGCCGCGTAGACCGCTTGGTGCTGCTCGACGCGGGTCTTGCCCTCGAACGACTCGCTCACCACCACCGCGCGGTAGTGGTCCTTCGTCCCGGTGAGATCCTCGAGCTCCACCACGGTCGTGCCCGGGAGGCCCGCCCGGATCCGATCGGTCACCACGTTCGGCTCCACCATGCCTGTTGGCCTAAGACGGGGCCCGAGCGGTGTCAATCACGTATCCTGCGGGGCGTGTCCGACCAGGCGGGCGATACGCCGGGCGGTTCAGGGCGCCTGCGGCGGCTGATCCAGGACGCGCGGCTGTACGTCTACCGCGCGCTCTGGGAGGTGGACGAGTCGCGGATGAGCACCCCCGTCCGCGGGGTCGTGACGCTGGTGCGCCTCAGCTTCGTGACCCTCGACTCGTTCTTCCGCGAGCAGCTCCACACGCGCTCGGCCGCGCTCGCCTTCTTCACGCTGCTCTCCGTCATCCCCTTCGCCGCGCTCACCTTCAGCGTCGCCAAGGCGGTCGGCGCCTACGATCTCCTCGTGGAGGAGACGATCCGCCCGCTCCTCGAGGAGGCGTTCCGCGTCCCGCCCGGCACCCCGGTCTCGGCCGGGACGGCGGGGCTCAAGAAGACCCTCGAGGAGCTCATCGAGATGGTCCAGGACACGAACGTCTTCGGCCTCGGCCTCGTCGGCGTCGTCGTCCTGCTCATCACGATCCGCCGCGTCCTCGCGACCGCGGAGGACAGCTTCGACGTGATCTGGGGCTTCCGGGGGAGCCGCCGCTTCTGGACCCGGCTCCCGGGCTACGTGGTGGTCGCCCTCTGGTCGCCGCTCGCGCTCGCCTTCGCGTCCTCGATGACCGCGGCGCGGCAGGGTCAGCCGTTCATGGCGATGCTCTACCGGGCGCTCCCCGACATGTTCGCGGACCTGCTCGCCTTCGCGCTGCCGCCGCTCCTCGTGTGGCTCGCGATGCTGCCGGTCTACGTGATCCTGCCCGGCGCGCGGGTGCGCCGCCGGTCGGCGATGATCGGCGCGCTCATCGGCGGGCTCGGCTGGTACCTGCTGCAGATCGTGCACGTCAACTTCCAGATCGGGGTGGCCCGCCAGAACGCGATCTATTCGGGCTTCGGCGCGTTCCCGATCTTCCTCCTGTGGCTGCACCTGTCGTGGCTCTGGGTCCTGCTCGGGGCGCAGGTGGCGGCGGTGCACCAGAACGCGCCGACCCTCCGCCAGCTCGCGCGCCCGAACCTGGACGCGCACCACTCGCGTCAGGCGGTGGCGCTGCGCGCGATGGTCGCGCTCGCGGGGGCGGAGGGGGGTGAGCACCTGCGGCCGCTGGCCCGTGAGATCGGGGTCGCGGTCGAGGCGCTGCGGGAGGTCCTCGACGTGCTGGTGTCCAACCGGCTCCTCCGCCGCAGCGGCGGCGCGTACAACCCGCGCTACGAGGCGGCGGCCGATCCCGACGCGACCCGCGTGGCCTCGGTGGTCGAGGCGATGACCCGCGGCCGCGAGCGGGCCTCCGAGATGCCGTGGGACGAGACCGAGCGCCCGCTGACCGAGGTCCTGGAGCGCCTGCACGACGCGGCGGAGTCGTCGACCCACAACCGCACGATCGGTGAGCTGCGCCGCGCGGCGGTCCGCGCCGCCGACGAGACGGTGGTCGACGACCCGGACGAGGACGCGCCCGACGCGGGGGACGAGCACGCGGCCGAGGAGCCGGACCAGGCGCCGGACGAGGAGCGCGAGAGGGACACGAACGGCGGCGACCCCGCGGCCGAGACCGTGGTGGACTGACGCGGCGCGCCTCACGCGGGGCGCGTGTCGGGACCAGTTGACGAGAAGGGGCCGGCGGGCCTTTCATCGCGTCATGACCACGCGATTCGGAGCGCTGACGCTGAGCCTCGCCCTGCTCCTCTCGACCGCCTGCGGCGGCGGCGACGAGCCGGCCGAGAACCCCGAGCCCCTCGCCGAGACCGGGGGCGACGAGGCGCCTGCGCCCCAGCCGGAGGTGGAGGACGAGCCCGAGCCGGAGCCCGAGCCGGTCCCGGTCGGGCCCGGGCAGCTCCGGGTGGTGAACCGCGTGGGCGGCCAGGAGGTCGGCGGCCGCGTGCGCGTCCTCTCCGAGGCGGGCGAGGTGGTGGCCGAGGGCGACGCGGGCGCGACGTTCAACGTCGACTCGGGGAGCTACCGGGTGGTCGGCGAGATCACCGATGCCGACGTGCTGATCGACACCCCGACCCACGAGCTCGAGGGGATGGTCACCGTGCCCGCCGGCGAGACGGCGACCGCGGAGGTCGACTTCCCGGTCAGCCGCATCCTCCTCAACGTGACGCGCCGCGGCCGTCCGGTCCGGAGCTGGCGTCTCCAGGTCACGCGCGAGGGCTTCGACGCGGGCGAGCCGGTCACCCTGACCCCGAGCCGCGAGCACATCCCGATCACGCCCGGCCGCTACAGCGGCACGCTCACCACGGGCGGGAGCCAGATCGAGGTCACCGGGCTCATCTTCCAGGGCGGCGCGCGGATGACCGTCCCGGTCGCCGTCAACTAGGATGCCGAGTGATCACGGTGGTTTCAAACCGATTGGCGTCGCCTCGGCGGCGGGACGGCGCGCCCCGCACGCCAGTCGCTGCTCCGAAGTGCTGGAGCATCTCGTCGTCGGCCCGGCGCACGGGATACGCCGTCGCGCTCGCCGATTCGCGGTCCGGGGTTCTTGAGGCGTGCTCTAAGGTCTCGACCGTCTACTTTGGCTCGGCGTAGCGCTTGGCGCCCGGACCGGGCCCGCGCGCGTCGCCGCGGCGCACGGACACCCCGAGCCGATCGAGCCAGGTCCAGAGCGGCATCGCGATCTTGCGTGAGACGCCGTAGCGGTCCTTGAGCCACCCGAAGCCGAGGCTGCGCTCCGCGATCAGCGCGCGCGCGGCCTCGGCCCGCACCGGGTAGGCGACCGAGGCGGCGAAGACGAAGCCCTGGGCGCGCACGACCGCGTCGCGCTCCTCGAGGCGTCCGAGCGCTCGACCGATCGCGGCCTCGTCCACCCCGAGCGCGGCTGGGACGTCGAACTCGCGCGGCGCGTCCAGGCCCTGGGCGATGAGCCAGGCCTCGAGCCGATCCGCGAGGGCCTCGTCCGCCGCGGCGCGTGCCCCGCGGTGCGCGGGGGTGCGGACCTCGGCGCCGTCGCGCACCAGCCGGCCGTCGGCGATCGCGCGCTCGAGGGCGGGGCCGTCGATCGGTCGACGCGACAGCGCGCGCGGTGGCAGGCCGTCCGAGTCGGGCTCGCTCGCGAGGTGCGACTCGACCTGGGCCACGATCGCGTCGGCCGCATCGCGCAGCGCGTCCTCGGCGAAGCGTCGACCGGCACCGTCGAGCGGCGCGATCCCGAGGCGCGCCCCGACCTCCGCGACCTCGAGGCCGCGCGCGCCGGCCTCCTCGAGGAGCGTGTCGACGTCGGGGGCGACGGCGAGCCGAGCGCGCACCTCGCCGCGGCGCCGGCGCGGCGGGCGGGCGTCGATCACCCGGCCGCCGCCGATCACCGCGCCGCGCTCCCGGTCGCCGCCCCCGCGGAGCACGAAGCGCATGCCGCCGAACGCGGGGATCGGGCGGTCGAGCCACACCCGCGCGGTCCCCGCGCCGCCCGGCGCGATCGGCGCGTCGCACTGCAGCCGCGCCGAGGCCCGGCCGGGACCACAGACGAAGCCGAGCGAGCGCGCGCGGCGGAGCGGCGCCTCGTGGTGCGCGAGCCAGCGCAGCGACACGTCGAGGGTCGCGCTCGTCAGCAGCGCCCCGGGCGCCCCGAGGACGAGCCCGGGCGGCGCATCGCCAACCGAGAGATCGGCGAGGTTCACCGCGAGCCGGGTCCGCGCCTCGGCCCGCTCGACCTCCTCGTCGTGGACGTGGAGCGTCCGCACCCGCGCCTCGTGCGCGCCTGGCTCGAGGACGAGGCGCTCGCCCACCGCGACGGCTCCGCGCAGGAGCGAGCCGGTCACCACGGTGCCGAAGCCCTTGACCGAGAAGGCGCGATCCACCGGGAGCACGGCCGGCCCGGGCGGGGGCGGCGGCACGTCGTCGAGCGCTCGCGCGACCTCGCGGGTGAGCGCGTCCAGCCCCTCGAACAGCGGCGCGCAGACCGGCACGATCGGCGCGCCCGCGAAGATCGTGGACTCGAGCGGCGCCCGGACGCGAGCCACCGCCGCGTCCACGTCGTCGACCCGGTCGGTCCGGTTCATCGCCACCACGCAGCGCTCGATCCCCAGCACCTCGCACGTCGCCACGTGCTCGCGCGTCTGCGGCATCCAGCCCTCGTCGGCGGCGACCACGAGGATCACCAGGTCGACCCCGAGCGCGCCGGCGGCCATCGTCCGCGCGAAGCGCGCGTGGCCGGGGACGTCGATGACGGACAGGCGCCGGCCGTCGGGCAGGGTCCAGGGCGCGAAGCCGAGGACGATCGTCATCCCCCGCGCCCGCTCCGCCTCCAGCCGGTCGCAGTTGACCCCGGTGAGGGCTTCCACGAGCGTCGTCTTGCCGTGGTTCACGTGCCCTGCGGTGCCGACGATCATCGTGGGCACGCACTACCACGGTTGACGCGGTCCGCGGACCGTCCTCTACTGCGTCGGTCCGGACCCGAGGAGGTGATTGGCTCGCTGGTGCGGCCCCCGGTCTTCAAAACCGGTGTGGGGCAGCCAACTGTCCCAGGCGGGTTCGATTCCCGTGCACCTCCGCCAATGAACGACTCTCCGGATCCCCGCCGCGCGCTCCCTGCGATCGACCAGCTCGTCACCGACGCGCTCGAGGCGCGGTACGGCGCGGCCCGGGTCAGAGCGGAGGCTCGCCGGGTCGTCGCCCAGGCCCGCGACGTGGCGCTCGAGCAGGGCGCGCCGTCCGTCGAGGCGCTCCGCGAGCGGCTCGCCGGCGCGCTCGACGTGTCGGTCGCCCCCATGATCAACGCGACCGGGGTGGTGCTGCACACCAACCTCGGGCGGGCGCCGTGGAGTGAGCGCGCGCGCCGCGCCGCGAACGCGGCGATGGGCTACGCCGCGGTGGAGCTCGACGCGCGCACCGGCAAGCGCGGGCGCCGGGCGCCGGGGGTCGAGCGGCGGCTCGAGGCGCTCACCGGCGCGGAGGCGGCGCTCGTGGTGAACAACGGCGCGGCCGCGCTGCTCCTCGCGCTCAGCGCCCTGGCGCGCGGCGGCGAGGTCGTGGTGAGCCGTGGCCAGCTCGTCGAGATCGGCGGCGGCTTCCGCATCCCGGAGATCATGGCGCTCTCCGGCGCGACCCTGCGCGAGGTCGGGACCACCAACCGCACGCACCTGCGCGACTTCGAGGCGGCGGCGCGCGACGCGGCCGCGCTCCTGTGGGTCCACGCGTCCAACTTCCGTCAGGTCGGCTTCACCACCCACCCCTCCATCGCCGCGCTCAGCCAGCTCGCCCCGCCGCTGGTCGCCGACGTCGGCTCGGGCGCGCTCTTCGAGCTCGACGACGAGCCGACGGTGGGCGAGGCGCTCGCGGCCGGCGCGGACGTCGTTTGCTGCAGCGGCGACAAGCTCCTCGGCGGCCCTCAGGCCGGGCTGCTCTTCGGCTCGCGCGACACCATCGAGCGGCTCCGGCGCGACCCGTTCATGCGCGCGGTCCGCGCCGACAAGGTCACCCTCGCCGCGCTCGAGGGCACGCTCGACGACCTGCTCCTCGGCGAGGCCACGCCGGTGCGCCGGATGATCGAGGCCCCGCTCGCCGCGCTCGACGCCGCGTGCCGCGCCTGGCTCGCGGCGCTCCCCGAGGGCGCGGACGCGGAGGTCGTCGAGGTCGACGGCGCGATCGGCGGCGGCAGCGTGCCGGGCCGTCGCTGGGAGAGCCGCGCCCTCGCCGTGCGCTCGCCCGAGCCGCGCCGGCTGTTCGACGCGCTCCTCGCGGGGGAGCCGCGCGTGCTCGCCCGGGTGCACCGGGGCCGGCTCCTCCTCGACGCGCGGACCGTCGCGCCGCTCGGTCAGTCCGACGCGCTCGAGGCCGCCCTCCGGCGCGCCTGCGCCGAGCTCGACGGATCCGCGTGACATCCCCCGGGGGAGACGCTACCCCCCGCCCGTGGCCGTCGTCTCTGCCTCGAGCGCGAGCGCGACCGTGGGGGCGCCTCCCGCGGTGAGGGCGACGCGGTGAGGCTGCCCGACCGCCTGCGGCGCTGGGCGCGGTCATGGGTCGCGACCCCGGATCCTGCGCGGTCGGCGCCTCCGTCGCCCCGCGCGGGTCCCGCGCCGCCCTCTGCCGCGCCGTCCCCTGCCGCGCCGCCCTCTGCCGCGCCGTCCTCTGCCGCGCCGCCCTCTGCCGCGCCGCCCTCTGCCGCGCCGCCCTCTGCCGCGCCGCCCTCTGCCGCGCCCGCCGCCGCCTCGCCCTCCGTTCGGGCGCCGGCCGCCGCCTCGCCGGAGCCCCGCCGCGATCACCCGTACCGCGACCTGCCCGATC
>JAUHXR010000536.1 GCA_030426845.1 Polyangia bacterium | reverse complement strand
GCGTACCAAGTCGTCCGGGGCCGTCGCGTCGCGTTCGGAGAGCCGCGGGTGCAAGGCGTGCACGCCACCCGTGTGCAGCCCATGCACCCGCTCCGCCGGGACCGTCGAATGGACGCCGGGCGGCTGCGTCAGCTATGGCGTGGCCATGATCACCCGACGCCGCTTCGCCCTCGCCGTCGCCGCCAGCCCGCTCCTGCCTGCCCTCGCCCGCGCGCAGGACGCGCCCGAGGACCGCGACCCCGCGTCCGAGCCGGCCGCAGGGCCGATCGCGATCCCCGACGAGAACCGGGCCGACCGCACCGACCCGCCGCCGCGCCCGCCGATCGGCGACGCGGCCGACCGCGCGCGGACCCTCTTCGAGGCGATCCTGCGGAACGAGCCGGCGCGCGCCGCCGACTTCTTCTTCCCGCAAGCTCCCTTTCGAGTCCTCAAGGGCATCGCGGACCCGGACCGGTACTGGGGCGTGCTCTTCCGCCACTACGAGCGGGACATCGCCGCCTTGCACGAGGAGGTCCCGGCGGGCGCCGAGTTCGACCGCTTCGAGATGACGCGCCGGGGCGGCTGGGTGGAGCGCCGCCAGGAGGCCAACGCCCTGCCGTACTGGGCCTCACGCCACGACTGGGTCTACTACCGGGTGAACGGGCGCGAGCGGAGGTTCGAGGTGAGGACGCTGATCAACTGGGGCCCCCGCTGGTTCATCACCCACCTGAGCTGAATGACCGACCGCGATCCGAGGACAAACGATCGCGGAAGATGCGCTACCCGCTCCGCTCACCGGCCCACCCAGCGCTGCTGCGAGCGGCACATCGCGCCGGCGATGCCGAACACCGTCTCCGACGTGAGCTCGCCGCGGGGCGGGTCGCCCTCGAGCCGACCGGCGAGGTGCTGGTAGTTCTCGATCCCGAAGCACTCCACGTCGAGCTCGACCGCGCAGCCATCGGCGGCCCGTCCGATCGTGCCCTCGCACTCGGGGGTCACCGCGCCGAGGTCGAGCGGGAGCTCCACCATGGTCCCGACTGGCGGGCAGCCCTCGCCGTCCGCCGACGTCACGGTGACCTCGAAGACGTACTCGGTCAGCGCCGGACAGGCCCGCTCCGGGGGCCCCGCGTCCTCGCCGGGTTCCGCGCGCCGATGGTGCTCGTAGCAGCCGCCCGTCAGCGCGATCAGCGTGAGGGTGAGCGCCCCACGCCTCACAGGTGGGCCAGCAGCTTGTCCGCGAACTCGTCGGGGTGCTCGCGGTGCAGGAAGTGCCCGCCCGGCATCGTCTCGACCACGTAGGCTCCGGTGAACATCCGCGAGGCCGCCTGGTAGTCGTCCACCGACACGATCGGGTCGTCCGTGCCCGCGAAGACCACCGTGTCGACGGAGATCTTCTTCTTGAAGTAGCTCGGCACCGTGAGCGGCAGCGCGCGGTAGTAGCCCATCGCCGCCTCGAGGCTCCCGCGGTGGGAGAACGTCTCCCGCACCGCGTCCAGCTCGCCTTCGGGCAGGTCCCAGGTGGGCGACCAGCGCGCGTAGATCTCGCGGAGCTGCGCGAAGTCGTCCATCGCGAAGCGCCGCGCCGCGCCCGGCATCTTGAACAGGAAGAAGTGCCGCACCCCCCACACCTTGCCGAGCGACGGCTTGATCGCGGCGGGGTGCGGGATCGCCAGGACGAAGAGCTTCGCGATCTTCTCGGGCTGCGTCGCGGCGAGCGCGTAAGCGGCCGACGCGCCCCAGTCGTGCGCGACCACGATCGCCTTGCCGTCGTCGCTCAGCGCGTCGATGAGCCCGGCGAGGTCGCGGCAGAGCGTCATCCCGTCCGCGTCGCCCATCGGGATCTCGGTCGGGTGGTAGCCGCGCGTCCACGGGGCGACCGCGCGGTAGCCCTTGGCCGCGATGCGCGGGAGCACGCCCTCCCAGCCGCGCGCGGTGTCGGGGAAGCCGTGGATCAGCAGCACCAGCGGGCCCTCACCGGCCTCGAGGTAGGCGAAGCGCAGCCCGTTGGCGTCCACGTTGCGGATCTCGGTCATGGCCTTGTCCCCCATGGAGCTGCCTTGGCGCGCGCCATCGGACGGGTCAAGAAGGAAACCAGGAGCGATGCTGACTCGTACCGAAGGCGTGCAGAGGACGATCGGTCTGGCGCTCGCCCTGTCGCTCGCGAGCTGCGGGGCGCCGCGGTCGCCGCGCCACGCGGGGGACGTAGAGGTGGGCGGGGGGCCGGCGTGGAACGAGTGGAGCCGCGACGCGTTCGAGCGCGCGCGGCGCGAGGGGCGCCCGATCCTCCTGAGCGTGCAGGCGGGCTGGTGCCACTGGTGCCACGTGATGAACGACGTGACCTACCGCGACCCCGACGTCCTCGCGCAGCTCGAGGGCTTCGTGCTCATCCGCG
>JAUHXR010000282.1 GCA_030426845.1 Polyangia bacterium | reverse complement strand
CGTCGACTCGATCCTCGAGGAGCTCCGCGCGCCGCGCGAGCGCGTCGCCTTCGTCGGCAACGACGTGAACGACCTGCCGGCGATGAGCCGGGTCGGCGTCCCGATCGCGGTCGCCGACTCCACACCGTCGGTGCTCGCCGCGGCGCGCTTCGTCACGCGGACGGTGGGCGGCGGCGGCGCGGTGCGCGAGGTCGCCGACGCGATCCTCGCGGCCCGCCGCGAGAGCTCGGAGGTGCGCCGTGTGGCGTGAGGGCGCGGCGCAGGTCGCCGACCGCGAGCGGCTCCGCCACGCGGCCCCGGTGCGCGACGCCTTGCTCGAGCTCGCGCGCCTCGCCGAGCACTCGGCCGAGGTCCTGCCTCCCCGCATCGCGCAGGCCGGCGCGCTCTGCGCCGAGCACATCCGCGCGGGCGGCAAGATCCTCGCGTGCGGCAACGGCGGAAGCGCGGCCGATGCGCAGCACTTCGTGGGCGAGCTGATCGGGCGCATGGGCCTCGAGCGAGCGGCGCTCCCCGCGCTATCGCTCTGCGTCGATCCGGCGGTGGTGACCTGCATCGCCAACGACTACGGCTACGACCGCCTCTTCGCCCGTCAGGTCGAGGGCCTCGGTCGACCGGGGGACGTGCTCGTGGCGCTGAGCACCTCCGGGCGCAGCCCCAACGTGCTCGACGCGCTCGACGTCGCCCGCGCGCGCGGCCTCGTGACGATCGCCCTCGTGGGGGCGCGCCCCAACCCGCGCCTCGAGGCCTGCGACGTCCTCATCGACGTGCCCTCGACCCAGACCGCCCGGGTCCAGGAGATCCACACCGCCGCCCTCCACGCGATCTGCGACGTGGTCGAGCGGACGCTGTTCTGACCGCTCGAAACCCCGCTCGAAGAACCAGGAGACCAGACATGAAGACCGTGAAGATCGGAGACCGCCTCGTGGGCGATGGCCAGCCTTGCTACGTCATCGCGGAGATCGGCATCAACCACAACGGCGACGTCGGGATCGCGCGGAGCCTGGTCGAGGCGTCCGCGGAGGCCGGCGCTCAGGCGGTGAAGTTCCAGAAGCGTACGCTGGACATCGTCTACACCGCCGACGAGCTCGCGCGCCCGCGCGAGACGCCGTTCGGCAAGACCAACGGGGACCTCAAGCGGCACCTCGAGCTCGACGCCGACGCCTACCACGCGATCGGCCGGGCCTGCGACGACGCGGGGATCGACTGGTTTGCGTCCTGCTGGGACGAGCCCTCGGTCGCGTTCATGGAGCGCTTCTCGCCGCCGGCCTACAAGGTCGCGTCCGCGTCGCTCACCGACCACGACCTGCTCCGCGCCAAGCGCGCGACGGGTCGTCCGATCATCCTCAGCACCGGCATGAGCACCCTCGCGGAGATCGACGCCGCGGTGGAGGTCCTCGGCACCGACGACCTCGTCCTCCTCCACTGCACGAGCACCTACCCGTCGCAGAACGAGGAGCTCAACCTGCGCTGCATCCCGATGCTCCGCGAGCGCTACGGCGTGCCGATCGGCTACTCCGGCCACGAGCTCGGGCTCGCGACCTCCGTCGCCGCGGTCGCGCTCGGGGCCTGTGTCGTCGAGCGGCACATCACCCTCGACCGGTCGATGTTCGGCAGCGACCAGAGCGCGAGCATCGAGCCGCAGGGCTTCGGCCGCATGTGCCGCGACATCCGCGCGGTCGAGGCCGCGCTCGGCGACGGCGTCAAGCGGGTCTACGACACCGAGAAGCCGATCCTCGAGAAGCTCCGCCGCGTCGGCCTGAACCGCGACGCTGCCTGAGGTCGCCGGGTCAGAAGCGGCCCGCGCAGCCGAGCGGCCCGCAGGCGAGGGCCGCGTCCTCGGGCGCGCCCTCGCCGGGCTCGAGCACCCAGTAGAGGAGCCCCGCCGCGGTGAGGCCGACGGTCACGATCGTCGCGATCACGAGGCTCGCGAGCGCCGCGTCGCGTTGGTCCTCCAGCGTGCCCATGTTCCCGCAGGTGAAGCCCTCGGGCGGCGCGCGGCACGTCCCGATCTGGCCCTCGCGCTCGACCAGCCACGCGATCGCGTAGACGTCGAAGACGAGCGCGCCGGCCGCCCCAGCGAGGAGGCCGAGCGCGACGTCGGGCAGGATCCGGCCGTCGTTGCTGGTCTCGGGCACCGGCGCGAGCGTGAGGGTCACCTCGAGCGACTCGCCGCCGCGGACCGTGATGCGGCGCAGCTCGGAGACGAAGCCCGGCGCGCGCGCCTCGAAGGTGTGCTCGCCGAGCGGGAGCACGATGCGGCCCTCCTCGTCGAGCGCGGGCGGCGCGTCGTCGACGAGGAGGCTCGCGTCGGGAGGGCTCGTCACCACGGTGAAGGAGCCGATGTAGCTGCGCGCCCGCAGGAGCAGCTCCTCCGTCTCTCGCCGCAGGCGACCGTCGAGCGGCTGCGTCTCGGCCACCAGCGACGCCTCGAGCAGCGAGATCGCCTCCTCGTAGTCGCGCAGCTCGAACGCGCACATCCCCATCCCGCGGAGCGTCCGCGCGTTCGGCGAGAGCTCGTGCGCGCGGGTGAAGAGCGCGCGGGCCTCGGCCCAGTTGCCCGCGCCGAACTCCGACACCGCCTCGCGCACGAGGTTGCGGTAGGTCTGATCGAACCGCTGGGCGTGGGCGGGCGCCGCGCTGAGCGCGGTCAGCGCCAGCGCCACGCCCAGGGTGCGCGTCAGCCTTGCGGCGGTCCCCACGCGCGGAGCATACCGCGAGCGCGGATCCCGCGGCGCATCAGGCGTCGGGGTGGGCCGAGGAGAAGAGCGCGTGCATCCGGTGGTACACCGGGCGGATCGCGCTCCAGCCGTCGTGCTCGGGCTCCCCGAACACCGGGTCGAGCTCCGGATCGTGACCGGACGAGAGCAGGTCCTCGTCCTCCTCGTAGTCCTCGAGCAGGCTCCTCGAATGGCCTCGCAGAGAGGCGAAGCGACGGTCGTGCATTGCTACCTCCATGGTGGGTGGTTCGAGCGGGGTTCGGCCGTTCCGATCCCCATGAGATCGCGATAAACATCACGCCCCGCGAGGTCAACCTCCCGCGCAGAGCGGAGACTCCACCTCGGGGGTTGTCAGCCGCACGCCAGTGATTAGAGGTCTGGATCGAGGCCTCCCCGCGGGGAGGCGCGAGTCGAAGGCCCGCCCGTGGCGCGCGATGCGCCGCGGGACCGCGGTGACCTGCGTCCGCCGCGATCGACCCCGGGCCTGTCATCAGGAAAGGAGGACCGATCATGCTGACTCTGTGGAACGACCCGTGGCCGGCTCCCCGCCGCGCGCGCGGGCTGCGCGATCTTCGCCGCGAGATGGACCGTGTGTTCGACGACTTCGATCGGGCGCTCGGCGTGACCCGGGCGGGCGGGGTCGCGCATGAGCTCGCGCTGCGCGAGACCGAGGACGCGCTCGAGGTGACCCTCGACGTGCCGGGCTTCGCCGAGGACGACGTCGAGATCACGCTCGACGAGCGCGCGCTCACCATCCGTGGCCAGCGCCGCAACGAGCTGCCCGAGGGCGCGTCCGTGCACCGCCGCGAGCGGGGCGCGCTGGCCTTCGCCCGGGCCGTCACCTTGCCTTGCCGCGTGCAAAGTGCCGACGTCGAGGCGCGGATGAGCCGCGGCGTCCTCACGCTGACGCTGCCCAAGGCCCCCGAGGAGCGCCCGCGCGCGGTCCGCGTGAACGTCAACTGAGATCCAACCCAGGAGAGGAGGAAGACATGCAGATCCAGACCACGCACGACCGCGCCGACGCCCTCGCGTCGCCCCCTCGCTCCGAGGTCGAGGCCGCCGACAGAGAGTCCCCGGAGGAGGCGCCGGAGACCCGGCCCGAGCTGCGGCGCGTGAGCCCCGCGGTCGACATCCTCGAGGACGCGAGCGAGCTGCGCGTCGTCTTTGACGTGCCCGGGGTGGCGGAGGACGACGTCGAGCTCCGGGTCGCGCGGGACACGCTCACCCTCACCGCGCCGGACCCGGCCCGCGGCCGCGTCTACCGTCGCGCCTTCTCGCTGCCGGACACCCTCGATCCCTCGCGGGTCGACGCGCGGCTCGACGCCGGCGTGCTCACGGTCACGCTCGCCAAGCGCGACGACCTGAAGCCGCGGCGCATCCCCGTGCGATCGGCGTGAGCGGTCCAGCCAGCCGGGTAGCCAGCCAGCTCAGCGCGGGGCGGCGCGCAGCCGCACCCGCGCGCTCTCTACCAGATCGGGCGCCCACGGGAGCCGCTCGGCGAAGTCCTCGCCGTCGCCGAACGAGTAGAACCGCGTCGGGCCGCCCGTCGGGTTCGCGTCGAGGGTGAGGCAGAGGTCGAACGGCGGGAGCTCGTCGCAGCTCTCCACCGTGAAGCCGATCGTCTCGCGCTGACCGTCCTGCAGCAGCTCGAGGTCGAGCTCCGAGCCGCGCCGCTCGAACTCGAAGATCTCGTGTCGGCTCCGCCAGAGCGATCCCTGCTCCATGAGGCCGAGCCCGCCCGCGAGGAAGATCGCGTAGCTGTTCGTGTCGCGGCTGCTCTGCGGGAAGTGGTCGAACCAGACCCGCCCGAGGAGCTGCCGCGGCGGGCTCGAGGCGGCCGGTCGCGGCGCGGCCCCGTTGCAGGGGGCGCCGAACCCGTGGACCGCGACGCCCATCGCGACCGCGCAGACCGCACCGATGCAGAGCGGCACCTTGTAGAGGCCCCAGAGGGCCCGGACGAGCTTCGACCAGCGCATGCGTGCCTCCGTCTGGCCGGGGGCGCGCGAAGCGGCGGCCCCCGGGTCCCGCTCTCGTACGGGGCGCCCGGGTCGATCTTCCCTCGGCGCTCGCTCGGCCTCCGCTCGGCCAACGCTCGGCCGGGTCCCACCTGTCTCGGATCGAGACCGCCGATACACGGGTTAAGAACGCCCGCGTTCTGCCGAGGATCTCCGCGATGAAGAAGATCCTCTCCACGTTCCAGGACCTCTCGATCCCCCTCCTCGCCGGCGTCGCGATGGCGCTGCTGTGGGCCAACCTGGGGCACGAGTCCTACGAGACGTTCATTCACGCGAGCCCCTTCGGCGAGCACGGGCCGTTGTCGGTGCACTTCATCGTCAACGACCTCTTCATGGTCCTGTTCTTCGGGATCGCGGCCAAGGAGATCACCGAGTCGGTGCTCCCCGGCGGCGCGCTCAACCCGCCGCGCAAGGCGGTGAACCCGCTGATGGCGACCCTCGGCGGGGTCGCGGGGCCGATCCTCGCGTACCTCGGCGTGGTGTACTTCCTCGGCCGTGAGGAGCTCGCGGCCGGCTGGGGCATCCCGACCGCCACCGACATCGCGCTCGCGTGGCTCGTCGCGCGCCTCGCGTTCGGTCGTCAGCACCCGGCGGTGAGCTTCCTGCTCCTCCTCGCGGTCGCCGACGACGCGGTCGGCCTCGTCATCATCGGCGCCTTCTACCCGGACCCGCACCACCCGGTGGAGCCGATGTGGCTCGCGCTCGTCGTCGCGGGCATCGCGGGCGCGTGGTTCATGCGCCGCCGCCGCGTTCAGAGCTTCTGGGCCTACCTCGTCCTGCCCGGCGCGCTGAGCTGGGCCGGCCTCTACCTCGCCCACGTCCACCCGGCGCTCGCGCTCGTGCCGATCGTCCCGTTCATGCCCAACCAGGGCCACGACGAGGGCATGTTCGCCGAGCTCGCCGACCACAAGGTGCGGCACGACACGCTCAACCGCTTCGAGCACTTCTTCAAGGCGCCGGTCGACTTCGGCCTCTTCGCCTTCGGCCTCGCGAACGCGGGCGTGGTGCTCGACTCGGTCGGCGGCGCGAGCTGGGCGGTCCTCATCGCGCTCGTCGTCGGCAAGACCGTGGGCATCTTCGGGATGTCGATGGGCGCCCAGGCGGTCGGCTTCCCGCTGCCGCAGGGCATGGACTGGCGCAGCCTCCTCGTCGCGGGCCTCGCGGCCGCGATCGGTCTCACCGTGGCCCTCTTCGTCGCCGGCGTCGCCTTCACCGACCCGGTCCTCGTCGGCTCGGCCAAGATGGGCGCGCTGATGAGCGCCTTCGTCGCGCCGCTGGTGCTCGCCGTCGCGCGGGTCCTGCGCGTCAAGGAGCCGCTCGCCGCCCCGGAGAAGGCGCCCGTCCGGCCGACCGGCGTGCCCTCGATCCCCCCGCCCATGGGCGCCTGATCGACCCATGCTGGCCCCGCCTCCGCTCAAGCTCTCGCCCCGTCGACCGAAGGGAATGACGTGAACGCTCCGATTCTCATCTCGGTGGGCGGCGGCAAGGGCGGGGTCGGCAAGAGCGTCGTCGCGGCCAACCTCTCGGCCGCGATCGCGGAGCTCGGCTTCCGGACGGTCCTCGTGGACGCGGACTTCGGGGCCGCCAACCAGCACACGCTGTTCGGCATCGACCGCCCTGGCGCCACGCTCCAGGCGCTGCTCAGCCGCGAGGTCGAGTCGATCGAGGCGATCGCCCACCCGACCGGCCTCTCGCGCCTCTTCCTCGTGCCCGGCGTCGGCGCGGTCCCGGGCGCGGCCAACATCAGCCACGCGCAGAAGCTGAAGCTCATGCGCCAGATCCGCGGGGTCGACGCGGACGTGGTGGTCATCGACGTCGGCGCGGGCGTGAGCTTCAACGTGCTCGACTACTTCTCGCTCGGGGACCTGCGCCTGGTCGTGACCTCGCCGCAGCTCACCGCGATGCAGAACGCCTACTGCTTCCTCAAGGCCTCGGTGCACCGGTTCCTGCGCGCGCGCGCTGAGACCCACGCGCAGCGCGAGGTGCTGAAGATCGTCGGCAGCGCGCGCGAGACCGATCGCGTGGCCGAGCTGCGCGCCCGGATCGCAGAGGAGGACCCGTCCTTCGCGGTCGCGCTCGAGCAGGTGACGCGCGGCTTCGGCGGCGCGCTGATCGGGAACATGCTCGAGGGCCCGCAGCAGCGGAAGCCGCTCCAGGCGCTCAGCCGGATGGCCCGCGACTTCCTCGACGTCGACCTCCCCGTCGCCGCGACCCTCACGATGAGCCGCGCGCTCCACGAGTCGGTCACCCGGCGGCGGCCGCTCGTCCTCGGGCATCCGTCCCACGCCGCGAGCCGCGCCCTGCGCGAGCTGGCGGAGCGGCTGATGACCGCGGACGTCGCGCGGATCCGCGAGCTGCGCCGCGCCACGATCGCGCTCGGCGACGACGTCAGCGACGAGGAGCTGCTCGGGGTCACCCTGATCGACTACCTCCGGCGCGACGAGCGCGTGCGGGTCGACCACGCGGCGCGCGTGTGGGTCCGCAGCGAGGAGAGGCCGGCGCGCGTACGCGACCTCTCCGCGTCCGGCGCGCTCGTCGAGGCCGCGATCGAGGCGTCCGAGGGCGACCCGATCCGCCTCACGCTCGTCGGCTTCGAGGACCGCCCCGCGCTCCGCGGTCGGGTCCGCCACGTCGCGATCTCGGGCGCCTTCTGCGGCGTGGAGCTCGACGACGAGAGCCAGCACGTCGCGGCCGAGCTCCTGGCCGACGGCGTCCCTCGCAAGACGTCGACGCTGCCTCCGCCGCTCCGCGCGGCCCTCGCCTGAACGCGGCCTGAACGCGGCCTGAACGCGGCCTGAACGCGGCCTGAACGCGGCCCGAGCGCGGCTCAGCCCGCCCGGTAGGCCTCGTCGGCGGCGCGCAGGGCCGCGCCGGCGTCGGCGCCGAGGAGCGGCCCGAGCGCGCCGAGGAGCGCGGTCACGTGGCGTCGCGTGCAGCTCGCGCCCATCAGCCCGATCCGCCACGCGCGGCCCTTGAAGGGGCCGAGCCCGCCGCCGATCTCGATGCCGTGATCGACGAGCAGCGCGCGGCGGACGCCCGCGTCGTCGACCCCGTCGGGGACGCGCACGCAGTTGAGCATCGGCAGGCTACGCTTCGGCACGTAGCTGAGGCCGAGCGCCTCCAGGCCGGCCCGCAGCGCGCCGTGGTGCAGGCGGTGGCGGGCGAAGCGCGCCTCGAGGCCCTCCTCGTGGACGAGCCGGAGCGCCTCCCGCAGCGCGTAGGTCATGTTGACGGGCGCGGTGTGGTGGTAGGCCCGGGCCTCGCCCCAGTACGCGCGGATCATCGACAGATCCAGGTACCAGCTCTGCGACTTCGTGCGGCGCGCGTCCATCCGCGCGAGGGCGCGCTCACCGAAGGTGACCGGCGAGAGCCCGGGCGGGCAGGAGATGCACTTCTGGGTGCCGGAGTAGCAGGCGTCCACGCCCCACGCGTCGATGTCGACGGGCGCGCCGGCGAGCGAGGTCACCGCGTCTACGACGAGGAGCGCGTCGCGCGCGTGGGCCACCGCGCCCAGCTCCTCGAGCGGCTGGTGGGCGCCGGTCGAGGTCTCGGCGTGAACCACGCCCACGAGCCGCACCTCGGGGTGCGCGCGGAGCGCGTCCTCGATCTGCTGCGGCGTGAAGGTCTCGCCCCACTCGGCCTCGATCCGGTGGACCGTCGCCCCCGCGCGGCCGGCGACGTCGCACATCCGCTCTCCGAACACCCCGTTGACGCCGATCAGCACGTGATCGCCCGGCTCCACGAGGTTGACGATGCAGGTCTCCATCCCGGCCATGCCGGTGGCCGACATCGGCATCGTGAGCGTGTTCTCGGTGCGGAAGGTCGCCTGCAGCAGGCGCCGCGTGTCGTCCATCACCTCGAGGTAGTACGGGTCGAGGTGGCCGACGGTCGGCGCGCCGAGGGCCGCGAGCACGCGCGGCGGGACGTCGCTCGGGCCGGGGCCCATGAGCATGCGGGACGGAGGGTCGAGCTGCGCGTCGGTCATGGGGCCGAGCTTGCGCGAGGTGGGCCGCGGTGTCGACGCGGCGCCCGCGGGCGGGCGCTCTGTCGGCAGCGCTTCGGTGCGGAGTGCGGGCGTGGCCCGCGCCTCACTCGGGCCACTCAGGGGGTGGTGTCCTCGACGCCGAGTCCGGTCGCGGCGCGCCACTGCGCGTGGGCGACGAGCAGGCTGGCCTCCGCGTCGACGAGCGTCGCCTGCGCGGCGGCCGCCGCCTGCTCGCGGAGGTTCACGATGAAGAGCTGCGTGCTCCCGAGCACGAAGCGGCGCCGCTCCGCCTCCGCCACCGCCTCGGCCACCTCGGCCGCCTCCCGCGCGAGGGCGGCCTGCTCCTCGGCCGCCCGGAGCGCGCTGTAGGCGTCCTGGACCTCCGTCGCGATCCGGTCACGCGCGAGCTGCGCGTCGGCTTGGAGCGCGGCCATCTCGGCGCGCGAGCGACGGATCCCCCCGCGCGCCTCACGGAACTGAAGGGGCAGGGACACGAGGACCGACCCCTCCACCACCGGCGGGCCGAGGGTCGTCTGCTGGTCGGTGCCGATCGCGGTCTCGCCGGTGCCGGCGCCGATGTCGACCGAGGTCCCCACCGTCACGTCGATGCGGGGCGAGAACTGGTTCTCCGCGTAGTCGACCGAGACGCGCTGGCGCCGCAGGAGCGCCTCGTAGCGCTCGAGCTCGGGCCGGCGGTTCCAGGCCGCTCGCACTTCGCGCGGCAAGTTGACGGACACCGCGGCGGGCGGCTCGATCGAGGTCGGGAGCCGATCGGCGCGCGGGACGCGCGGGGCGCCGTCGCTCCGGCGGTGGTAGAGCGAGAGGCGGATCGAGGCGCGCTCGAGGCCGCGGCGGGCTGACACGAGCGAGGTGCGGCGCCCGACGATCACGCGCCGGTTCTCGAGCGACTCGATCGGCGGGATGGCCCCGGCGCGCACCCGGGCCGCGATCTGCGCGTCGCGCGCCTCGGCGAGCTCGAGCAGGCCGGCCGCGACGCGATACTTCAGCCCGGCCGCGACCCAGGACCAGTAGGTCGACGCGGCCTCGAGGCGCATCCGGAGCATCCGCGCGCTCAGGCTCGCCCGTTGCGCGTCGGACGCGTGCTCGGCGCGCCACATCCGGGCCCGCCGCGAGTCGATCGGCCCGTCTCGCCAGAGCGGCACCCGCACCCCCGCGCGCAGCTCGCCGAGGTCGAGCGTCTCGTAGCCGCCGTAGTAGTCCGGGATGTCCCCGCCCCGGCCGATCCGCCAGCCGGCGTAGACGCTCGCGCCCCACAGCGGGGTCGCCTGCGAGAGGCGCACGTCGGCGCGCGCCCAGTCGTAGTAGCCGACCGGAGCCGCCCATCCCTGGGCGGTGATCCCGAGGTCGAAGCCGCCCTCCGCCGCGAGCTGCTCGCCCTCGGCCGCGAGCACGCGCTGGCGCTCCGCCTCGAGGGTCGGGTGGTGACGCTCCACCGACGCGAGGACCTGCCCGAGGGTGAGGGGCTCGCCGCCGCCGATCGCGACCCGATCGCTGGGCGCGAGCGGGCCGAGACGGTAGCCGCCGGGGAACACGACCTCCGACGGGTCCTGCGGCGGCAGCGCGGGGGCCGGCCCATCGGCGAGCTCCGGGTCCTGAGCGCGCGCCCCCGGCGCCGACGCCAGCGAGGCGAGCAGCGCGAGGGCGAGCGCCGCCGTCGCGAGGGAGGCGCGCGTCATCTCAGTAGTCCCCGCCGCCGCCGTAGTCGCCGCCGCCGTAGTCGCCACCGCCGCCATAGCCGCCGCCGTAGCCGCCGCCGTAGCCGCCGCCGCCCGCGTTGGGGTCGGTGGACGGAGGGGTGTCGAGGACGGGCGGGAAGCCGTTGAGCTGCCGCCAGAGCTCGAAGGCCACGCTGACGCGGTTGAGCAGGACCCAGCCGTTGGCGCGGACGCCCTGCCGCAGGAAGCGCACCGCCGGCCAGGGCTCGTCCTCCGCGTCCGGGACCACCACGACGCGGAAGTTGCCCGAGCCGTCGTCCGTCGCGTCGACGAACGCGACCCGCCCGCCGAAGGTGCCCACCGCCACCGAGGGCCAGCCCGCGAACTGCACGGCCGGCCAGCCCTCGAACTGGAGCCGGACCTCGCGGCCCGGGGTGATGAGGGCAGCGTCGTTGCCGTCGACCCAGATCTCGACCGCGCGGTCGTGGGTGTCGGGCACGAGGATCGCGAGGGTGTCCCCGCCGCTCACCTGCTCGCCGCCCTGGTTGGCCATCAGCCGAAAGATCGTGCCGTCGCGCGGGGCGGTCACGAGCTGCGCCTCCTGGCGCGAGATCCGCACGTCGAGCCGGGCGAGGGACGCCCGCGCGTTGGCCGCGTCGCTCTCCGCCGACTGCAGCGAGGCGCGCGCGCTCTCGATCGAGGAGTCTCGGTTCGCGCGGGCCTGCGCGAGGTCGGCCTCCTTGCCCGTGAGCTCGTCGCGCGCGGCGCGCGCCCGGGCCCTCGCCGAGTCGCGCGAGGTGCGCGCCTGGGCCTCGGCGAGCTGCGCGAGCTCGACCTGACGCGACGAGGCGAGGCCCTGCTCGGCGAGCGCGCGCTGTCGCGCGAGGTTCACCGCCGCGGTGTCGAGCGAGGCGTCCGCCGCCTCCTCGGACTGGTCGGCCGCGGTGACCGACTGGCGCGCCGCGCGCACGCGGGCCTCGTAGGACACGACCGAGCTGGCCTGGGCCAGCGTCACCGCCTCGAGCCGCGTCCGCGACGACGTCACCCGCGCCTCGTAGCTCGCGAGTCGATCGGCGGTCGCGTCGCGCTCGAGCTGGAGCCGCTCCATGAGCATCGGGTCGTTGTCGGAGATCCGGACGATCGGATCGCCCTCGCGGACCTCGCTGCCCTCCTGCACGAACCACTCGACGACCCGGCCGCTGACCGGGGCCTCGACGTTCTGCCGCCGCTCGAGCGGCGCGTAGGCGATGACCCGCCCGGTGCCCGTGACGTTCTGCTGCCACGGCGAGACGAGCGAGAAGACCACGAAGGCGAGGAACGCGGCGGCGAGCGCGAGCGCGGTCCGGCGCGCGTGGACAGGGGGCGGCACCAGCCGCTCGGAGCCGAGCGGGCCGGGGCCTCGGTAGGGGCCTAGGGAGTTCGGGGAGCTGGCCATCACGTCACCTCCTCGGTCGCGATCTCACGGAGCCCCTTCTCGCCGAGCTCCAGGGTCCGGACGCAGTGCCGTCGCACCTCGGGGTCGTCGGTGATGACGAGCAG
>JAUHXR010000281.1 GCA_030426845.1 Polyangia bacterium | reverse complement strand
GATCGCCGAGCAGCGCCTGGGCCACCGCGAGGCGGCGGCGCATCCCGTGGCTGAGCTGGCGGACTCTCATGTCGCCGCGGTCCTCGAGCCGGACGAGCGAGAGCACGCGCTCGGCCTCGCGCGCCGCCTCCCGCCGCGCGCAGCCGCCGAGCTCCGCGTAGAACCGCAGGAGCTGGCGCGCGCTGCTGTGCGGGTTGAGCTCGCAGTCCTGCGGCAGCAGCGACAGCCGGCCGCGGTGCGCGATCGCGTCGAACGGCCCCTCGCCGAGCACGTCGATCGTCCCGGCGTCGGCCCGCACCGCCCCGCTCACCACGCCGAAGGTCGTCGTCTTGCCCGCGCCGTTCGGGCCCACGAGGCCCATCACGCAGCCCGCCGGCACGTCGAGGGTGAGGCCGTCGAGCGCGACCGTCTTGCCGAAGCGCTTGCGCACGTCGCGCAGCCGCAGCGCGAAGCGGCTCACGCGTCCCTCCGCAAGAACCGGAGGTGGCCGGCCGCGAAGCCGCTCACCGCGATCGCGACCAGCACGAGGATCGCCGGGCCCGCGTCGAGGAGCGAAGGCCGCCACAGATCGAGCCGGTGCGCCGCGGGGAGCGCCTGGCGGAGCGAGTCGATCAGCGCGGGCGCCGCGTCGCGCACCGTGTCGCGGCTCAGCCACCCGTTGGCCGCGAAGAGGCCGACCAGGGCGAGCAGGCCGAGCGCGCGCGACCACGGGACCGAGCGCGTCACCTGCGAGATGCCGAGCATCAAGCCGAGGTGCGCGAACGCGAACGCGAAGGCGGTCACCGCGTAGCGCGCCATCCACGCGGCGGTCTCGAGCGGCTCGAAGCTCGCGAGCTGCGCCCACCCCGTGATCCACGCCGCCAGCGCGCCCAGCCCCAGGCCGACCGCCGCGAGCGCCGCCTGGCCCGCGAGCTTGCCCACCGCCCACGCGGTGCGGTCGGTGCGGAAGAGCGCGTAGCGTGCCGAGCCCGAGGCGACCTCGGCGCTGATCGCGTCCGACGAGGTCAGCGCGACGAACGCGGGCGCGAAGGTCAGCGCGACCCAGTGGTAGAGCAGCGCGATGGGCGGCAGCGCGAGGAGCGCGTCGACCAGCGCCTCGTCGCGCACCAGCCGCCGGAGCACCCCGCGCAGCTCCTCGCTCTCCATCACCGCCTGGGTGAGGCTGCCGGGGGTCGACGTGCGCGCGACGAGGAGCTGCTCGGCGAGCTGCTCCTCCACCTCCTGGAGCACCTCGGTGAACATCCAGGTCGAGGCGACCGCGCCCGCGACGTAGAGCACGAGGAAGACGATCGCCTTGCGTGAGCGCAGCGACTCGAAGAGGTCGAATCGCGCCACGACCCACGCGGCCCGGAGGCGACGGATCACCTCGGCGCCTGCATCGCCGCGCGCGCCGCCGGCTCGAGCTGCGCGAGGTCGACGTGGTTCCAGACCTCGAGCGCGCTCGGGTCGACCTCCGCGGCGCGCTCCGGCCCGAGCACCGACTCGAGGCGAAGCTGCGCGCGGTGCATGATGCCCGTCACGTCGTGGGTGATGCCGAGCAGGTCCCGGGCCTCCGGCGGCGCGTCGCCGAGCGCGAGCATGAGCAGCTCCTCGCCGTGGCCGTAGAGCGCCTCGTTCATCTCGGTCAGCGCGGCGTCCACCTCGGCCTGCTCCGCCTCGTCGAGGCCCGCCTGCTCGATCAGCGCGGCGCGCGACTGCATCCGCCGCACGCGCTGGAGCGACGCGGCGCGCTGGAACGTGACGAGGCGATCGGCGGGCGCCGACTCACCCCACCGCTCACGCCAGCGCGGCCGGCCCGGCTCGCCCACCCCGCCGTCGAGCGGCGGCTCCACCGCGCGCTCGTCCGGCTCGGGCCCGCCGCGCGGCGGCTCGGGCGCGGCCTCCGGGAGCGCGCTCGGGGAGACCGGCCCGCGCTCGGCGGGCGCGCGCAGGATCCGATCGAGGCCGGGCACCGGCGAACGCCAGCCCCCGGTGTCCGCCTGCTCGAGCTCCTCCTCGAGGGTCGCGATCTGCGCCTCGCGATCCTCCAGCTCGAGCCGCGGCTCGATGCCCCCGAGGACGAACCCCAGCAGCACCCCCAGGCCGAGGAAGCCGATCGCCGTGAATGGCGCCCGCCCGCGCACGGCAGAGGTGTACGGCCTCGGGCCCGCGAGAGCCACCGCCCGGCTTGCCGGCCCGCGGGAGGCCCTCCACCCTTGGCGGCGTGACGGCCGCGACAGAGGCACGGCGGGCGACGCAGCCCCGAGCGGAGCGCTGGCGCGTCGCGGCGTGGATCGCGCTGGCGTCGCTGGGCCTCCTCGTCGCGAGCGCCGCGAGCGGCCAGGGCGGCCGCCGCACCCACGGCTACGCGCACGGCGACGGAGAGTGGCGCTTCACCGCGCACGAGCGCTCGGTGAAGGTCGTCCTGCTCGCCGGCTCGATCGGCGCCTTCCGGGATCGGCCCTATGGGCGGCTGCTCTTCGAGTGGTGCGAGAACGCCGAGATCCAGAACCTCTCGACGGTCGGCGCGGGCGCGCCCCAGCTCCTGCGCCGCTTCCGAACGGGCGTGCTCGAGAACCCGGCGGTCCCCGTCGGCTGGCGCGGCCACGAGCTGTGGCTGCTCTATGGCGGCGGCCTCAACAGCGTCGGGCAGCCGCAGCTCACCAACCACGCGACGCATCGGCTGATCCGCCTCGCGCACCGCCGCCGCGTCCGCGTGGTGGCGATGACCCTGACGCCCTGGGGCGCGGCCCCCGACGAGGACGAGCGCTGGGCCGGCGCGGGCGGCCTCCACGCGATCGACAGCACCCGCGCGGCGGTCGACTACATCCTGGGGCGCAGCTCCCCGGTGGAGGCCCTCGGCACCTTCGCGCGGTCGCGCGGCGCCGGCGTGGCCCGCAGCGCGCCGTGGCAGCCCGACGAGCGCCCGGACATCGCGATCGATCTCTACGACGCGGGACTGCGCGATCCCGAGGCCGCGCCCTGGCCGATCGCCGAGGCGCGCGCGGCCCTGCGCCGCGACCCCCGCTGGCAGCGCGCCACCGCCGGCGTCGAGGGGGCCGCGCTCGAGCGTCGGCTGGAGGAGGACGCGCGGCGGCTCGCCGAGGCGCCGCGGCACTACCTGCGCCCGGAGTACCGCGGCTTCGATCACATCCACCCCAACCGCGCCGGGCACGAGGTGATCGCCCGCGCGGCCTGCCGTCAGCTCCCGCCGAGCTGGGGCTGTCGCTGCCCGTGAGCCGCGGGCTCGCCCGGCGGCGCGGCGGGCCGCAGATCTTCTGGGAGGCCGGCGGTCGCGAGGGCGGGCGCCCGCTGCTCCTGATCCGCGGCCTCGGCCGATCGAGCAGCTACTGGCTGGACTTCCGCGAGCGCCTCGAGGCGGAGCGCTGGGTCGTGGTCATGGACAACCGCGGGGTCGGGCGGAGCGAGTCGCCGGATCGCGGCTGGTGGACCGAGGAGATGGCCGACGACGCGGCCGAGGTGCTGCGGGCGAGCGGGGTCGAGCGCGCCGACGTGTTCGGCATCTCGCTCGGCGGGATGATCGCCCAGCAGCTCGCGCTCCGGCACCCGCACCGGGTCGCGAGGCTCGCGCTCGGTTGCACCACCTTCGGGGGACGGCGCGCGGTCCGGGTGCCGCCGCGAGCCGCGCTCGCGCTGGCCCGCGCGATCGCGCGGCCGTTCGACGAGTCGATCCGCCGCACCGCGCCCTGGGTGCTCGGCCCGGAGACGCTCGCGCGCCGCCCCGACATCGTGGAGACCTGGGTCCAGATCGCGGCGAGCGAGCCGCGGAGCCGCCGCGGCGTGGCCGGTCAGCTGCTCGCCGCCGCCCGGCACGCCACCTACGATCTGCTCCCGCACCTCCGTGCCCCGACCCTGGTCGTCAGCGGGGACGCCGATCGCCTGATCCCGCCGGAGAACAGCCCGCGCCTCGCCGCCCGCATCCCCGGCGCCCGGCTGGCCTGGCTGCGCGGCGCGCCCCACGACTTCCCGACCGAGCGCCCCGAGGAGACCGCGCGGACCCTCCTCGCGTTCCTTGGCTGATGGCCGCGCTCCTCCCGCGAACCGAACGGGAGGGGTTTTGGGATGTGCTCGAACCTCGTAAGGTCGGTGCCGGATGGCTCGCCAACGATTTCGCCGCGGACAGCGCCTGGGCAAGTACAAGCTCCTCGAGCGCCTCGGATCGGGCGGCTTCGCGGTCGTCTACCGCGCGCGTGACACGGTCGAGGGGCGCGACGTCGCGCTGAAGCTGCCCATCGCCGCCTACGGGACCGAGTCGCGCGACGCGCTCCTGCGCGAGGTGCGGCTCACGATCAAGCTCGAGCACACCAACATCGTCCCGATCCTCAACGCCGACCTGGTCGGCGACCAGCTCGTGATCGCGAGCCCGCTCGGCGAGGAGAGCCTCGCCCACCGGCTCTCGCGCCGCATGAGCAACACGCGCGCGCTCTCGATCACCGAGCAGGTGCTGAGCGCCCTCGCCTACGCGCACTCGCACCGCGTCATGCACTGCGACATCAACCCGTCCAACGTGATCCTCTTCGAGGACGACCACGTCGCGCTCAGCGACTTCGGCCTCGCGCGCGTGTCGGCCAAGACGCAGATGCTCGGCTCCGGGTCGGGCACCGTCGGCTACATCGCGCCCGAGCAGGCGATGGGGCACCCGAGCTTCCGGTCCGACGTCTTCGCGTTCGGGCTGCTCGCGTACCGGCTCTTCTCGGGGCAGCTCCCGCGCTGGCCCTACCGCGCGCCGCTCCCCGGCGCGGCGCGCGTGCGGCGCAAGCTCACCCCGACCGCGCAAGATTTCTTGCGAAAGGCGATGGACCCGGAGTACCGCCGCCGCTACCGCGACGCGACCCAGGCGATGCGCGCCTACGAGCGCATCCGCAAGTTCCTGCGGTAGGTCAAGGCTCGGCCGTCACGACGTCGACCCGCTCCTCGCGGAGCACGCGCTGGACGTCCTCGACCGACGACTCCGGCGCGCCGTCGGCCGGCTCGAGGATCGCGCGGGCGTGCTCCACCGACTGCTGCGCCTCGTGGAGGCGGCGCCGCAGCTCGTCGAGGCCGACGACGTCCTCGCCGAGGCGCAGCACGCCGTCCGGGTCGATCCGCAGGCGGAGCGGGTCCTCGCCGCCGTTCGCCTCCGCGCGCGCCTGCTCGCGCTCACGCCACTGCTCGAGCGCCTGATCGGTCGCCTCGCGGCCGGCGGTCTCGAGCTCCTCGCCCAGCTCCTGGGCCGGCTCCGTCGCCGCGATCCGCAGCGTGTGCTCGAACAGGGTGTAGCGACCCAGCGGGACCAGGAAGTAGACGACCAGGACCACGATCAGCCCGATCATCCACAGCAGGCCGTTGATCATCCGCCGCACGTCGATTCGATAGCACGCCGCGCGCCGAGGACCTCAATACTCCGCCCCCCGGGCCGTTCCCTCTGGGCATGGGAGCCACCAGCCAAGCCCCTCGCTGGACGCGAGGGTGGGAAGCGATCGTCGACGAGGCCTCGTTCCCCCAGCTCGCGGAGCTGCTCCGCTCACCTCAGGGCGCGGCCGCGCGCGATGAGCTCGAGCGGCTCCTCGGCCACTTCTGGCAGGAGCGCGCCACCCGTCACCGGGTGGAGGCGAACGCCCGCCTGGTCCTCCCGGGTGCGGACGGAGTGGAGATCCCCGTGACCACGGTGGACGTGTCCGCCTCCGGGCTCCTCGTGACGGTCCCCTACGGCCAGGAGATCGACGTGATGACCGCGTCGGACCTGACCGTCGCGCTCACCGCGCGCTCGGACGAAGGGCCGGTCGACGTCTCGTTCCGCGCGACCCTCGTCCGCATGGCCGGCGTCACCGAGGACGGGGTCCGCCTCGGGCTCCGCTTCGACCCGGCCGAGCAGCCGAGCGCCACCGTGATCGAGACCCTCCGGGGCGCGGCCTGAGCGAAGGCTGAGGGAGACGCGGATGCGGCGCGCGTACACCCGTTCGATGTCGACCCCGTCGGCCAGCCCGCGCCACGCCCCTCGCCTCGCGGTCGCGTCCGGCGCGGTCGGCGCTGGCGCCGTCTGGCTCGTCCAGTGGGGTCGCCACCTGGAGGAGCTCGGCGGCGGGCGCGCGGCGGTCATCGGCGGCGGCGCGGGGCTCATCGCGGCGGCCTGCCTCCTGCTCGGCGCGCTCCTGCTCCACACACGCACGCGAAGCTGACAGGCCGCGTCACCGCCAGGCGGAGGGCAGGTCACGCGGCGGCGGACGGCTCACCAGCGGCCCGGCGTGCGGCCCGTACTCGGCCCGGACCTGCTCGCTCGCCGCGTCGAGGTCGGGGTGCCAGGTGTCGCCGAGCACGACTCCGTCCGGGTCGAGGCGCTCGAGGAGCACCCCGTCGGCGTACCGGCTGACCCGCAGCCAGCCCGGCTCGCGCCGGCGCACCGGCCCGCCGAGGCCGGGCGGCGGTCCGTCGAAGCAGACCGGCGAGAGGCAGCGGCCGTGGAGCGACACGAAGCGCACCTCCTCGGGCAGCGCCGCGCGCGGCGCCGTCTCCGCGTCGCTCGCGCGGTAGCTCTCGAGGGTGCGACGCCCGTCGGCCGAGAGCACCTCGTAGCGCACCACCCCCTCGGCGATCGAGCGGCGGGCGCGCCGGCGGCCGTCCAGACTCGCGACGCCCTCGGCCACCGGGCGGACGTCCTCCGATCCGAGGAAGCGCACCAGCCCGTGGTGCGAACGCCGACGCCGGCGGGCGCGCAGCGCGTGCAGCGCCGCCCCGAGCGCGCCCACGCCGGCGAGCACCGCCAGCTCGAGGCTCCCGATCGCCGCCGCCCCGGAGGCGGCGCTGAGCGCGAGGGCGCCCCACGCCCGCACCCTCGGAGACCGCATCGGATCGCGCGGGGCCGGGAGCCGCTCCCGCGAGCCGTCCGGACGCACCGCGCGGTAGGGACCGACGCACATGCCCGTCAGGATAGCGCACGTGGGCCCCACGCTCGGGCGGGTCGCGGCCGCTGCTATGCTCCGTCCATGCAGACCTCGACCACGAGCGCGACGCGGGCCGACGGCCCGACCTTCGAGAAGCGGAGCCCGGTCACCGGCGAGCCGCTCGGGCGCTTCCCGATCACCTCCCCGGCCGAGGTGGACGAGGCGGTCGCGCGGGCGCGCGAGGCGTTCGCGACGTGGCGCGAGACGCCGCTGGAGGAGCGCCTGCGCATGCTCGGGCGCATCAAGGACGTGGTCGAGGCGCACGGCGAGGAGTACGCGCGGCGCATCAGCGAGGACACGGGCAAACCGCTCGTCGACTCGCTCCTCACCGAGCTGATGAGCATCCCGCTCTTCCTCGACCACTACCGCAAGACGGCCGCGAAGGTCCTGGGCCGCAAGCGCGTCGGCACGCCGATCCTGTTCCCCGGCAAGCGGAGCTACATCGAGCGCTTCCCGGTGGGCGTCATCGCGGTGATCGCGCCGTGGAACTTCCCGTTCCAGCTCTCGATGATCCCCGTCCTGAGCGCGCTCATCGCGGGCAACACGGTCGTCCTCAAGCCGAGCGAGGTCACGCCGCTGACCGGCGAGATCATCGCCGAGATCTTCCGCCGCATCGGCCTGCCGCGCGGGGTCGTGGAGGTCCTCCAGGGCGACGGGACCACCGGCGCCGCGCTCACCGCCGCGGCGGTCGACAAGATCTTCTTCACCGGCTCGGTCGCGACCGGGCGCAAGGTGATGGCCGCGGCCGCGCAGCGCCCGATCCCGGTCGAGCTCGAGCTGGGCGGCAAGGACGCGATGATCGTGCTCGCGGACGCCAACCTCCGCCGCGCCGCGCGGGCGGCGGCGTGGGGCGGGCTCGTGAACTGCGGCCAGATGTGCACCTCGGTCGAGCGCGTGCTGGTGGAGTCGGCGGTGCACGATCGCTTCGTCGCGCTCCTCGACGAGGAGGTCGCCAAGATGCGCGTCGGCGGGCCGGACGAGCACGCGGAGATGGGCCCGCTCACGTTCGGCAAGCAGCTCGAGACGATCGAGCGCCACGTGAAGGGCGCGGTCGAGGCGGGCGCGCGGATCCTCCGCGGCGGCGAGCGCGTCGACCGGCCGGGGCAGTTCTACGCGCCCACGATCGTCACCGGGGTCACGCCCGAGATGGAGCTCTACCGCGAGGAGACCTTCGGGCCGGTCATCCCGGTCATCGAGGTGGCCGACGCGGACGAGGCGGTGCGCCTCGCGAACGACCACCAGTACGGGCTCAACGGGAGCGTCTTCACCGGCGACGTCGAGCGCGGGCTCGCGATCGCGTCGCGGCTCGAGTGCGGCCAGGTGATGGTCAACGACCTCGTCGCGAGCGTGGGCAACCCGGCCCTCCCCTTCGGCGGCGTCAAGAACAGCGGCTTCGGCCGCTACCACGGCGACGAGGGGCTGCTCTCGTTCACCCACGAGCGCGCCATCATGGTCGACCGCGGCCGGCTCGACTTCGAGGCCTTCTGGTTCCCCTACCAGGGCAAGTACGACGCGATGGCCCAGGTCTTCCACGGCCTCGTCGGGGGCAACCTCCCGAAGGCGCTCGTCGGGCTCGCCAAGCTCGGGCGCATCACCTCGCGCGGCTGAGCGTTGCGGATTTCAGCGTTCCGCCCGCGGGAGACGATACTCTGCCGTGGTGGGTGAGCCGTTCCGCCCGGAGGATCTCCGCGCGCTGACCCGAGCGCGCACGCCGATCTGGGTCTACGACCTGGACCGCCGAAGGACCTGGTGGGCGAACCCCGCGGCGCTCGCGCTCTTCGCCGCCGAGAGCCTCGAGGAGCACCAGGCCCGTCAGGCGCGTGAGCCCCTGAGCGAAGGCATGGTCCGCCGCATCGAGAGCTACCGCGCCGCGTTCGCCAGGGGCGAGTCGGTGGTCGAGCGGTGGACCTTCTACCCCGAGGGGCGGGGCCCCGTCGCCGCCATCTGCGAGTGCTCCGCGCTCGACGTCGAGGACGAGGCCGGGCCGCGCGTCGCGATGCTGGTGGAGGCCCGGCCCGCGGAGTCCGACGTGAGCTACGAGCTGCGCCTCGCGGAGGCGGCGCTCCACGCGAGCGAGTGCATCTCGCTATACGACTCACAAGGTGCGTTGCTCGCGCGCAACCCCGCCGCGAAGCTGATCTTCGGCGACGCGCCGCCCGGGACCGACGCGCTCGCCGCGGCCTTCGCCGACCCGGAGACGGGGCACGCCGCGAAGGCCGTCGCCTGGGCGGGCGGCGTCTTCCACGCGGAGACCCAGGCGAACGCGCTCTACGGCGGCGCTTGGTACCAGACCGAGGCCCGCCGCGTGACCGACCCGGTGAGCGGCGCGCCCGCGCTCCTGGTGGTGCAGCACGACGTGAGCGATCGACGCGCCACCGAGGCGCGCCTCACCGAGGCGAGCCGCGCCAAGTCGGCGTTCCTCGCCACCATGAGCCACGAGCTGCGGACCCCGATGACCGGCGTCCTGGCCGCGGCCGAGCTGCTCCGCGGCAGCGCGCTCGACGGCGATCAGACCGAGGCGCTCGACATGGTCCAGGTCGCGGGCGAGCAGATGGTCGCGCTCATCGACGACGTGCTCGACATCTCGCGCATCGAGGCCGGGCGCATCCAGCTCCACGTCGAGCCGATCTCGATCACCGACGCGGTGCAAGGGACGCTGCGCTCCCTCGCGGCGGCGGCGGCGCGCAAGGGGCTGCAGCTCCGGCACGAGACCGCGCCCGGCGTCCCGCAGCGCGCGATGAGCGATCGCAAGCGGCTCGGGCAGATCCTGACGAACCTCGTGGGCAACGCGATCAAGTTCACCCACGAGGGCTCGGTCACGGTGCGCGTCGACCAGATCGCCGAGGCGGGCCGCCAGCCCTGGCTCACGTTCGAGGTGGAGGACACCGGCGTGGGCATCGACCCGGCGCAGCTCGACGCGGTGTTCCGCCCGTTCGAGCAGGCCGACGCGTCGAGCGCCCGCGCGTTCGGCGGCGCGGGGCTCGGGCTGCACATCGCGCGCTCGCTCGCCGAGGTCCTCGGCGGGACGCTCCAGGTGCGGTCGACGCGCGGCGAGGGGTCCACCTTCACCCTGCGCCTCCCGTACCGCGCCGCGCCCGAGCGGCAGAGCGAGCCCGCGCCGAAGAAGGCGCGGGGCGCGCTGGGGCTGCGGGTCCTCGTGGCGGAGGACAACGCGCTCAACCGGCGCGCGCTCGTCCGCCTCCTGCGGCGCTGGGGCTGCACCGTCGACCAGGCCGCGGACGGCGGCGAGGCGATCGCGATCGCGCGCGAGTCCGTCCCGGATGTCGTCCTGATGGACATCAACATGCCGGGTACGGACGGACCCACCGCAGCGCGCGCGCTCCGCGAGGCGGGCCTCACGTCGGCGATCGTCGCCCTGACCGCCGACGCGTTCTTCGAGGGAGAGCCCTCGTTCGACCGGAAGCTGACCAAACCGGTCGACTGGGACGTGCTCTACGAGGTGCTCGAAGCGCAGGTCAGAGCGACGGCCAGATCGCCGTCATGAACACGAAGAAGGCGATCGCCGCGCCGATCCCGCCCAGGCACCCGCACCCGATGGGCGCGCCGATCGCGACACCCTTCTGCTTCTTGCGGGTGATGATCGCGACCAGCGTGGCGGCCAGCCCGAAGCCGATCGGGAGCACCGTGAGGCCGGCCGCCGCGACGCCGTCGCTCTCGCTGTTGGCGCCCGCGATGGCGGTGATGCCGCCGCCGACCACGCAGCCGAGGAGCAGGACGACCGCCCCGATCACGACGCCGATCCAGGTGCCCTCGGGCTCCGGACCGCCCGCGGGGGGGGCCCCCGGCGGCTGGCCGTAGCCAGGGCCACCCGGCGGGGGCTGCGCGGCGGGACCACCCGGCGGACCCGGGGGCGCGCCGAAGCCGCTCGGCGGTGGACCGCCCGGACCGGGGGGCGCCCCGAAGCCGCTCGGCGGCGGCCCCGGCGGAGGACCGCCCGGAGCGCCGAACCCGCCCGGAGGACCGCCAGGGGGACCCGGAGGCGGACCGCCCGGAGCGCCGAACCCGCCCGGAGGACCGCCAGGGGGACCCGGCGGAGGACCGCCCGGAGCGCCGAACCCGCCCGGAGGAGGACCGCCAGGGGGACCCGGAGGCGGACCGCCCGGAGCGCCGAACCCGCCCGGAGGAGGACCGCCAGGGGGACCCGGCGGAGGACCGCCCGGAGCGCCGAACCCGCCCGGCGGAGGACCGCCAGGGGGACCCGGAGGCGGACCGCCCGGAGCGCCGAACCCGCCCGGAGGACCGCCAGGGGGACCCGGAGGCGGACCGCCAGGGGGACCCGGGGGCGGACCGAAGCCGCCGGCCGGCGGGGCACCGGGAGCGCTGCCGCTACCCGGCGCAGGCGGGCTGCCGCCGGGCGGGCCGCCAGGGGGACCGCCGCCAGGGGGACCCCAGCCTCCACCAGGGGGTTGATTCATCGCGCTCGCCTCCTCCGCTCGTAGGTCGCCGCGGTTCGCCCCGCCGGCCGGCCGGGTTGTAGCACGGTCGCCCACGGCATCCGGCGGCCGCGCCGATCTGTCGCGGCACCGGGCGAGCGCGCCACCGCAACACGGCTGGTCGCCGTCGTTCGGCACGCGGGGCGCGTCGGCGCTCGGGGTCAGCCCCCTCGGCGCGCGGAAGTCACGGAGGAGGCGCGTCCGTTCGTGAAACCCGAGGTCCGCCGCGAGCCACGCGCAGGAGGCGAGGGGCCGACGGCGCGCCGCGAGCAGGCGCTGAAGCCCTCGCGCGCGCCCAGCCCCGTGATCGCGACAGGCAGCGCCCGCGCCTCCACGGTGGCAGCCGCGCCCGGTGAACGCCGAGCGCGCCGAGGGCGTACACTCGTGTCGGCATGCGTCGCGTCCTCTCACCGCGCCCCGCGTGGCCCCTCGCCGGGGCGCTCGCCGCGGTGGCCCTGGTCGCGGCCTGCGACGGAGAGGCGCCGGGCGTGGACGCGGGGGCGGTCGACGCGGGCGCGCACGACGCCGGCGCGCCCGACGCCGGGGCCGCGGGGCCGCGCCAGTGCGCCCCCTGCCGGCGCGACGCGGACTGCGGCGAGGGCGCGCTCTGCATGCTCCTGCCCGACGGCTCGCGCGGCTGCGGGCTGCGCTGCGCGAGCGACGAGGACTGCGCCGGGCTCGCGCCCGCGGCCGCCTGCGAGGAGGA
>JAUHXR010000280.1 GCA_030426845.1 Polyangia bacterium | reverse complement strand
TCGCTGAAGCGCATCACGCGGGCGAGGCGCATCCGCCGGTCGTAGAAGCGCGCCTCGAGCGGGATCGTCCCGCCGTCGTTGACCACGTACTCGACCCGGCGCCACAGGCCGACCACGCCATCGCGGGCGTCGTAGCGGACGAGCCAGCCGGCGGGGCTCTCGGAGCGGCCGACCACGCGCCCGACGAAGTCCTCCTCGAACGAGCTCGAGCGGGTGAGGTCGTCGTTGGTGAGGTCCGAGCCCATCCAGCTCGAGAGCATCATGCTCGGGGGCACGCGGATGGTGCGCGAGATGCGCGGTAGGTAGTTCCACAGGTTGCGGTCGCGTCGCAGGGTGGCGGTGCCGCGCTCGCGTGACGGCTGCTCGATCACGATCAGCGCGCGGTCGCGGCCGCGGCTCCACATCCGCATGCGGAGGCTCCGCGTGTTGCGCGGCGTGGTGATGGTGAGCTCGACCCGGGCGACGCTCGCGTCGCTCGAGTACAGCCGGTCCAGCCGGGCGCTGAGCGCGGCGAGGTCCGGCGGCTGGAGATCCGTCGCGGGCTGAGCGAGCGCGGCCGAGGTCGCGAACGAGAAGGGCAGAGCCAGAGCCAGGACGGCGCGCATGAGACCTCCGAGTGACTGAATGACTAGATATGTACTTTTGGTCATTTCGTCAAGCGGACCGCTCCCGAGGTCGGCGCGGTGGCCTCGCGCCGTGGCCTCCGTGGCCTCCGTGGCCTCCCTCCGTGGAATCGCTGGGCGGGCGCGCCGCGGGCTCAGCGCGCGAACATCTCGAAGACGTAGGCGCCCCGGACCGCGATGGTGATCGCGACGACCCCGACGAGGTAGACGGCCGGGAGAGCGAGCATCGTTCGCCGGTTGATCGCGTGCATCCGCCGGTCGAGCAGGGTCACGCGCGCGTGAAGGCGCGCGCGCTCGGCGACCGTCTCGGCGCCGCGCTCCGCCTCGCGCAGCTCCTCGATCTCGTCGACCGACTTGGAGGTCATGATGCACGACAGCGCGACCACGAAGATCACGCCGTAGGTGAGATTGAAGACGTGATCGAGCAGCAGCATCATCCCGACGTTGGGCAGGCCCGCGGTGAAGGTGAGCTGCAGGAACACCGCGGTGAGCAGCCCCGCGATCGGCGTCCCCACCCGCGCGTCCACGTAGGACGGCCGCAGGAGGAACACGAGCAGGCAGCAGGCCAGCGTGATCAGAATCGGCGGGATGATCCGGAAGAGGTAGAAGCTCACCGGCCGCTCGATGCGCAGCGACAGCTCGTAGCGGGCGAAGCGGTCGCCGGGGCTGGCCGAGCCCATGCCGTAGTCGCTACCGCGCTGCGCGACGGTCGCGTCGGTCGTCGTCTCCACGATGCGCCACCCCGGCAGCCGCACGACCTCGTCGACCCCGCTCGAGGTCTGGTCGGGCACGTAGGTGAGGACGTCGGTCGGGTACTGGGTGTCCTCCAGCTCGACCGTCACGCGCTGCCAGTCGAGCGGGAACGTGCCGAGCCAGAACTTGTGGAAGAAGCGCCCCTCGATGTGGAAGCGCTGGTACTCGTAGCCCTCGACGTCGACGGGGTGCGGGTACGCCGGTCGGATGGAGAGGCTCGACTCCTCCAGGACGTTGGTGAGCCGGAAGCTGCGCGTCGGGTCGATCGGCCCGCGCCACTTCATCCACAGCTCGAGGCTCACGCGGTAGCTGTTCGTCTCGAGGTCGATCGCCTCGACGTTGTGGACGTAGGTCCCGACGATCACCTGCTGCGGCTCGCCGTGGGTGCTCGACTCGACCTCGACGACCGGGAGCTCGACGACGTGCGGCGACGCCTCCACCGCCTCGGGCTCCTCGCCAGGCTCCTCGATCGGCTCCTCGACGGGCTCCTCGATCGGCTCCAGGTCGTCCGGCGGCGGCTGGGCCTGCGAGGCGCCGAGGCGGCCGAGCGCCACCGCCGCCACCGCGAGGGACGCGAGGAGCAAGGCCGCGGCGGCGCGCCGGGCCCGCGGTGCGCGAGCGCTCATCGAGCCAGGATACGGGAGCCGCCGCGGGCGGTCTGGTTTCTGCGCGGTCTGGTTCTGCGCGGTCTGGCTTCTCTGATCGGCTCTCGTCGGCAGCGCGGTCAGCAGGGATCAGGGCCCGCACTGGATCCGGGTGAGGAACACCTGGCCGCTGCGGCCCGAGATCACCCCGAAGGCGTAGACCGCCGCTCCCGGGAGGCTGACGCGATCGGCGCCGACGGTGGCCGGCAGGCCGGGCTCGTCCGCCCGGAGCTGCTCGACGGTCGCCAGATCCTCGCCGAAGTCGTCGACCACCAGCTGCCCGCCGAAGAGGGACGCCAGGACGAGGCGCGGCCCGACCGCGGCCGGCGCGCCCATCCCGCTCATGGCCGGATGCTCGAACCGGCCGAGGCGCTCGAGGGTCCGCGGATCGGTCGGCTCGAGCGCCAATCCGTCGCCGTGGTGGCGTGTGATGACCAGCCGGCCTCCGACGAACACGGGGTAGACGGCCACGTCACCCTCGGTGCCAAGCGGCCGCGGCGGGGCGCCGCCGGCGTCGACCGCGGTGAGGAAGCCCTGCTGGCTGCCTCCCGACCCCTCCGCCGTGTAGCCGAGCACCGGCGCCGGGTCGTCCGGGCCCTGCGCGGCCGCGCTGTGGCCCGATCCGAAGGGCCCGGTCGTGGCGACCAGGGCGGGCCGGAGGGGCGCCCCATCGAGCCCGAGGAGCGCGGCGGTGAGTCGGTTGCCGCCCGTCTCAGCCTCGAACGCGACCCAGAGCAGCCCACCCGCGGCGGGCTCGAGCTGGTCGGGGTGGAACAGCTCGACCGACGCGCCGGGCCCGAGCGGCGCGCCGTCGAAGTCGTAGGGGCGAAGGCGGCTCGGCCCCGACGTGTTGCCGTGGGCGAGGTAGAAGCGATCCCCCACCACCGCCGGCTCGGCCCAGGTCCAGCTCTGATCCGTCAGGGTCGCAGGTTCCGCCCGCGGCTCGAGGTCGGGACCCAGCCGCTCGTAGACGACGCGGACCGGATCGCCACCGCCGGAGCTCACATAGACGAGGCCGACGTCGCCCCCGGGGATCGCGAAGAGGCGCGGGGTGAGGATCGTCCCGGGCGAGCTCACGAGCCGCGTGTCGCCGACCACGACCGAGCCGCACGCCGACCCGGCGTCCGGGCGGAGGCCCGCGTCGACGGGAGGGCCGGCGTCGGCGCGAGGTCCGCTGTCGACGGGAGCTCCGGCGTCGACGGGAGGCTCGGCGTCACCGCGGCCGTGGGAGAGATAGCACCCGGCGAGGGCGAGCGAGGCGAGGAGCGGCGCGAAGCGAAGCATGTTTTCTGCCTACAGGACGCGCCGTCGATGTCCAGGCCGCAGGCTCAGCGGAGGAGCGCGCGCGCGGCCGGGTAGTGCTCCTCCGCGACGCCCCCGGTGCGCGCACACCGCACGCGGCCTTGCGCGTCGGTGAGCACGTGGATCGGCAGCGTCGCGCCTTCGTCCAGGCCCACCTGGGGCGCCCAGCCCGCGAGCGCGTCCGGGTCCGAGAGCCGCAGCGACGTGGGCATCTCCGGATGCTCGGCGCGGAACGCGGCCACCGCCTGGGCGTCGCGGTCCGCGCTCACGAAGACCAGCTCCACGTCGACGCCCTCGTCCGCGAGGCGGTCACGCCAGCGGATCAGCCGGGGCATCTCCTCGACGCAGGGCGCGCACCAGGTGGCCCACACGTTGAGCCAGCGCCGGCCGGCGCCGGACGGGCCGTTCTGCCCCTCGGCGAGGGGCGGGAGCGCGAGCGGTGGGGCTCCGTCGGGGCGCACGTCGCAGAACCCCGCCGCCGGGTCGTCGGCCGGGTCGGCGGCGACCGCGACCACGCGGCTCTGTGGCGCCGGCGCGGCCCCGTCGTCGCAGCCCGCGGTCGCGCAGGCGAGCCACGCAACGAGGGTGAGCCGCGCCACGAGGCTCGCGGTCACAGCCGGCAGTCGATCCATGCGACGAACGCGCTCCGGTTGAGGTCCTCGGGTGTGCACTGCTCGGCCGCGCCGCTGCGCGTCCACTCGCAGAACGTCGGGTCGAGCTGCGCGTACTCCTCACCCAGCCACAAGAGACCCACCTCGCGCTCGAGCTCGGGGTCGTTGAAGGTCGCCTGGAGGTGGCTCATCACCGCCTCGGCGCGCTGCTGCGACAGCTCGCGGTTGCGCTCGACGGAGCCCTCGGGCGACGCGCGGGAGACGACGAAGAAGTAGCTCGCCCCCCGCCGGTCCGCGAAGACCCGGTCGATGAGCGCCGCGCCCGCCGCGTCGAGCTCGCCCGAGCCCTGCTCGAACTGGAGGATCGCGCCGCGCCCTTGCATCGGCACGAAGAGCGCGTTGAAGTCCGCGTCGTTCATCGTCGCCACGTTGCGCGCCTCGACCGGCTGGCACCCGCGGCCGCCGCTGCCCCCGATCAGGCCGCAGCTCGTGAGCACGCGCCGCAAGATCTGTTGCAGCTGAGGCGTGCAGTAGGCCTCGTTCGCGTTGGCCGCGACCGCGACGGCCGAGGCCTCGCTCGCGTCCGGCTCCGCCTCGAGCGCGGTGAGCCGATCGCTCGCGCTGCCCACCCACGTCATGACGAGGCCGACCGGCAAGAGGAGCAGCAGGGCGGCGACGCCCGCGGCGGCGTAGACCCGAGTCATTCGACCATCTCCTCGTCCTCTTCGTCGACCGAGCCGGCGGGCGGGCGGGCGGCCGACGGACTCGGAGCAGGGGCCGCCACCACGGGCGGGGGCGGCGGCGCGGGTGACGCCTCGGCCGGCTCGGGCGCCTCGGCCGGCTCCGAGGTGGGCGCCGGGGCCGGCTCTGGCGCGGTGGTCGGCGCCTCCTCCTCCGGCTCGATGAACACCGTCCCCGGGCCGGGCGTGATCGTAGGCCCGCGCGGGGCCGCCGCGGCGGGTCGCGGCTCGCTCGGAGGCGCAGGGCGGGCGACGGCGCTGCGGCTCGGGGCCTCGATCGCCGCCTCCTGGGTCGCCGGCGGCTCCGGCTCGGGGGTCGTCCGGTAGCGCTCGACGAGGCGGGTGAGCGCGTAGTCCATCCCGAGGTCGGTGTCCGCGTCGCACAGCCGCGTCGAGCCGACGTAGACCTGCGGCGTGAGGATCGGGAGCTGGTTCTTCACCGCCCAGCGCAGCGACTGGTTGAGCCGCGCCTGGACCTCCGGGCTGCCGATGCAGTCGCGCAGGCTCGGGAACCGCTCGCGCGCGATCCGCGCCGCCGCCTCCGGATCCTCGCGGGCCGCCTCGAGGATCGCCGACTGGTTCTCGAACGCCCAGTCGATCACCGCCTCGGCCTCATCGTCCGCGCAGAGCACCGCCTCGCTGATCGCGCAGGCGCCCGGGTGGATCGCGCGGTCGAGCATCCAGTTGCAGGTGTTGTCGAGCGGGAACAGCAGCACGCGCCGGCTCGCCTGCGCGGGCACGCTCGACGCCTCGAGCCGGCCCTCGAAGCCGCGGCACGCGGGGCACAGCGGGTCGAGGATCTCGACCACCGGGACGGGGTTGAGCTGCGTCCCGATCGGGAGCAAGACATCGTGCGGGTCGCTGCGATCCAGGAGCTGGCCGCAGGTGCCGGTGTAGCTCGAGAAGTCCGGCGCGGCCGCGGCGTAGACCGCGACGGGGACGCCGACGAACAGGACGCCGACCGCGAAGGCGCCGGCGAGCGCGGCCCAGGACGTCGGGGGGCCGCCCGAGGGCGCGGGCGGGGCGCGTGGCGGCGGCTCCGCGTCCACCAGGGTGTCCGCCGTCCTCGCGTCGACCTCGACGCGCGCGACGACCGGGGCGGCGCGCGGCGCGAGGAAGAGCGCGGCCAGCGCGGCGATCATCCCGACCCCGCTCGAGGCGTAGATGCCGATACACAGCTTGCATGCCGCGTCGAGGGTGGAGAACGCGATGTAGCCCATCGCCGCCGAGGCGATCACCGGCACACCCCACGCGAGCGCGGCGAAGCCGGCGACCCGCCGATCGCCCTCCTTGCCGAGGAGCAGCGTCCCGACCGCGAGCGCGACGAGGAACGCGAAGACCGCCATCGCGGGCAGCGAGATCGGCACCCCGCCCCAGACCGCCTCGCGGGCGAAGGACGAGTAGGGGCTCATCAGCGTGACGTGGCAGCCGCTCTCGCCGCTCACGTCCGTATCCCCGAGGCCGGGCAGGAACGAGCAGTGGAGCCCGTGCACCTGGCGGTCGAGGTGCTGGACGAAGTCGTTGGTCGACGTCGCGGCGAAGGCGAAGCCGAGGATCGCCGCCAGCGCGGCCACCACGATCGGAGCTCTTGCGCGCACGGTTGCCTCCCGGGGCGGAATCTACCAGACGGCCCGCCGCCGTCCCGTCAGGGCTCTACCGGACGCCGAGGCATACCTCAGAAGCCGGACTCCATCGAGTTGATGATGAAGGGGCCGAGCAGGACGAGGATGATCGCGCCGAAGATCAGCATCAGCGGGCCCATCATCAGGACCGCCGCGCGCGCCGCCGACTCCTCGGCCATCACGCTGCGCCGCATCCGCAGCATGTTCGCCTGGATGCGCAGCACCTCGGCGAGCGGGTTGCCCTTCTCCTCGGACTGCACGACCGTCCCGACGAAGTCGCGCACCGCCTCGGTCGGCGCGCGGTCGGCGAAGTTCTCGAGCGCCTGGCGCCGCGTCCGGCCGAGCTCCAGCTCGCGCAGGATGTTGCGGAACTCCTCGACCAGGCTGTCCTCGCGCCCCGACTTGTCGACGATCTGGCGGATCGACCCCGGGAAGTCGAGGCCCGCGCCCATGCAGAGCGACGCCAGGTCGATCGCGCCGGGCAGCGCGCGGTTGATCTCCTTGAAGCGCCGGTCGCGCTCGCCGGTCGCGCGCACGTAAGGGAGGATCAAGCCGAGCCCCGCGAAGAACGCGACGAGCGCGGTCGGCAGCTCCGCGAGGTTGACCGCGAAGACCCCGAGCACCGAGAAGCCGACGAAGCCCAGCACGCTCAGCGCGACGAACTCGTTGGCGGTGAGGCCGAGCCAGTCGCCGGAGTGCTTGAGCAGCTCGTCGATCTGACGCCGGCGATCGCCGAGCGGGAGGTGCGCCACCCAGCCCGCCACCATGCGCATGAGCGGCTCGATGGTGCCGAAGGAGCCGCCGTCCTCGAGCGCGAGCGCGCGCTTGAGCCCGCGCATGCCGAGCCGCGGGGTGTCCACCGGCGGGTTGCGCGCGAGGGTGAAGACGCCGAGCCCGAGCCCGCCCGCGACGAGCCCGAGGGCTACGTAGCCGTAGACGAGGTAGCTCATATGTCGACCGCCAGGATGCGCCGCGCGAGGAAGATCGCGCCGACCCAGAGCATCGCCGCGACCCCGATGACGAGGAAGCCCATCGACGTCTCGCCGAGCGGCTCGAGCCAGTGCTCGTCCACCATGTGGATCGCGCCGATGAGGACGAACGGGATGACCCCGAGCACGTAGGCCTGCGTCTTGCCCTCCGCCGTCTTGGTGCGGACGACGCCCTCGAGGCGCGCCATCTCGCGCAGGGTCGCGGCCGACTCCTCGAGGATGCGCGGCAGGTCGCCGCCCGTCTGACGACCGACGAGGATCGTCGCCAGCGCGCTCGAGACCGACATCGACCCGATGCGCGCGCTCATGTTGAGCACCGCCTGATCGAGCGGCGTCCCGAGCTTGATCTCCTTGAGGCAGAGGTCGAGCTCTTCCTCCATCGGCGGGCGCATCAGCTTGCCGCTGTTGGCGATCGCCTCGCCGAGCGAAGGGGACGCCTTGAGCGCGTTCGCGCAGAGCAGGAGCCACGAGTCGAGCTGGTCCTCGATGCGCTGGACGCGCTCGACGCAGCGGCGCTGGAGCACGTAGTACGGCGCGAGCGCGATCGGCGGCGCGAGGAGGACGAAGATCGAGTCGTCGAGGAGGAACGCGATGACCGGCGCCGCGAGGACGCCCGCGAGCTGGAGCCGCGCGATCTGGACGCCGGTCTGCTTGATGAGCAGGAACCGGCACATCTTCTCGAGCGCGCTCGTGTACTCGGACCAGCGCCGCCGCACGAGGCTGGTCGGGTCGAGCGCCATCAGCGTGACCGCCGCCACCGTGCCCAGGACCAGCAGCGCGAGGCCGCCGTAGCCCAGCGCGTAGGTCGTGGTGGTGACGTCGTTCACAGGAAGTCCCCGTCGCGGATCAGGCCCTGCGCGATGAACTCGTCGAGGAAGCTCGGCAGGTAGCCGGACGCGCGGAACTCGCCGAGGACCTTGCCACCTTCGCCGGTGCCCGTTCGGTGGAACGAGAAGATGTCGTGGAGCTCGATCTGCTCGTCGTCGCCCATCCCGACGACCTCGCTGATCGCGGTGATCCGACGCGAGCCATCGCTGAAGCGCGTCTGCTGGACGATGAGGTCGATGCTCTGCGCGATCTGCTCGCGGATCGCGCGCGACGGCAGGTCGAGGCCGCTCATCAGCGCGAGGGTCTCGAGCCGGCCCAGCGCCTCGTTCGGGCTGTTGGCGTGGGTCGTCGTCATCGACCCCTCGTGACCCGTGTTCATCGCCTGCAGCATGTCGAGCGCCTCGCCGCCGCGGCACTCGCCGACGATGATCCGGTCGGGGCGCATCCGCAGGGCGTTCTTCACGAGGTCGCGGATCGTGTACTCGCCGCGGCCCTCCATGTTGGCGGGGCGGCTCTCGAGGCTCACCACGTGCGGCTGCGTGAGCTGCAGCTCGGCCGCGTCCTCGACCGTCACGATGCGCTCCTCGACCGGCACCTCGCCGCTGAGCACGTTGAGGAGGGTCGTCTTGCCCGAGCCGGTCCCGCCGCTGATCACGATGTTCTTGCGCGCCTTCACCGAGCGCCGGATGAACTTCGCCATCGCCGCGTTCATCGAGCCGAAGCCGATGAGGTTGTCCATCGTGAGCGGGACCTTGGCGAACTTGCGGATCGTGATGCACGAGCCCTTGATCGCGAGCGGGCGGATCACCGCGTTGACGCGCGAGCCGTCGCGGAGGCGCGCGTCGACGAGCGGGGTCGACTCGTCGATGCGTCGCCCGAGCGGGGTGACGATGCGCTCGATCACCGCGCGCACCGCCTCGTCGTCGGTGAAGCGGAGCGCGGTCGTCTGGAGCTTGCCGAAGCGCTCGACGTAGATCGTCGTCGGGTCGACGACCATGATCTCGCTGACCGACTCGTCGGCGAGCAGCCGCTCGAGCGGGCCGAGGCCGAGCGCCTCGTCGGTGATCTCGTCGATGAGCTGCGCGGTGTTGGTGCTCGCCGGCAGATCGCCGCCGACCTCCTTCATGATGAGTCGGAGGGCCTGGCGGACCTTCGGCCGCATGACCGAGTCCTGCATCTTGCCGCGGTCGAGGCTCGCGAGGTCGAGGTGGTCGAGGAGCATGCGGTGGATGCGCTTGCGAGCGGCGACCGAGACGTCGGCCGTGCCGCTGACGTCGTAGGGCGAGGCCTCCTTGCGCGGCGCGGCCTCGTCGGGGTGCGTCGTCATCACCGGCTCGGGGTCCGGACCCGTGACGAGCGCTGCGGCGGGCGGCGCGGGGGCCGCCGAGGGCATGGCGGCTGGCACCGCGGGCGGCCGCGGGGCGTTGCGCAGCGCGGGCCGCTCGGGGGACGTCGGCGGGCGGGCGCGCGGGGCGCCGCTCGGGCGAGGCGGCGGCGGCGCGGAGACCGCCGCGGGGCCGCCGCTCGGCCGCGGCGCGGGCGGAGGGCCGAGCGACTCGAGGGTGATGACGTAGGGCCCCACCCGGAGCGGCAGCCCGCCCGGCGCGTCGCAGGTGGTGCGGTGGAGGTGCCCCTCGCCGACGAGGGTGCCGTTCGAGGAGGCGTCGGTCAGGCGGTAGCTGCCCTGGCCCTTCTCCACCGTGAGGTGCCGGCGCGAGACGTCTGGAGATGGCAAGACGACATGACACGACGGGTCGCGCCCGATCACCACCGGCCCGGCGTCGGGGACCGTGAGGCTCTCGGCCGTGCCGTCGGCCGTCTCGATCGTCATCCGCAGCACGGGGCCTCGCTCGTGGCTACCGCCTCACCGGCTGGGTGGGGGCGGGCGCGGTCGCGGGGGCCGTCGCCGGCGCGCGGCCGCCCGGCTGGCCGTAGCCCGGCGGGGTGTGCTCGATGAGCTCCTGGTCGTGGATGAAGCCGCTGAAGCGCTGGAAGGTCTCGAGCGCCTCGCTAATGTAGTTGCGCTGCTGACGCGGCACCGACTGGACGATCGTCGGCACGATGAAGAGCACGTTGTGGGTCGCCTCGCCGATGCGGGAGTTGCTCCCGAAGAGCACGCCGATGATCGGGATCTGGCTGAGCCCCGGCAGGCCGCTCTGGGTCTCGGTCTCGCTCCGCGACACCACGCCCGACATCATCATCGCCTGACCCGGGACGAGGTTCGCCACCGTCTCGAGCTCGGTGCGCCGCCGCCCCGGCGGGCCGCCGCTCGTGAAGGGCGCCGTCAGCTCCGAGAGGTCGGCCTGGATCTGGATCTCGATGCGGCCGGTCTGCGCGTCGAAGCGCGGGGTCACCCGCAGCTCGCTGCCGAACTCGATCGTCCGCAGCTGGGCCGCGCCGACGCCGGTGACGATCACGTTCACCTCGCCGCCCGAGTCGAAGCGGGCGGGGGTGCCGTTGGCGGTCACGATCATCGCCTGCCGCCGGAGCCGCGCCCAGCCCTGCGACTGCGCGAGGTCGATCCGCGGCAGCACCTGGTTGACCAGCGCGAGGCTCGCCTGCGACAGCGGCCCGGCCGCGCCCGCGGGCGCGCCGACGAAGTCCAGGCGGATCTGACCCTGGCCGACGCCGGGGCCGCCGATGGTGCCGGGGAAGCCGAGGCCGATCTGGTGGTTGTACGTCTCGTTCAGCTCGACGAAGTAGAGGTCGAGCCGGATGGTCTCGCGCTCCGCGACGCTGCCCGGGCGCACGACCGTCTGGTTGGGATCGCGCACCGTGATCGCGTACCGGACCTGGCGGCCGTTCTGATAGAAGAGCACCAGCGACGTGGCGCCGGGCCGCAGCGCGACGAGCACGAACTCGCGCTCGGTCACGCGGACGTCGACGATGCCGGGCGCGCCCTCGGAGTAGCGCTCGACGCCGATCGCGCTGATCGTCGTCTGCCCGCCCACGTCGATGGTGACGTCGCGGTCCTGGGACTGCGCCGCGGCCGAGGCTGCGATGGCGAGGGTCAGGCCCAGAGCGCAGGCTCCGAGCGCGGATCGGCGCGCGTGGGGGGTCAGGGGGTTACTCGACACGGGTCGGCAGCCTCGGTTCGTCGGTTTGGGGGGCGCGCCGCTGGATGCGGGTGCGCCGCTCGGGCTCGATGATGTCGGCGGTGGTGGTGGAGGGAGCGTTCTCCACCACCGTGATGTCGTCGGGGTTGCGCAGGACGAGCGTCAGCCGGCCCTGCTCCTGCGCGAGCGCGACCACCTGCGACTGCTCGAGGGTCACGCTCAGGGTGACCTGGCTGACCGAGCCGCTGTTGGTCGTGCGCCGCTCGCCCGGCCGCGCCGGCGCGCCGGTGTCGCGGCCCGAGGCGAGGACGAGGAGGTTCTGCAGCAGCGGCATCGTGACGTGGGTCCGATCCTCGCGCTGCACGGTGAGGAGGGCGTCCACCCGATCGCCCGGGCGCAGCAGGCCGCCGAACGCGGTGGAGACGTCGGCGCGGATCGTGATCGCGCGCATGCCCTGCCGCACGAGGCCGGACAGGTCGCGCTGCTGCTCGCTCGTGGTCGCCAGATCGGTCCAGAGGAGCGCCTCGTCGCTCGCGACGCCGCTGCGCACGCGGACGCCGAGGATGCGCTGGACCTCGGACGCCGGGATGTGGCGAGCCTCGACGTAGCTCGAGGGGAGCGAGCGCACGCCGAGCATGTCCTCGCGGATCGCGGTGCCCAGGGGGATCTCCTGGGTGGTCACGATGATCCGCACCGGCGGGCCGCCCGACGCCTCTTCCTCGAAGCGCTGCATGTAGAGGAAGAGCATCACGACGCCCGCCACGGCGCACGCCACGGCGGCGAGGATGGCCTTGCGGGTCACGGGCCCGGAGAATACCAGGAAATCAGTCGATCAAGAGCGGCCTGAGGGCGAGCTGGTACACAGCCGCCAGCGCAACCAGCGCGATCAGGCCGAGCGAGATGCGCAGCAGCCAGTTCACGGGGGGCGGTCCGGGGTC
>JAUHXR010000279.1 GCA_030426845.1 Polyangia bacterium | reverse complement strand
GCGCTCGCCGCGGCCTGGCTCGCGGCCCCGCTGGCCCACGCGCAGGACGCGGGCGCCGGGACCGCCGAGCCCAACCCGGAGGACGCCGCGCCGGCGGACGAGCCGACCGAAGCGGCCCCCGAGCCGACGTCCGACCGGCCGGCCGCGGCCGACGGCGACGCCGGGGCCGCCGGCGAGGCGGCGGAGGACGAAGCGACTGGCGACCCGGCCAGCGACCCGGCCAGCGACCCGGCCGGCGACCCGGCCAGCGAAGCGACTGGCGACGAGGCCAGCGACCCGGTCGGCGACCGGGCCAGCGGTGACCCGGCGCACGAAGCCGAGCCACCCCCGCGCCGGACCCCGCGCGACCAGGAGCTGTTCAACTACGAGCAGAGCTCGGGCGTCGAGGCGCTCGCGAGCGCGCTCACGATCGTCGGGGTCGTCGTCGCCGTGGCCGGCGTGGCGTGGTTCGTCGAGCGGACGAGCGCGGTCGACCAGTGCCTCGACCGGGAGACCGCGGACCCGCCGACCACCGGCTGCCTCAACCTCGACGAGATCTCGGGGCAGCGGGACGGCGGCATCGTCACCCTCGTGGCCGGGCTCGCGGTGGGTATCGGCGCGGGCATCGCCTGGGGACTCCTCGCGGCCGAGCGCGGCCGCCGCGACCCCCAGGCCGCGGCGATCCGCTGCGTCGGCCTCACCTGCGTCGGCCGCTTCTGAGGACGGACGCGGCGTGGCCAGCGCCTCCCCTCAGGGTGTCCCGCCGACCGGGCCCCACGTGGCCCCTACCCCCTCCATCTTCGTCGCCTCTCGTCCGGGCGACGAACAGCCGGCGCCGGACCATCGCGTCCAGCTCGAGGACGAGCCGGCGTCGGAATCGCTGAGCGGAGCGGGCCGCGCGCGCAGGGGCGACGTCCGCGGGAGCGGCGCCTCGCTACCGCCGCTGGCGGACGTAGGTCAGCCGCGCGCGGGCCTGGTCGGCCTGCGGGCCGTCGGGCTCGATGCGAAGGTAGGCCTGGTAGTGCGTCGCCGCGTCGCCGAACGCCTCGCGCGCGGCGAGCATGTTCGCGAGCAGGTAGTGCGCGGTCGCGTAGCGCGGCTGGGACGTGATGAGCCCGTTCAGCGTGGCCTCCGCGTCGGGGCGCGCCCCGGCCGCGAACTGCGCGAGCGCGAGCTCGGCCACGATCGCCGGGGGCGCCTCCGCCTCCTCGGCCACGATGGCGTCGTTGAGCACCCGCACCGCCATGTCCGCGTCGCCCGCGCGCCTGAGGCCGCTGCCGAGGGCCGACAGGTGCGCGCGGCTCCCCGCGGCCGCGCTCACCGCGCGCCGCAGCGTGATGAGCGCCCCGTCCTGGTCGCCCGACGCGAGCTGGAGCATGCCGAGCTGGATGCGCGCGGTCGGCTCGCGCGGCGCCAGCTCGATGACGCGGCGATAGGCCGCCTCGGCGCCCTCGGCGTCGCCCTGCTCCTCGAGCGCGAGGCCCAGGTTGAGGTAGGCCGACGCGAACCCCGGCCGCACGTCGATCGCGCGGCGGAGGAACGTCACCGCCTCGTCGGGGCGGTCCTGATCCCGGAGCAGCACCCCGAGGTTGTTGAGCGCCTCGGGAAGCTCCGGATCCGCCTCGACCGCCGCGCGGTAGGCCGCCTCCGCGTCCGCCCAGCGCTCCTGCATCTCGAGCGCGAGCCCGAGGTCGAGGTGCGCGCGGCCGTCGCCCGGGGTCTCCTCGACCGCCGCGCGGAACGCCGCCTCCGCGCCCTCCGCGTCGCCCTGCGCTAGCAGCGCCTCACCGCGCGCGACGTCCTCGCTCGCCGGCGGGGCCGCGTTCGCCGCCGCCTCGTCCTCGAACATCACCGGCGCCTCGTCCGCGCCCGTCGACTGCCGCGCGCCGCCGCAGCCCGCCCCCATCAGCGAAGCGGCGATCGCCGCGATCCACACACGCCTCATGGCGATCCCTCCGTGGCCTCGAGCACCGCGTGGAGCGCGCGCTCGGTCGCCTCGAGCCGCGCCCGGTCGGTGATCTTCTCGCCCGAGCTGTCGAGCACGTAGAAGACGTCGGCCGCGCGCTCGCCCTCGGTGTTCACCTTCGAGATGGCGATCGTCAGGCCCTGATCGTGGAGCGCCTTGGCGATGTGGTGGAGCAGCGCCGGACGATCCCGCGTGAAGACGTCCACCACCGTGAAGCGGCGCGACGCGTTGTTGTCGACCTTCACCTCGGTGCGCACCGGCGGGCTCTTTCGCTGCGCCCACGACGGCTGGCGCCGCCGCTTGAGCACGTCCGCCGCCTCGAGCTCGCCGTCGAGCAGCCCGCGCAGATCACGCCGCAGCCGCTCGAGCCGCGCCTCGTCGAGCGGCTCGCCGTCCGCCCCCACCGCGACGTGGCGTACCTCGAACACGTCGAACGCCTCGAGGCGCCCGTCGTCGAGCCGGCGCGTGTAGACCTGGGCCGTGACCACGCTCAGGCGCTGCCCCGCGAGCGCCGCGCCCACGTGGGCGAGGAGCCCCGGCCGATCATCGCCCACCACGATGAGCTCCGAGACGTCACGGCTCTGGCCGGGCCGCGCGGCGAGGTGCAGGTCGCGCGCGCCGCGCTCCACCGACGCCTGCGCGTGGGCGCGGATCGCGTCGACCGGGTTGGCGAGCAGGTAGCGATCGGGCATCTGGGCTACGAAACGTCCGAGCGCGTCTTCGGATCCATCGCCGACGAACCCGACCCGTACCTCGTCGCGGATCGCGTCGGCCCGCCGTGCCGGTCCGCGCCGGTCCGCGCCCTCGAGCTCGGCCGCCACCGCGAGGTAGAGGTCCTCGAGCATCCGCGCCTTCCACGACGTCATCGCGTTCGGGTTCGTGGTGCTCAGGTCGGCGACCGTGAGGAGGTAGAGGTCCCGCAGCCGATCCACCGTGCCGACCTGCGCGGCCACGTCGGCGATCACCTCGGGATCGCTCGTGTCGCGCCGCGTCGCCCAGTGGTAGAGGCTGAGGTGCTCCTCGACGAGCCACACCACGTGGGCCACGTCGACGTGCCCGAGCCCCAGCCGCTCCGCGATCGGGCGCGCCATCACCGCGCCCTTGCGCGAGTGATCCTTGCCGTGCGCCTTGCCGATGTCGTGGAGCAGCAGCCCGAGGAACAGCGGATCGGGGCGCGGCAGCTCCGCCGCGAGGCGCGAGGCGAGCGGCAGCTCGTGGGCGTAGTCGCCTCGCTTGATCGCGGCGAGGCGCGAGACCGCGGCCACCGAGTGAACGTCGACCGTGTAGACGTGATAGACGTCGTGCTGCACGCGTCCGGTGACCGGCCCGAACTCGGGGATCATCGCCAGCATCACGCCGAGCTCGTGGAGCTCGTGGAGGACGGAGCGGCGCTTGAGCTTGGCGCGCGCGGTGCAGCGGAGCGCGCGGAGGAACATCGGCGCGGATTCGGGTGCGGCGCGGAGCCGCTCCCCCCACACCGGCTCGGCCGCGGCTCGGGCGATCGCGTCGCGCGCGAACGGGTACGGGGCGAGCCCGCGGGTCGCCACCTCCTCGTAGAGCCGGAGCGCGAGGGTCGGCTCCTCCTCGAGCTGCGCGGAGTCGGTGAACGTGACCTGATCGTCGTGGCTGAGGATGCCCGGCGCGAGCGGCTCGCGGCGCACCGACTTGCGCGGCCGGATGGCGCGGGCCCGGGCCAGCATCCGCTCGGTCGTCTGCTCCACCACCCGCGCGTGCCGGTAGTAGGCCTGCATGAACTGCTCGACCGCGAGCGTGATGCCCTCGACGAAGCCGAGCTGCGTCGCGATCTCCTCCTGGTCCTCGAAGGTGAGCCGATCCTGCCGGCGTCCCGCGCGCAGGTGCAGCCGGTTGCGCACCCGCCAGAGCATCTCGCCGGCGACCTCCAGCTCGCGCGCCTCGCGCGAGAGCAACGCGCCGTGCTTCACCAGCGCGTCGGTGCCCTCGGCCGTCCAGCGCGCCTTCGCGGCCCAGCGCGCGATGTCGAGGTCGCGCAGGCCCCCGCAGCCGAGCTTGACCTCGGGCTCGAGGAGGAAGAGCGAGTCGCCGAAGCGCTCGTGCCGCGCGGCGAGGTCGTCGGCGAGCCGCTCGAGGAAGCGCTCGAGCCCGGCCTCGAACACCCGCGCGCGCGCGAGCTGGCCGAGCTCGGCGAGGATCGTCCGGTCGCCGGCCACCCGCCGCATGTCGAGGAGGGTGGTGGCGGTCGCGATGTCGTCGCGGGCGAGTGAGATCGTCTCGTCGACGCCGCGGACCGCGTGCCCGATCTGCACGCCGAGATCCCACAGCGGGTAGAGGAGCCCCTCGGCCAGCGCGCTGACGTGTCGGTCGTGCGGATCGTCGCAGAGGAACAGCACGTCGACGTCGCTGTGGAGCCCGACCAGCCCGCGGCCGTAGCCGCCGACCGCGACGAGCGCGACCCGGCCGCTCGGCGGGTGCCCCTCGGCCCGGCTCGTGGCGTCGGCGGCGCAGAACAGCGCGCCGAGCAGCCCATCGAGGATGCGGGCGTGCCGGGTGGCGACCGCGACCCCGCCCTCCCCTGCGCGGATCGCGCCGGCCAGCTCCTGGTGATAGCTGGAGCAGTAGTCGCCGCAGGTCTCCCGCAGGTCGGGGGCGAGCCGACCGAGGTCGATCGCGGGACGGGAGGTCGCTTCGGTCATGCGGCGTGCGGAGTATTCGCCTGGCGCACGGCATGTGCAAACTCGGCTGGGAGCGCGGGAGCGGGCCTGGTCGGGGTCCCGCGGCTGCGGAGAAGCCGGGAGAAAGAGGAGGCCGGGAGAAGAGGTGCGTCCTCTGCGGCCCCGGGTGGGTCGCGGTGCGGCGGCGGATCGACGCGACGCGCTCGCGCTGCCGCACGGTGTGGTCGCGCGGTGTGGTCGTCAGGCGCGGTCGACTCAGACGCCGACGCGACGGCGGACGTCGACGAGGAGGTCGTCGAGCGCCTCCTCGGTGTCCACCATCCGGATCGCCTGGGGCAGGACCGCGTTGGCGATGTTCACGCCCATCGTGACGAGCCGAGAGCGATGCGAGACGAAGAGGCCGTCGTAGGCCGCGTCCTGCTGCCACCGGGTCATCGACGTCCTGACCGCGGAGGTGTAGGCGTCGAGCTCCGACCAGTTGCCAAAGGCGTACCACGGCCGCGGGTGGCGCTCGATCGTGTCCTGGAAGAACTCGATGACCCGCTCGGCGTGGGGCCCGCCGATCGCGCCCATCGACTGGAAGACTCCGATGTGGCGACCCAGGTGCCACATGCGCACCTTCCCCCGCGAGTCCCCGTGCTCCCGGTAGTCGGCCCCCTCGCTCTCGGCGAGCAGCGTGGTCAGGGGGAGGAGGCGCCCGTACGGGTCGACGCGCGGTCCCTCGGGCGAGATCGGAGCAGGGAGCACCACGGCGACAGCACAGAATACGACCGGGCCCCGCGATCCTGAACGCAGAGCCGGGTGGGCGCCGCAAGCGCCCCGGGGCGTTGCAACCTGTGACAACCCGCGACCGACGCCTCGATATACCGGTTCACACGACCGGTTGACCGAGGAGGCCACCCCCATGCGAGCGAGTCAGGGATCCCGCAGTCGGGCGACGGAGTCCGCCCACCACGCCCCCGCTGCCGCTCCGCGCGTGGCCCCGCGGCGCGCGCGCGAGAAGCGAGCCCTGTTCGCGCTAGCCGCCGTCGCAGCCCTCGCCGGGTGCGCCGCCGAGACCACCCTCGAAGCGCACGAGGCAGAGCTCCGATTCGCGGCGGCCCCCCCGGCCATTCCCCCCGATCCAGGTGCCGAGACCCAGTACGCGTGCGTGAGCTCGCGGATCTACGGATGGAGCGACCCCACCTACGGCGCGACCTGGGCGCGCGTCACCTACGCGGGACAGCTCGTCGGAGGGACCTGCTCCTCGAACGCGATCGGCGGCGGCCCCGTCGTCCTCTTCACGCCCGAGGCCGGATTCAGCGCGAGCGGCTACCTGCACCTGACCGATCACCTCGCGCGCAACGGCTTCGTCGTCGTGTCGGTCTACGACTTCGGGTCGTTCCCGCCCAACCACTGCGACCCGTCGCTGCCGGTCCAGCCGTGCGCCGACGATCAGGCCGACCGGGCGGTCCGCCTCCTCGAGTCGTGGCGCGCGAGCGAGCCCGTGGCCGCGCTCTTCGACTTCGACCACATCGTCACCGCCGGTCACGGGCGAGGAGGCGAGGCGGCCGCGATCGCGGCGCGACGCATCGCCGAGAGCCCCTCGTTCTCGGGCCCGGTCGACGCGGTGATCGCGCTCGCCCCGACGGACGTCTCGGCGGTCGAGCTCCGCGACGACGCGGCGCGGTCGCTGCTCGTGCTCTACGGCTCGCGCGACGCCGACGTCCGGACGGCGCGGCTCGACGCGACGCAGCCTGCCCCCACGGGCTTCACCGCCTACGATCGGTCCGGGACCGACTACGGCACCGAGTCCGCGTGGCGTCTCCCGGCCGAGGCAGGGGTCGAGAAGGCGTTCGCCTTCCTGCGAGAGGCCGATCACCGACAGTTCAGCGACGGGTGCACGACCTCGACGAGCTGGCCGGGCGGCGTCCTCGCGTGCGACGCCCAGCAGGCGGCCACCCGCTCGTTCGTCACCGCGTGGGCCCGGCTGCAGGCGCGCGGCGAGGACGCATACCGGGTGTTCTTCGACGACACGCTCGACCACCCGTTCCTCCACCCGCCGGTGCCGAGCGGCGAGCCGGTGCTCAGCTTCGGCCAGTACGACGACGGACGGCCGTGGACCCGGAGGGTCATCGACAACTTCCAGGACGGCGAGCTGCTCGAAGGGACCGACGGCTCGACCTTCAGCGCCGCCGGGGTGCACCCCGAGGTCGTCGGCCCGCGCGAGACTGCGCCGAGCACGCCGCACGGGCCGGAGGACGGGCGCTTCCTGCGCGTGAGCCGAACCGGAGACCGCGGCGACGCGATCCAGTGGAGGCTCTCCGACGACCCCGCGCAGACGGGCGTCGACGAGTTCGCGTACATCTCGTTGCGCGCCGGCCGGGAGCACGAGCGCGCGACCGCGTGGGTCTGGGCGCCGCCGCGCCTTCGGATCCAGCTCCGGCTCGTCGACGGAACGCTGAGCCCCGAGCTGCCGCTCCACTACCTGCCGGACCCGGACGGCCACTCCGGCTACTGGTCGATCGAGGGCGGCGTCTACCGCTACACCCCTCCGCACGGCGTCAGCCCGATGCGCACGCTGCGGGTGAGCCTGAACGACTTCGGCGTCGACCTGCGCCGCGTCGACGCGGTCATCCTGCACCTCGACAGCCCCGAGCTGAGCGGCGAGGCCGTCCTCCTCGACGACCTGCAGCTCGGCGGAGGCCGGCGCACCCTGACCGCCCTCCCGACGAGCTGCGCCGCGGCTGGCGTGGCGCCGCCCGCCGCCCCCGACCCGGCGCCGGTGGTCCCGCCGACCGATCCCGAGTGCGTCGCGACGACGGGCTGCGAGCTGCGACAGCTCCTGACCTCGACCTGCGAGCGCATCGAGCTCGCCCCGGGCACGTTCGACCTGGCCGGCTGCGAGGCCGACACGCCGTTCCCGTGGGTCTCGGTGCGGCGGCCGGTGGAGCTGGTCGGTCATGGCGCCGCGACGGTGCTCGAGTTCGGCGTCGAGCTCCGACCGCCGTCCCACCCGGCCGTGGCCGGCCCGAGCGCGAGCGGCTCGCGCCTGTCGGGTGTGGTCTTCGACATCGCCGATCCCGCCTACGCCGTGCACTACGGCAGCCTCACCGCGGCCGTCCTGTTCTGGGAGCAGATCGACGCGGTCCACGGCCTTCGCGACATCACCCTCGAAGATCTCACCGTGCGCGGCCACGGGGTGATCGACGAGGGGATCCTCGGCACCGCGCCGCGCGGCGCGGCGGTGCGGCGCGTGCGCGTGGAGGACACGCGCCACTACGGGGTCAACGTACGGAACCGACGCCCGGTCCAGCTCACCACCGCCGACGGAGCGCGGCTGGAGGACATCGACGTCGTCGGCGTCAGCGAGCCGGAGTGCATGGGCCTGCCGGGCGGCGCGAGCTGGGACCCCTCGTGTGGCGGACCCGGCACGAGGCACGTCGGGATCGCGGTCGGCGCGTCGCACCTCACGCTCACCCGCGCGCGCGTCCGCGACGCGTACTGGACCGGCGTGGCGGTCGTGCATCGCCTGGACGATGACGCGGCGAGCTACCCCGCGGTCGGGGTGCGGCTCGAGCAGATCGACGTCGATCGGATCGGCCTCGGCTCCGACGACGGACCGTCCGGCGAGGCGGCCGGCCGAGGCGCGGGCGCCGCGATCTACATCGAGAACGTGACGCACGGCTTGCAGCTCGAGCGCTTCTGCACCGGGCCCGAGACCGAGCGCGGCGTGAACATCGAGTGGGACAAGTGCAATTTCGGCTGGTCGGCTCGCGACGCGCGGGTCGCGCGTGGCTTCATCGACTCGACCTACGCCGGCGTCCTCGCCGACTGGGGCACGACCGACCTCCGCGTCGAGGATGTGTTCGTGTCGAGAGCGCGCGAGGTCGCGTTCGTCTTCCGGGAGAACTGCGACCACGACCCGCTGCTCGACTGTGAGCGGGCTTTCTGGGAGCCGGCGTATCCCGGCGAGCCGCCGCCGCCCTGCGCATGCACGAGCGACGCGACCAACCGCTGCAACGGCGACGGACCTCAGGACGGCACCGGCTCGACCACGACCTGGCAGGGCCTCTATGTCGGCACCCCGGACATCTGCCCGCCGGGCCTGTCCACCGAGGGCAGCCCGTGCCTGTGCCCCATCAGCTACCGCGGCTACAACGAGGACCGGTGGTGCGCCGATCCGTAGGAGGCAATGTAAGAGGCCGATCGGCGGTCTACCGCGCGTCGGCGCAGCAGCGGAAGCCGGTCGAGTAGTCGCTGTAGGCGGTGTTGTGCGCGGTCGTGCGGTAGGTGCAGCCCTCCCCGTTGACCCGCGTGTCCGCGTAGAACCCGCCGCGGAAGGTGCCCGCCGAGTCGCTCGTCCACTCGTGCAGGTTGCCCATCAGGTCGAGGACGCCCTCGGGGGTCGTGCACCCCGGGTGCGAGCCGGTGGGGGCGACCGAGTCGGGGATCTGGTTGATGCAGGCGTCGCCGAGCTGCGAGTAGATCCAGCTCGCCGAGGTGCCGAACCGCTCGACCGCCGGGTGAACCGAGCGCGCGTCGTTGCACACGCCCGCCATGCGGCTGTTGCCGTAGGGGTAGGTGCGGTTCTCGGCGCCGCGGCAGGCCTGGAGCCACTCGGTGTTCGAGCAGAGGCGCTTGCCCGACGCGGCGCACGCGGCCGCGGCCTGCTGGCCGTTGATGTAGCCCTGCGGCACGGCGCCCCGCAGCGAGACCGCGGCGACCCGCTGCGAGCCCGGGTTGTGGTAGGGCGACCAGCTCCCGATCGGCGCGCCGGCGCTGTCCACCATCACGAGCGACGCTTCGAAGCGGTCGATGCAGTAGCGGCCGAGGTTGACCATGCCGGCCGGGCAGCCGGCGTCGCCGGGCTCCTCGGTGAGGCCCGCGTTCGGCCGCGGGTGAGCGGAGGGGTCGCAGGTGCCGCCCGCGTCGGGCACGGTGCAGCACTGGACGTCGGCCGGTCCGGGGCAGAGCCCGGGGGTCGAGGTCCCCGTGCAGGCCGACACGTTCATGCAGGTGCCGGACACGCCCGCCGCGGTGCAGCTCGGCCCGGTCGGCTCCGGCGTGGGCTCGGGCGTCCCGCCGCAGCCAGTAGTCCCGCTCTCCTCGACGCAGGCGCACGCGCCGCACGCGCCGCGGGTGCGCCAGCGACCGTCGCAGCACTGCCACGACGCGCTGCACGCGGTGTCGGAGTAGACGCCGCCGAAGCTGTGGGTGCAGCTCGCGCCGGTCGGGGCCGGCGTCGGCTCGGGGGTCGGCTCAGGCGTCGGCTCGGGCGTCGGCTCGGGCGTCGGCCCAGGCGTCGGCTCGGGGGTCGGCTCCGGCGCCGTGACGCTGGAGGCGCGGCTCCGCAGCGCGTCGAGCTGGGACAGGAGGTGCGCGCCCGGGCAGCTCGTCGACTGGCCGCTGTGCTGGCTGTGGCCCTTCACGCTCGCCGCGTCGATCGCGACGCCGTAGACACTGCTCAGCCGGCCGATGAGCGCGGCGGCCGCGTCGAGCGAGGCGTCGTTCGGGGTGCGGCTCCCGCCGAGCGAGCCGCAGCCGCTCGAGTGGAAGCAGCCGATGAACGAGATCCCGATGTTGCCGGAGTTGTTCCCGCCGACGTGCGCGCCCACCAGCTCGAGCGGGCGGCCCTCGTAGACCCGCCCGTCCTGCCCGACGAGGAAGTGGTAGCCCACGTCGCACCAGCCGCGCGAGTCCATGTGGTAGCGCTGGATGGCGCGGAGCTGCCGCGCGGGGTCGGTGGCGTCGGTGACGGTGTGGTGGATGGCCATGCGCGTCTTGACCGCGTCGCGGCTCACGCAGCGCGTGGCGCGGGCGCCCCACTCGGCGCGCGTCACGATGCCGAGATCGCTCAGCTCGGTGCGCAACGCGTCGTGCGACGTACCGACGCCGTCGCTCTCGTCCACCACCTCCGGCACGAGCGCGTTCCAGCGCAGGTGGGTGACGTGCGGCGCGACGCTCGCCGCGATGCGGAGCTGGGCGCCGTCCCCGACGCCATCGAGATCCACGATCGCGACGTGCTGCTCCTCCTCCGACCAGGTCGCGCCGAGCGCGCGCCACTCCCCGGAGGGCTGCCCGGCGACCAGCGCCCGCGCCTCGAGCGCCGGCATCGGCCCGGCCGCGTCGAGCGCGAGCAGCGCGCCCACCCGGCTCACTCCGTCCCGCGCGACGAGCTCGGGCGAGACGAGCCACGGTCCGTCCGGCGTCCAGCCCTCGAGGTCCGCGGCGGACACCCTCATCTCGTGATCCCCGTCGGAGAGCCGGTCCTCCTCCGGCGAGAGCTGCGCGGTGCAACCGGCGAGCAGGACGACGAGGCCGAGGCGAGCGGTGCGCTTCATGGAGGGGCTCAGAACCACGTTCCGTGCCACCCGCGCGGAGCGACGTCGCGGCCGCAGCTGCGATCTCGGGTCCGCTCTCCGACGACGGTTTCGGCCGCGTCAGCGAGGGCGGCCGCGCGCCCCGCCGTCCAGAACCTGGACAGGCCTGCGTACTCGAGTCCGCAGCCCTGCCCCGGCCGCGTATCGGGCGCGTGAGGCCACGCGTCGGCGACCGCGGCGCGGCCGCGTCTGTCGTCTGGCGCCACGTGGGGTCGCCCGGTCCCGAGGACGCAGCACACGCCGGCGATCCCCGACGCCCGCCCGCCGAGGAACGGGTGGAGACCCAGGGTTGGCTCACGTCTTGCGCTGCCCCGTGCCATGGCGAACCCGAACGTCCCCGTCCCCGCGGGAGACCACTGATGAGCGACGACGGCGACCTCCGAAGCGCGCTCCGCGATTCGCAACGGGGCTTGCTCGAACCGATCCGGCTCAAGGTCCCGCCCGAGTACGTGTCCAACGGCACCGTAGGGCGGGTGTACACGGTCTACTGCGGCCACGCGGAGCGGCGGCCGCAGTACCTGTCGCAGGGCTTGAGCAGCAAGGAGGCCTATCGCCGCCGGATGGAGGAACGGAGGAGGCGCAACTCGATCGGGCTCTGGGCCCTCGGCCCCATCGCGGGCAGCGGAGGCGCGACGGTTCGAAATCTCGGCGGCCGCGAGGCCGCCGTCGAGTCGGGCGCCGCGGTCAGCGCGGGGATGGGCCTCCCGCACGGCGTCGTCCGGAACAAGCCGGGCTACTACAAGCCCTGAACGCTACAAGCCCTGAACGCTACAAGCCCTGCACGCTAGGCCTTGCGCACCACCGACGACTTCAGCTTCATGGCGCCGAAGCCAGGGATCTTGCAGTCGATGTCGTGATCGCCGTCGACGAGGCGGATGTTCTTCACCTTGGTGCCGGCCTTGAGCGGCCCGGGCGCGCCCTTGACCTTGAGGGTCTTGACGACGACCACCGAGTCGCCGTCCTGGAGCACGTTGCCGACCGAGTCCCGCACCGCCCCGTCGTCCTCCGACGACGCGGCCGCGGCGGCCGACCACTCGTGCGCGCACTCGGGACACACCATCAGCGCCCCGTCGGCGTAGGTGTACTGCGAGCCGCAGCTCGGGCAGGGAGGAAGCTCGTCGCTCATGCCGCGGACCTTAGCAGCCCGTTGAAGAACCGACCGCGATGGATCGCGGTTGCGAGGCGCGCCTGCGTGGCGCAGCGGGACGAGGGAATCCCGGAG
>JAUHXR010000278.1 GCA_030426845.1 Polyangia bacterium | reverse complement strand
CCGATCGCGATGCCGATCAGGAGCATCCCGGGGATGTAGATGACGTGGGCGACGGGCACGGCGGTGTCAGCTCTTCGGGTCGTCGGAGCGGCCGGCGTCGAGCTCGGCGCGGAGGGCGTCCAGCTCGCGCTGCGTCCCGGCCTGACGGAAGCCGATCGAGACGACGTAGCCGAGCACCAGCGCGAAGACCGTCCCGTAGGCGCCGACCATCAGCCCGCCGCCCGGGATGTTCTCCGTGTTGGGGCCCTCGGCCGCCTGGAACGTGTCCGCGCGGCTCGCGGAGGGGTCCTCGTCCTGCGCCGCCGCCTCCGACAGCGCGCCCGGCGCGACGAGGAGCGCCAGCAGGAACGCCAGCAGGGTGAGTCGCTTCTTCATGCGCCCTCCAGGAGCCCGCGCTCGGCCGCCTCCAGCTCCACCGCCCGGAGCTGCTGGACGGCGCGCTCGTGGCGGGCGCGCGTCCAGATCAGCAGGATCACGAGGGCGGTGAAGAACAGGAAGCTCATCCCGAGCGCCTGCCCCATCTCGGCGGTGATGCCGCCGCCGCGGCCGGTGATGACCGTCGGGTGGGTGCCCCGCCAGCGCTGCACCGAGTAGTGGATGACCGGCAGGTCGAAGAGCCCGACGATCGCGAGGCCGGCCGCGAAGCGGCGCTCGGACTCGCCCGCGCCGCCGAACGATCGCAGGACCACGTAGGCGAGGAAGATCATCCCCGCGAGCATCGTGGTGGTGAGCCGGGGATCCCACGTCCACCAGACGCCCCACGCCTTGCGCGCCCAGAGCGGGCCGGTGATCAGCACGATCGCGCAGAACACGAGGCCGACCTCGGCCGCCGCGACCGCGACCGCGTCCCAGCTCTCCTTGCGCTTGACGAGGTAGACCGCCGACGCGAGCGCGCAGATGCCGAAGCCGACGTACATCGCGTAGGCGCTCGGGACGTGGAAGTAGAAGATCTTCTGGACGATCCCCATGCGCATCTCGACCTGGGCGTAGAAGAAGATCGCCCAGAGGGTCGACACGAGGAGCGCGATGGTGACCCCCGCCAGGATGAGCCAGCCGAGCGGCGGCTTGGGGTTGGTCTTGGGGCTCGACATGCGGGTGCGTGAGTTATAACCCGGTCGCCCGATGACGTCTCCCCCGACGCCGCCCCTCGAGGCGGGCTGGAACGAGGTCCTCGACCGGGTCGGGCGCGAGGTGCTTGGGCCCGACGACCGGGCGGGGCAAGCCCTGGCGGCCCAGGTCACCGCGCTCAGCCGGGTCTATACCGGCCGCGAGGGGAGCCTCGCGGACGCGGCCTCGGCCCACGCGGCCCGGCTGCGGTTCTATCTGCCGCGGGATCTGCCGAAGATCGAGGGCCCGCTCGCCGAGCTGAGCCCCGCGCTCGAGGGCCCGCGCTGGCGGGTCCTCGACGTGGGCGCGGGCTACGGGACGACCTCGCTCGGGGTGGCCCGCTTCGCGCGGCGCCACGGGGTGGAGGCGGTGGAGGTCACCGCGATCGAGCGGGACCCGCGCGCGATCGACGCCTTCACCGCGCTCGCCCGGCGCGCCCCGGAGGCCGGCCTCACCGCCGCGCTCAGCCTCGACGTGCGCCGCGCCGACGCGCGCGCCTTCGACGCGGGGCGGCTCGGCCCCTTCGACCTGATCTGCCTCGGCCTGAGCCTCGGCGAGCTGTTCGGCACCGACCCGGGCGCCGAGCTCGCGGCCGAGCCGTACCTTCGAGCCCTCGCCGCGCGCCTCGCGCCGGGCGGCGCGCTCGTGGTGATCGAGCCGGCCCTGCGCACCCACGCCCGCGCGCTCCAGCGCCTCCGCGACCGCTTCCTCGAGGGCGCGCTGCGGGTCCACGCGCCCTGCTTCACCGACGCGCCGTGCCCGCTGCTCCGCCGCGAGCGCGACTGGTGCCACGGCCAGCTCCCGCTCCCGCTGCCCGTTCCGCTCGCCCCGATCGCGGAGGCGGCGGGCTTGCGGCGGACCCGCCTGACCTACAGCTACCTCACGCTCCGGGAGGGCGCGCCGGCCCGCGACCGCTGGCGGATCGTCGGGGGCCCGGTGCGCTCCAAGGGCAAGGCGGAGTGGGACGCCTGCGGACCGGCGGGCCTGGTCAAGCTCCGCCGGCTCGAGCGCGACCAGAAGCGCTCCCCCTCGCCGCTCGACGCGGCCGAGCGCGGGGCGGCCTTCGCGATCGACGCCGCGCTGAGCGACGGCGCGAGCCTGCGCGTGCGCGGGGAAGTCGATTGCCCCCGATGACCCCGGTCGGTATCTTCCGCGCCTGCGCATGAGCGTGTTCGACGAGCGCGAGTTCCTCTTCGTCACGGGCAAGGGAGGCGTGGGGAAGACGACCGTGTCGGCCGCGCTCGCGCTGTCCGCGGTCCGCAAGGGCAAGCGCGTCCTCCTCGCGATGTGCAACGCGAAGGAGCGGCTCAGCCATCTGCTGGAGGTCGAGCCGATCGGCCCGCGCAACCGCACCGTCATGCCCGGGCTCGACGTGGTCAACATGACCCCGGCCGTCGCGCTCGAGGAGTACGGGATGATGGTCCTGAAGGTGCGCAGCCTCTACAAGGCCATCTTCGAGAACAAGTTCGTCGCCGCGGTCCTGCGCGGCACGCCGGGCATCGAGGCCTGGTCGATGCTCGGCAAGGCCTACTACCACGTCGACGAGAAGCTCGACGACGGCCGCCCGCGCTACGACCAGGTGATCGTCGACGGCCCGGCGACCGGCCACGCGCTCGACATGCTGCGGGTGCCGCAGGTGCTGACCGAGGTGGCGCCCCCGGGGCTGCTGCGCGACGAGGCGGACAAGGCGCGGAGCCTCTTCACCGACCGGCGCCGCAGCGCGGTCGTGCTGGTCAGCCTCGCCGAGGACATGCCGGCCAACGAGACGGTCGAGCTCTACGCGAAGCTCGAGCGCGAGGTCGGCATGACGCCGCAGGCGCTCGTCGTGAACTCGGTCCTGCCCAAGCTGTTCAAGGGGCACGAGCGCGAGGCGATCGCGGCGCTGCCCGGCAAGCTCGACGACGCGTCCCCGGTGCGGACGCTCGCGCTCGCGGGGCGGCAGCGCGCGATGCGCGAGGCGGCGCAGCAGCACGCGATGGCCAAGCTCAAGCGCGAGCTGCCGGACCTGCCGCGCACCGTGCTCCCGATGCTCCACGTCCCGGACTTCCGCCGCGCCGCGGTGGAGTCGCTCGCCGAAGCCTTCGGCTGACGATCGCGAGCCGGCGACCTCAGCAGTCGACGAGCGTCGTCTCGTAGGTGATGTCGCCCATCGACGTGCCGCGGATCGTCACGCGGTAGGTCTGGCCCGCCTGGGGCGTCCAGCCGGACGGGGTGAAGCCGACGGAGGGCGGGGGCCCGCCGCCGCCCGTGAGGTAGCTCGTCACCGGCAGGTTCATTCCGTCGCTGACCCGGACGACCTCGGCGGTGGTCCCGCTCGGGAGCGAGAAGCTGTTGGCCTGGAACGACCAGGTGACGGTGCCCCGGGCCATCAGCATGCCCATCGGCGCGAAGCCCTGGTTCGGGTAGGCGGTCCACGCGCGGGTGCTCGTGCCGCCGCGCGAGAAGACGCCGAGGCACTGGCCCGGTCGCGGGCCGCCGCTGCTGAAGCCGACCTCCACGCTGCTGAGGCGCTGGCCGAGGATCCAGCGGCGGTGACCGAGGCTCATCACGCCGACGTCGGTCATGTAGCCGTCGATCGCGGCGCCGGGCGAGCCGTAGCCCCACGCGATGTTGGAGCGCCCGGCCGCGGCCGCGCCGCCCGAGGTCCAGCACGACCAGCTCATGGGCGGGTCGTGGCTGAGCATCCCGTTGACGCTCATGATGTGCGCGCACTCCTGCATGCCCGCGTGATCGGCGCCGTCGTAGCTGACGTTCTCCATGCCCGCGAGCCACCGGAAGAGGTTGACCCGCCGCAGGGTGTCGTCGATCGCGGCCATCGGCATCGTGCCCGCGCCGCAGCTGCCGGCCCCGGCGTTCCAGTGGCTCGAGGCGTTCTGGACGTGGCCCGCCTGCCACTCGGCGCAGACGTCGGCCTGGGTGCGGACCGCCGGATCGTCGGGCGGCAGCGAGACGCAGGCCCCGCCCATCTCGACGAAGCCGGCCTGGCAGACGCACATCCCGGTGGCCGGGTCGCAGCTCGCGTTGGCCATGCAGGTGACCGCGGCGCACCGGTCGAGCGGACCGGCGTCGGCGCGCGGCGGGCCGGCGTCCACCCCGGGCGCGGGCGGGCCCGCGTCGGCGCGCGGCGGCCCGCCGTCGACCCCGGGCGGCAGCGGCCCGGCGTCGACGCCAGGCAGCGGCGGACCCGAATCCATCAGGATCACCCCCGGCCCCGCGTCGCCGCCGGGCGGTGGCTCCGAGATCAGCGTCCCCGTGCAGCCGGCCGCGCCGAGCACGATCAGCGCGATCGCGGTTTGCCGGGCACCGCGCTCCCCCATCCCCATCACGGCGCCAGCATAGCGCAGGCCCGCGCGGCGATCAGCGGGGGACGATCAGCGGGGGACGATCAGCGGGGGACGGTCAGCGGCGCATCGAGCCGGCCGCCGCGGTGGTCACGAAGTAGCCGTGAGGCCAGTGGCGGTAGTGCTCGACCTGGATGACCGGCCCGGTCTCGTCGGTGCCGCCGTCGAGCACGTGGCCGTAGACCTTGAGGAGCGAGCCGGTCCAGAGCCGCTCCGGGCCGTCGGTGAGATCCTCGCTGCGCACCGTGAGGAGCGCCTGGAACGGCCCGATCGTGCGGTTCGTCACGGTGACCCGGCAGGAGCCCTCGGTCTCGTCGGAGCAGAGGTGACGGTCCTGGTGGCCGCGGAGCTGGAGCGTGAGCCGCGCCGCGCCGGTCGTGCGGTCGAGCTCGGCGATGTCGGTCACGGTGCCGAACCAGCCGACCAGGTCGTCGGCGTGCCGGTCGGGGAAGCGCTTGATCTCCTCGTAGGAGAGCTGGGTCTCGCGCTCGAGGAACGAGCCCTCGTCGCCGTAGGCCGAGTAGGTCCGCGAGTACCCCCAGCGACCGCCGCCGCAGCCGGCCGCGAAGAGGGCGCCGAGGACCAGGAGGGACAGACCGAGACGGGACGCCTGAGCGCTCATGCGGGGGACCGTAGCAGGTGCTTGTCTGGGCGCGAATGCGTGCAAGGGTTCGCCGTCGGTTAGCCGCTGGAGGAGCCATGCCGGGGAGCGCGTCGGGGGGAATCAACTTCGTCGAGCCGCTCGTGTTCGAGCGGGGCCGCGGGGGCCGCAGCGGGAGCTCGGCGCCGCCGCTCGACGTGCCGGCGGTGGACCCGAAGGCGCTGTTCGGCGACGCGTGCCGCGACGAGGCGCCGCGCCTGCCCGAGGTCAGCGAGCCCGAGGCCTTCCGCCACTACGTGCGGCTGAGCCAGTGGAACTTCGCGATCGACAGCAACATGTACCCGCTCGGGTCGTGCACGATGAAGTACAACCCGAAGGTCAACGAGTGGGCCGCGCGCCTGCCGGGCTTCGCGGGGATCCACCCCTACGCGCCCGAGCGGATGGTGCAGGGGGCGCTCGAGCTGATGTTCCGCCTCGAGCGCGGCCTCGCCGAGGTCTGCGGGATGGACCACGTCACGCTCCAGCCCGCGGCCGGCGCGCAGGGCGAGCTGACCGGGCTGATGATGATCCGCGCGTGGCACCAGGCGCAGGGCCGCAGCCCGAAGAAGGTCCTCATCCCCGAGACGGCGCACGGCACCAACCCGGCGTCCTGTGCGCTCAACGGGCTGACCGCGGTGCCCTTCCCCGCCGGCGATCACGGCATCGTCGTGGCCGAGCAGCTCGCGCAGCACATCGACGACGACGTGGCCGCGATCATGCTCACCAACCCGAACACGGTGGGCCTGTTCGAGAGCGAGCTGCCGACGATCGCGGCGATGCTCCACGACAAGGGCGCGCTGGTCTACGGCGACGGGGCCAACCTCAACGCGCTCATGGGCCGCGCGCGTCCCGGCGACCTCGGCATCGACGTCATGCAGTTCAACCTGCACAAGACGTTCACCACCCCGCACGGCGGCGGAGGCCCCGGGTGCGGGCCGGTCGGCTACAAGGCGACCCTCGCGCCCTTCGCGCCCTGCCCGCGCGTCGTGCAGCGCGAGGACGGCGCCTACGCGCTCGACTACGACATGCCGGACAGCGTCGGGCGGCTGCGCTCGTTCAACGGCAACTTCGGCATGATGGTCCGCGCCTACGCCTACCTGCGCGAGATGGGCGCCGAGGGCCTCAAGGGCGCGACCGACCTCGCGGTCCTGAACGCGAACTACCTGCGGGTGCGCCTCGGCGAGCTGTGGAAGGTCGCCTACGACCAGCTCTGCATGCACGAGGTCATCATCAGCGACAAGCACCTGCGCGAGACCGGCGTGACCACGATGGACGTGGCCAAGCGGCTCTGCGACTACGGCTTCCACGCGCCGACGGTCTACTTCCCGCTCGTGGTGAAGGGCGCGATGCTCATCGAGCCGACCGAGACCGAGACGCCGAACGAGCTCGAGCGCTTCGTGGCCGCGATGGCCGCGATCAGCGAGGAGGCGGCGACCGACCCCGAGATGGTCAAGACCGCCCCGCACCTCACGCGGCTGCGGCGCCTCGACGAGACGAAGGCCGCGCGTCACCCGGTCCTCCGCTGGACGCCGAAGGCGGACTGAGCCGCGCCGCTCAGTCGGCGGCCGGGCAGCAGACCGAGCCCTCGATCCCGAGGGATACGCGGCCAGTCGGCGGCTGACCGCTCGGGCAGAGGTAGTCGGGGCGATGGATCGCGCCGTCGCCGATGTCCCCGACGAGGGCGCCGCCGGACGCCTCGCACTCGTCGGCGGTGAGCTCGGGGCGCTCCGCGGTGGGCGGCCCGAGCACCGGCGCGTCGGCCGGGGACTCCTCGCCCGAGGTGTCGTCGGCGACCGGTTCGCCGGCCGGCTCGTCGGAGCCTCCGCAGCCGAGGGCGACGGCTCCGAGCAGCAGGGCGAGCGTCAGGGGGTTCGTGATGGCGCGCATGCCGGAGCCATAGCAACTTCGCCCGGCGGAGGCCCACACGCGCGCCGACCCGTTCTCCTCTTTACACCGATCGCACGAGGGCTACGTTGCGCGACCGTGAGCGCGCGATCGACGCGCGACGCGAGGGAGCAGGCGATGGAGACGCGCACGGTGATGTTGGTGGCGGTGCCGGTGGTGGCGCTCGGGCTCGCGGGTGGCGGCTTCTACTTCGGCTACGCCCAGCGCGGGCCGGAGGTCGAGGCGGCGGAGGCCCGGGCCGAGGAGGCGACCTCGGCGCAGGCTGCGGCCGCGGAGGCGGCGCGTCAGGCCGAGGCCTCGCTCCAGCGGCGGCTCACGGAGGCGCAAGACCGCTTGCCGGCGCGCGACCAGCGGATCGCGCTGCTCGAGGCGCGGCGTCAGCTCGCCCTCACGATCGGGCAGATCGAGCGCCGCAACTTCGGGACGGCGGGTGACCACCTGAGCGCGGCGGGGGATCGCCTCGGCGAGGCCGGAGACGCGCCCGAGGTGACCACGCTCGCGGCCGACGTCGCGGGCTACGAGCTGAGCGTGACCAACGACCTCGGGCCGGCGCGCGAGGCGGTGGGCGTGTTCGCGACGCGGATCGACATGATGCTCACCGCGCTCGGCCCGCTCCCGAGCGCGGCCGCGGAGGCGCCGCCCGAGATCGGCGAGGCGCCCAGCGAGGACGAGACCGAGGCCCCGAGCGAGGACGAGCCCGAGGACGACGGCGAGGCCGGCTGATCCATCAGGCGAGCGCGCCCGCGTCGTAGCCGAGCTGCTCGTCCATCGCCCGGGCGAGGACCGCGGGCGGGGTCAGCGCGTTGATCGACTCGCGCAGCCACACCGCGACGGGGTTCGACCACGAGCCGACCCAGCCGAAGAGGCGCGACTGCTTCACGATGCGGTAGCACCGCGCCCGGCGCTCCGCCTCGTAGGCGCGGAACGCGGCCGCGGGCTCGGCGCCGCGGCGGCTCAGCGCGCGCGTGAGCACGACCGCGTCCTCGATCGCCATGCACGCGCCCTGGCCGAGGTTCGGCGTGGTCGGGTGCGCGGCGTCACCGAGCAGCGTCACCCGGCCCTCGCTCCAGCGAGGGAGCGGCGGGCGATCGTAGAGGTCGTGCTGGAGGATCGCGTCGGGATCGGTGGCGGCGAGGGCCTCGGGGAAGCCGAAGCGGAAGCCCTCGAAGAGCGCGGCAAGCCGGGCCTTGCGCGCCTCGATCGGCACGGGCTGCCCCGCGGGCGCGCGCTCGGTCGCCCACCAGTAGACGCGCCCCGGGCCGAGCTGCACGACGCAGCACCTCGGCCCGCGGCCCTGCACCTCGCGGAGCACGTGGGGATCGCCGGTGTCGTGGGCGGCGACCGCGCGGTAGCAGGTCTCGCCCGCGTATCGCGGCGCCTCCTGCCCGAACAGCGCGGCCCGCACCGCGGAGCGCAGCCCGTCGGCGCCGACCGCGATCGCCCCGCGCACCTCGCTCCCGTCGGCGAAGCGCAGCGTGACCCCGGCCTCGTCCTGGCTCAGGCCCACACAAGCCGCGCCGACGGTGATCGCGCCTGGATCGACGGCCTGCGCGATCGCGGCGTGCAGCTCGGCGCGGTGGACGACATAGGAGGGCGCGCCGTGCCGGTCCGCGATCGCTCCGACGTCGAAGCGGGCCAGCGTGCGGCCGTCGGCGGCCCCCGCTTCGCCCCAGCGCACCTCGCTCGCGCGGGCCTCGACCTGCGCGAGGTCCACGCCGGCTGTCCGGAGTCCTCGGATCGCGTTGGTCCAGAGCCCGATCCCGGCGCCGACCTCGCCGAGCGCCGGCGCCTGCTCGAACACGCGGTGGGGGACGCCGGCTCTTCGGAGCGCGGCGGCGAGGGTGAGGCCACCGATGCCGGCGCCGACGATCAGGACGCAGTGATCCAGGTTCATGAATCCGTTCTTGGGGTCGTACGTCTCGCTCGCATACCGTACTCTCTTGCCGGTGAGGACCCGCCGAACGATGAAGCCCTCTCTCCTTCGCGCGCTGCCCACGTCCCTGGCCGCCTGCGGCGCGATCGCCGCCGCCGTGGCCTTCGCGGGCCTGACCTTCGCCGCGCCGGCCTCGCGCGCGCAGACCGGCCAGCCGTCACCGCTCCTGAACGGGACGTGGCGCCTCGCGACGCCGCGGCCGCAGGCGCAGCAGTCGATCCAGCAGGCGATCGGCCCCGCGGTCGCGCGGCTCAACCCGGACATGCAGCGGATGGCGCGCGCGCGCCTCGCCGAGAGCACCTGGGTGCCCGACCAGGTGACGATCGCCGCGAGCGCGACGCAGATCTCGATCGCGGTGGCGGGGCAGGAGAACCGCACGTTCACCAGCACGCCGGGGCAGCCGCAGAACGTCTACAGCCGCAGCGGCGTGCGCGCGTCGCTCACCCAGCTCTTCCGGCCCGACGGCGCGATCGAGCAGCAGCTCCGCGCGATGGACGGCACACAGTACAACTTCTACACGCCGCAGGCCGGCGGTGGCGCGCTGAGCCTCGACGTCCTCATCCAGAGCCAGCGCCTGACCGGCGACATCCGATTCCGGGTCCAGTTCACGCGCCAGTGACCACGCGAGGCCGGGGCGTCCGTTGAGCGCTCCGCGCGCGCTCGTGCTCTCGGGCGGGGGCGCCCGCGGCGCCTACGAGGCCGGCGTGGTGGCAGGGATCGTCGACGTGCTCGGCAAAGGGCGCGGGCGCGCGCCGTTCACGATCTTCACCGGCACCTCGGTCGGGGCGATCAACGCGGCCTGGCTCGCCTCCCACGCGGACCGGCCGGACATGTACGTAGAGGGCCTCCTCGATCACTGGCGCGAGCTGAGCCTGGATGAGCACCTCGCGCTCGATCCCATGCGCTTCCTCCTCGGCGGGCAGCTCCGCGAGCATGTGGCCGCGCTGCGCGGCCACGACCGGGAGCGGTGGGGACGCTCGCTCCTCGATCCCCGCGCGCTCGAGGCGCTGGTCGAGCGGAGCGTCCCGTACGAGCGGCTGCACCGGAACGTGAAGGGCGACCTGACCCGCGCGCTGATCGTGGCCGCGCTCGAGATCTCCACCGGGCGGACGACGCTGTTCGCCGAGCTGTCGCCCGAGGCCCGCTTCGTCAGCTCGCGCGACCCACGGCGCCTCGCGCGCCCGACCGAGATCGAGGCGCGGCACGTGCTCGCGTCAGCCGCGATCCCGCTGCTCTTCCCCGCGCGACGGATCGGCCGCTCCTTCTATTGCGACGGCGGCCTGCGCTTCAACACGCCGATCGCCCCCGCGATCCGCGCGGGCGCCGAGAAGCTCGTCGTGGTCTCGCTCCTCTACCCGAAGGCGGACCACGTCCCGCCGGAGGACAGCCTTCCTCCCCCGCCGCGGGGCGCCTCGCGCGGAGCGCACGAGGCGGCCTACCCGAGCCCGGTGTTCCTGCTCGGCAAGGTGCTCAACGCGCTGCTGCTCGACCCGGTGCGCTACGACCTCTCTGTCCTCGATCGCTTCAACCAGCTCCTCGGCGCGCTCGAGGAGACCCTCGACCCGGCCGAGCTCGAGCGGGTCCACGGGGTGCTGCGCGAGAACCGCGGCCTGTCCTACCGTCGCCTCGACACGCTCGTCTTCTCGCCCTCGGTCGACATCGGTGAGCTCGCCCACGAGCACGCGCACCGCGCCCGCGGCGGCGGCGTCTCGGGGTTCGTGGTGCACCGCCTCGCGAGCCTCGCCCAGGACATCGAGGCCGACCTGCTCAGCTTCATCCTGTTCGACCGCGACTTCGCGAGCGCCCTGATCGCCCTCGGTCGCCACGACGCGGCGGCGCGCGCCGACGAGATCCGCCGCTTCTTCGCGTGACCGTCGCCCCGGTCGACCGACCCGCGGAAGGACCCACGCGAGGGACCCGCGGGAGGGGGCGCGCCGCGTGTCGGGGACGAGCCGTGCAAGCAGCCTGTCCGTCTCCAATGGGCCGCCCGAACCCACTGGAATCACAATGGAATCGAGAAACCCACAGGTTGTGCACAAGCTGTGTGCAAACCATGCGCAGGGCCGGCGTCGTGCGATGTAGGCAGACGGCGACGCCTACCTACTTCACCGCACATCACTCGGCGGGGGGCGCGGCGTCCGTCTTGGTGCGCAGCGGCACCAGCTCGGACTGGAGCACCTGAGCGGTTCCCGGCTCGACGCGGTCGCTGTGGCACTCGCCCTTGGCGCCCACCGACGCCCCCATCCGCCCGCGCGTCTTGCTCGCGAGGCGGTGCAGCTCGTCGGGTGAGAGGTGGCCGCGGGCCTCGAGGGTCGCGCGCTGCTCCGGGCTCAGCGCCGGGCTCTTGAGGACGCGCTCGCGGGCGAACCCCTCCGCCTTGCCGCTGTCGAGCTCGGCGATCTCCTTGCTGATGCGCACCGAGCACCAGTCGTGGCCGCACATCGCGCAGAAGTCGGTGTCGACGTCGAGGTCCTCGTCGTGCATGGCGCGCGCGTAGTCGCCGTCGAACGCGAGGTCGAAGTGCCGCTCCCAGTTGAGCGCGGCCCGCGCACGGGTCAGGTCGTCGTCCCAGTCGCGGGCGCCCGGCAGGCCGAGGGCCACGTCGGCCGAGTGCGCGGCGATCTTGTAGGCCACACAACCCTGTTTGACGTCGTCCTTCTTCGGGAGGCCGACGTGCTCCTTGGGCGTGACGTAGCAGAGCATGCTCGCGCCGTGGTACGCGGCCGCGGTCGCGCCGATCGCGCTCGTGATGTGGTCGTAGCCGGGGAAGACGTCGGTGACGAGCGGGCCCAGCACATAGAAGGGCGCGCCGTGACAGAGGCGGCGCTGGAGCTTCATGTTGTACTCGATCTGATCGAACGGGACGTGACCCGGGCCCTCGATCATGACCTGGCATCCGTTCCGCCACGCGCGCTCGGTGAGCTCGCCCAGCACCGCGAGCTCGGCGAGCTGGGCGCGGTCGGTCGCGTCGGAGAGCCCGCCGGGGCGCAGCCCGTCGCCGAGGGAGAAGCTCACGTCGTAGCGCCGCGCGATCGCGCAGATCGCGTCGAACGCGGTGTAGGTCGGGTTCTCCGCGTCGTGGGTGAGCATCCACTTGGCGAGGAGCGAGCCGCCGCGGCTCACGATGCCGATGAGCCGCCGGCGCACGAGCGGGATGTGCGCCTTGAGGACCCCCGCGTGGATCGTGAAGTAGTCGACCCCCTGCTTCGCCTGGTGCTCGAGGGTCGCGAGGATGGTCGCCTCGTCGAGCTCCTCGATCTTCTTGCCGAGGATCATCGA
>JAUHXR010000535.1 GCA_030426845.1 Polyangia bacterium | reverse complement strand
CCCCCTCCCCCGCGCACCACCGCGCCGCCGCGGCGCCGCCGTCGCACCACATCGCGTCCAACATCGCCACGCCGCCGCCCGCGCTCGCCTCGCCGGCCGGCCCGCGGCCCCTCGCGCAGACGGTGGCCCTGCCGCCGAGCGCTCCGCCCGCGGCCGCGCCCCCGCCGCCGTCTCACGCGGGCCGTTGGGTCCTCTTCGGCGGCCTGGCGCTGGTGATCTTCGCCCTGGCGACCGGCGCGACCTACCTCCTCCTCGTGGGCGCGCAGGCGGGCGGGTGAGCGCGGCGCGTCGCTGGGTCGGGGCGGCCAAGCCGGCGAGCTGGCCCAAGCTCCTCGTGCCCACCCTGCTGGGCCAGGCGCTCGGCGTGGCCGCGACGGGCGAGCTGTCGCTCGCGGGGGCCGCCGTCGGCGCTGGCTTCGCGGTCCTCGACCTGCTGTTCATCGTGTTCCTCAACGACTGGGCCGACCGGGAGGTCGACGCGATCAAGCGGCGGATGTTCCCGGGCTCGAGCCAGAAGACGATCCCCGACGGCGTCCTGCCGGCGCACCACCTCCTCCTCGCCGGCGTCGCGTCGGGGGCGGGCGCGGTCGGGCTCGCGTTCGCGGCCGGGGCCTGGCTCGACCGACCGTGGCTCGGCACGCTCGCGATCGGCGCGCTCACGATCTTTGCGGTCTATAGCCTCCCGCCGGCCCGCCTCAACTACCGCGGCGGCGGCGAGCTGCTCGAGATGATCGGCGTCGGCGTCGCGCTGCCGTGGCTGCACGCCTACCTCCAGGGCGGCGCCCTCGCCCCGGGCCCCGGGTTCGGCCTGCTGCCCGGCTTCGCGCTGATGAGCCTCGCGAGCGCGATCGCCAGCGGCCTCAGCGACGAGCGCTCGGACCGGCGCGGCGGCAAGCGCACCTTCGTCACGACCTTCGGCAACCCGGCGGGGCGACGCGCGGTCGAGCTCACCGCGATCGTCGGCGCGGGGCTCCTCGGGGCCGCGCCGCTGGTCGACCGGAGCGTCGGCTGGGGATGCGCGCTGCCCGCCTGCGGCGTGGCGTTCGTCCACCTCGCGCGGATGGCGCGCCTGAGCGGCTCGGCGATCACCGACGCGTTCGACGCCCAGCGCGCGTACAAGACCGAGCTCCACCACGCGATCTGGCGCGCGGGCGGCCTCGCCGCCATGTTCCTGGCGTGGCGGAGCCTCTGACGGTCACCGATCCCCAGGCGCGCGCGGCGCTCGCCCGGGCTGACGTGCGCCTCGCCTCCTCGCCGCGCATGAGCCTCGACCCGACCCGTGCGCACGCGCGCGGGTTCGTCGAGCTGGCGGACGCGCTCGAGGTCGCGGGCGGCGGGGCCGGCCACGCGCGGGCCTTCGCGGAGGGCTGCGACGCGCTCGCGGACGCGATCGTCGGCGCGTTCCCCGACAACCTGTTCTGGGATCTCGACGCGCTCCTTGCGCACCTCGCGGCCTGGCCGACGGTGGAGATGGAGGCGGGCTTCGACGATCTCGTGACCCTCCACGCGCGGTTCGGGCGCGCCACCGCGATCCGCTTCCGCTACGTCCACGACTTCCTCTACGGCTACGACTGGACGAAGTGGGTGCGGCGCGATCCCACGACGCGCGCCGACGTGCACCCCTACGACCGCGCGTTCTTCGGCGCGATGCTCACGCGCGGCGAGGAGCTGATCGCGCTCATCGCGCGGGGCGACGCGAAGTACCACCGCCTGGAGGAGGGGCGCGACCGCAACCCGTTCGGCTTCTCGCGCGAGCCGGCCGACGAGGCGAGGCTCTGCCGGGCGCTCGCGGCGCGGGGGCAGATCCCGGTCGAGGCCTGGCGCCTCCACCCGCGCGTCCGCTGGGATCACGACTACTACGCGGAGCGCCGGCGCACCGCTCAGGCGCTCGGTCTCACGACCTCAGGATCAGCGCCGCCGACCACGACAGCTGCGCGAGAGTGATCGCCCCGAGCGCGAGCACCACGAAGCGCATGCGCGCCGCGCCCCCGTCGGTCTTCCCGTCGGCCTGACCGCCAGCCTCGGATCCAGCCTGGCCGCCAGCCCTGGCGTTGGTGTCGCCGCCGATCCCACGACGCAGCCAGACGAGCGCGCCGAGGGTCGCGAGGGCGGGCGGCGCCAGCGCGACGCCCTGCAGGGTCGGCGAGAGCGAGGGCCCGACCTGAGTGATCAACAGCACGCCGACCCCCAGCAGCACGATCGCGTCCCGGCGCGCCTTCGCCTCCCCCCGACGGACCGGCCAGGTGCGCTTGCCCGCCGCGCGATCGCCCGCGAGGTCGGGCAGCGCGGTGAGGATGTTCGAGACGAACCCGAGCAGGACGAGCGGCGCGAAGGCCTCGAGCGGCGCGTCGCCGAGCCGGCCGGTCTGCGCGTAGAAGCCCATCCACGGCAGCACCAGGCCGACGCCGAGCCCCTGGAGCAGCTCGCCGAAGC
>JAUHXR010000277.1 GCA_030426845.1 Polyangia bacterium | reverse complement strand
CTCGGCATCAGCGCCGAGGAGGCCGAGGCCTACAAGTGCGGCGGGGACGGCCGCGGGCTCGTGCCGCGCGAGGTCCCCGAGATCATCACCCAGGTGGTCGATCAGCTCGCGGGCGAGATCCAGCGCTCGCTCGACTTCTACCTCGCGACGAGCGGGGGCGGCGAGGTGAGCCGGGTGCTCGTCAGCGGCGGCACGGCCAACATCCGGGCGCTCCTCGACGCCATCGAGCGGCGGTGTCGAGTGCCCGTCGAGAAGCTCGATCCGATGCGCGTGGCGCTGCCCGAGGGCAAGCGCGTCGACCCGTCGCTGCTCCAGGCGCGGGCGTCGCAGGCGACCGTCGCCCTCGGGCTCGCGCTGCGCAAGGACCGGGAGAAGCGCGCATGATTCGCATCAACCTCCTCCCCGGCGCGCGCAAGGCGGCGGGGCCGGCCACCGGTGGGACGCAGGGCTGGATCATCGGCTACCTCGTCGCGGCCGCGATCTGCATCATCGCCCTCGTCTTCGTCTACCTGAACAAGAAGCGCAGCCTCAACGAGCAGCTCGCGCAGAACCAGGCGCTGCAGGGCACGATCGAGGACCTCGAGGCCGAGTCGGCGAACATCGACACGGTCCGTGCGGAGCTCGAGCGCAGCCGTCAGCTCGAGACGGTCGTCAACGATCTCCAGCGCGCGCGCTACGGCCCGACCAGCGTGCTCATGGAGATCTCGCGCATCCTCAGCGCGGGCGGCGGCCCGACCGTCGACCCGCAGCGGCTCGAGGAGCTGCGCCGCCAGAACCCGCTCGCCGGCGTGAACACGCAGTGGGATCCGCGGCGCCTCTGGCTGACCGAGTTCCTCGAGGAGGACCGCGAGTGCACGATCCGCGGGACCGGCAAGACCAACGAGGACGTCGCGGAGTTTCTGCGGCGCCTCACCCTCAGTGAGCAGTTCGAGCAGGTCGAGCTGGTCAAGACGGAGGGCGGCGAGGATCAGGAGACCCACCTCGCGGTCATCAACTTCGAGCTGACCTGCAGGGTGATCTACTGATGGCGCCGCCCACCAAGAGCTCTGACAACGCGTTCGCCAAGCTGCCGCCCGCGGCCAAGGCCGGCCTCGGGATCGGCCTCGTCGCGGTGATCGGCGCGTTCTACTACTTCGCGTTCCACATGGGCGTCACCGACGACCTGCAGCGCGCGCAGCAGCGGCACGGGCAGCTGCAGACCCAGCTCCAGGATGCCCAGGCGCGCAACGCGGAGTACGTCCGGCTGCGCGAGGAGCTGAGCCAGCGCGAGGGCCTCGACCGGGCCAACCTGCGGGCGCTCCCCGCGGAGGCGGAGACGGCGTCGTTCCTCCAGGACCTCAACCGTCTCGCCGAGCTCAGCGGGCTGAGCATCCGGCTCGTGGAGCCGCGGCCGGAGGAGCCCGAGGAGCACTACGTCCGGCTGCCGGTGAGCCTCCGTCTGGCGGGGCGCTACCACCAGCTCGCGCGCTTCTTCTACAACGTGAGCCGCCTCGACCGGCTGATCAGCATGGAGGACATCCACCTGAGCAACCCGGAGAACGAGGGGGAGGACGTCAACATCGACGTCGAGGTGCTCGCCACGACGTTCCGCCGACCGGACGCGCCCGAGGCGCAGGCGGCGGCCAACCCGGGGGCCCCGCCGGCCGCCGGCGGGGCGGGGGGCTGAGCCGTGCGCGCGTTGAAGCTCACGCTGACGCTCTCGATCCTCCTCGCCCTCGGCGGGTGCGACGACGAGCCGATCCAGGTCGGGCGCGGCACCCAACAGACGCCGCCGCCGGGGGCCGGTCAGCCGCCGGGCCCGGGGCAGGTCGTCGAGGGTGAGCCGGACGCCGGCACGCCGGTGCCGACCTACCGCGACGAGGACTTCGTCGAGGCGGAGACCAACCGGGATCCGTTCCGCAATTACGCTTCCAGTTTCCAGGCGACCACGTCGCTCGGGGACTCGGACGGTCGCGAGGTCGAGATGCGCGACACCGGCATCGACGAGATGCGGCTCATCGGGATCGTGAGCGGCGTCGCGAACCCGCGCGCGATGCTCGTCGATCGCAACGGGGTCGGGCACGTCGTGCGTCGTGGCATGTACATCGGCCGCTCCGAGGTCGTCCAGGCTGGCGGCACCGAGGAGCTGCCGGTGACCCTGAACTGGCGCGTCGATCGGATCCGGCCCGGCGAGGTCGTGCTCACCCGCGACGATCCGACCGCGCCGAACCGGCCTCCGCTCACCCGGGTCATCCCGCTGCGTGAGGACGAGGAGGAGCTGTCGACCGAGGGCCTGCGCGCCCGCTGATCGTCCGTCGTCGCTCCCGCTCTGAACGCGCGCCGTGTGGGGTCCACGCGGCGCGCGCGCGTTTGGCCGCCTCGCGGCCGACGCGGGCGGAGCGAGGAGGGGCGCGTCGCCCGCCGGACGCCGATCCCACGCCGCGAGCGCTGGCCCGGGCTCGCGTGTTTTTTGCCACCGCTCGAAGCGGCGGTCGAAGATTCGATCGCGATCCGTCTCGAAGGGGAGCTCATGCGTCAGAGCCGAAGCTTGTTCCTGGCTGTCCTGCTCGCCGCGTCCGGGGTGTCCATCCCGGCCGCGGCCCAGCCGCGCGCGCCATCCGCGGCCACTCCGACCACCCGTAGCCTCGTGTCGGGCATGCGCGTCAGTGGTGGCGCCGAACGCGCGCAAGTCACACTGACCGGGAGCTTCGACGTCCCGCAGTACCGCGTGCACGGGCGCGACGACGGCCGGACGGTCACTCTCGAGGTCGAGGGGGCGCGTATCCCCGACGACGGCCTCGACGTGGACGGGCAGGCCTCGCTCGTCTCGACGACCGCGAGCAGCGCGACGGCCCACGGGGTGCGCCTGTCGCTCCGCCTCGCGGCCGAGGTCACGCACGTGGTGCGCGCGGCCCCGGGGCGGATCGTGATCGAGCTGACGCGGCTGAGCGCGACCGAGGGCGCGGAGCGCGCCGCGGCCGAGGGGCCGATCGAGGTGCGCGGGGTCCACGTGGAGCGCCGCGACGGGCGCGACCGCGTCGTCGTGGAGCTCTCGCGCGCGACCGAGTTCCGCATCCACCCGGGCAGCTCGGGACCCGCGCGGCTCACCATCCGCGGCGCGTCACTCTCGCGCGCGGTGGAGCGGGAGATCGCGCTCTCCGACAACGAGGGTGACGTGGTGCACGGCGTCCGGGTCCGCGCCCACGGCGGCCGCGCGACGATCGAGGTCGATCGCGCGAGCGGCGCGCGCGGGACGGCGATCCGCGAGGGCAACCGCATCGTCTGGCTCTTCAGCGGCGGCGAGACCCGCCAGGCGCGGCCGCGCTCGCGGACCATCGCGCGCGAGGCCTGGGCCGAGCTCGACGGTGGGCTCGACGACGAGGTCGAGGGCGACGAGGTGGCGGCGTTCCTCACCGACGTGCCCATGCAGGTCGGCCGGGCGCGCGCGCAGCGGAGCTACCGGGGCCGGCGCATCGACCTCGACTTCCACAACGCGGACATCCACAACATCCTGCGGATGATCGCCGAGGTCGGCGGCGTGAACATCGTGACGAGCGACGAGGTGCAGGGCTCGGTCACGATCCGCATGCGCAACGTGCCGTGGGACCAGGCGCTCGACGTGATCCTCCAGGCCAAGGGCCTCGGGATGGTGCGCCGCGGCAACCTCATCCGCGTGGCCCCGCTCGAGACGCTCGAGAAGGAGCGCGAGCTCGCGATCGCGCGCCAGAAGCAGAACGTGGAGCTCGCGCCGCTCGAGACGCGGCTCATCCCCGTCAGCTACGCGGCCGCGACGGACCTCTCGCCGCGCGTGCAGGAGCTGCTCACCAGCCGCGGCACCGTGTCGGTGGACGAGCGCACCAACGTGCTGATCGTGCGCGACACGGTCGAGAGCCTCGACGACATCGAGGAGCTCGTACGCACCCTCGACACGCAGACCCCGCAGGTCCTCGTCGAGGCGCGCATCGTCGAGGCGACGAGCCAGTACGTGCGCGACGTCGGCATTCAGTGGGGCGGCAACGTCCTCGCGTCGACCGCGACGGGCAACCCCACCGGCCTCATCTTCCCCTCGACCGTCGGGGTGACCGGCGGCAACTACGACCAGGCGACGCCGACCCAGGGCCTGTCGCCGTTCAACGGGGACGTCCCGACGCCGAACTTCGCGGTGAACCTGCCGGCCACCACGAACACCGGCTCCGGCGGCGCGCTCGGGCTCTCGCTCGGCTCGCTCGGCGGGACGGTGAACCTCAACGTGCGGCTCAGCGCGGCGGAGGCGACGGGCGTCGTCCGGATCATCAGCTCGCCGCGCATCCTGACCCTCGACAACCACGAGGCGCACATCGCGCAGGGCACGCTCATCCCGTACTCGCAGATCAGCGCGCAGGGCGTCCAGACGGCGTTCCAGGAGGCGAAGCTCGAGCTGCGCGTGACTCCCCACGTGACCGCGGACGGCTCCGTATCGATGCACGTCAAGGTGACGCGCGACGAGCCGGACTTCACCCGGACGTCGGCCCGCGGTGACCCGACGATCCTCAAGCGCGAGGCGGAGACCGACCTCCTCATCGAGGACGGCCACACCGCGGTCATCGGCGGCATCTACACGCGGAACACCGGCCGCAACGTCGATCAGATCCCGTTCTTCGGGGACATCCCGATCCTCGGCGTGCTCTTCCAGCGCCGCCGCGTGCGGGACGAGCGCAACGAGCTGCTTATCTTCCTCACGCCGCGGATCGTGAACCGGGCCGAGTCGCTGCGGCGCTGACCCCCCGGAGCGACCCGCGAGACGCCCGCGCCGAGCGATCGGCGCGGGCGTTCTCGCGTTCTGGGGGCGGGCGCGCGCGGCCTGGTAGCAGCCCGTTGAAGAACCTCTCCGCGCGCCTCACGGCCGGGAGCCCGCGCCTGGGCGGCGCATCGCTCCTCGAGAATCCTCCGGGATTCCCTCGTCCCGCTGCGCCACCCAGGCGCGCCCTCGCAACCGCGATCCATCACGGTCGATTCTTCAACGGGCTGCTAGGGTTCGCCCATGAGCTGGGTCTTCCTCTCGGGCCCGATGGGGGCGGGCAAGACCACCGTCGCCAGTGCGCTCGCGGCGCGGCGCGGCGACGACGCGGTCGAACTGGACGCGCGGATCGAGGCGCGGGCCGGGCGATCCATCCCGGAGCTGTTCGCGTCGGTCGGCGAGGCCGGTTTCCGCGCGCTCGAGCGGGAGGTGCTCGCCGAGGTGCTCGAGGGACCGCCATCGGTGGTCGCGCTCGGGGGCGGGACGGTGGTCGACCGCGCTTCGCGCCACGCGCTGCTCGAGGCGGGGGCGGTCATCACCCTGACCGCACCTCTTGGCGAGCTCGTCCGGCGGGTCGGCGCGGGCGAGGGTCGGCCGCTCCTCGGGGACGACCCGGCCGGCGCGCTCTCGCGGCTTCTCGAGGCGCGGCGCGACGCCTACGCAGAGTGCCACGGCGTGCTCTCCACCGCGGAGGGGCCCGAGGCGGCGGCGCGGGCGGCCCAGGCCCTCACGGCGCGCGACGCGCTGGTCGTGCCGCTCGGCGTGCGGACCTACCGGGTGGAGGTCTCGCGCGGCCTGCGCCCCGGGTGGACGGACGAGCTCGGGGCGCCGAGCGGGGCGATGGTGGTCACCGACGAGAACGTGGACGCGCGCTGGGCCGAGCCGGTGCGCCGCGCCCTCGGGGATGGAGTGGAGAAGGTCGTCTTGACGCCAGGGGAGGAGCACAAGCGCCTGGAGGCGGTGGACCGGCTCTGGGACGCGGCGCTCGAGGCGGGCCTGGACCGGGACGCGATCCTCGTCGCGGTCGGCGGGGGCGTGGTCGGGGACCTCACCGGCTTCGCGGCCGCGACGCTGCTCCGCGGGGTCGGCTTCGCGGCCCTGCCGACGAGCCTCCTCGCGATGGTGGACGCCTCGGTCGGGGGAAAGACCGGCTTCGATCGCGCGCAGGGCAAGAACCTCGTCGGCGCGTTCCACCAGCCACGGGTCGTTGTCGCGGCGCTCGACACCCTCGAGACGTTGCCGGACGAGGAGCTGCGCTCCGGGCTCGCGGAGGTCGTCAAGGCGGCGTGGCTCGAGGGCGAGGGTGCGGTGGCTGCCCTGGAGCGCGACGCGGAGGCGCTGCTCGCGCGCGATCCGGAGGCGACGGCGCGGGCAGTGCGGCGGGCGATCCGGCTCAAGATCCGGGTGGTGGCCCGCGACGAGCGGGAGGCGGGGCTGCGCCGGCTCCTCAACCTGGGGCACACGGTGGGTCACGCGATGGAGGCGGCGGGGGGCTACACGACCCTCAAGCACGGCGAGGCGGTCGGGCTCGGGATGCTCGCCGCCTTCGACGTCGCCGCGAGCCTCGGGGACGCGCGCGCCGCGGCCCACCGCGCCCGGCTCGAGCGGCTCCTCGCCCGCCTCTCGCTGCCGACCGAGCTCACCGCGCACCTCGGGCCGGGGGTGGGGGAGCGGCTCTGGCACGACAAGAAGCGCGCTGGAGACGACGTTCGCTTCGTCGTCCCGGGGGAGCCCGGGGCGTGCTCGGTGGAGCGCGTGCCCCTCAGCGCGCTGGCGCGCTTATTTGGAGCCGGCTGAGCGCCTCGGTACGATGGTGGTCCGGACGGAGGCCCCCCGAATGTTGCGTCGCACGTTTCGCTCGACCTTGATCGCCCTGACCCTCCTGGGCTGCGCGAACCAGAACACTGGCCTGCTGATCGGCAACGTGGTCGCGCCCGACGACCAGGGGGGCTACAGCGTCAGCAACGCGGCCCTCTCCGGCGGCGTGCTCGACGTCACGTATCCGCGGCCGTACATCGCGGTGCTGCGCCTGCTCAACCAGACGATCAGCCTGTCCGCCAACGGCACCTCCGGCGTGCCCATCGCGGACCCGAACCTGATCCAGCTCCAGGCGGTCGACGTCGAGCTGAGCGCCGCCGACGGCAGCACCCTCGCGATCGCCAACTCCAGCTACCGCGTCGCCGCGAGCAGCGTGACCATCCCGACCTCCGATGGCATGACCGCGGGCGAGGGGCTCGGGTCGGCCGAGCTGATCCCGCTCTCGGTCCGGGACCAGCTCATGGCGATGGGCGACGGCACCGTCGTGGTGAGCGCCCAGGCGGTCGGCGTCACGGGCGGCGGGGCCGAGATCATCTCGCCGCCCTTCATCTTCACGATCCGGGTGTGCACCGGCTGCCTGGCTCAGTGCGTCATCGACGACGAGGGCACGCAGCTCTGCGCCCCGTCGCCGACCCCCGGCCAGGACTTCGTCGACTACAACTGCAACGCGCCGGCGATCTGCGGGCTCGGCGGCGCCTGAGCCCGACCGCCCCTCGGCTGCGCCTCAGGCGCCTTCCCGCGCGAGCGGCCCGAACGCGAACCGGGTCAGCTCGCGCAGTCGCGTCTGGCTCCGGATCGCCTCGGCGAGGTCGGCCTCGTCGGTCGGGGCGCGCCCGAGGATCGCCCGCACCGCGACCGCGAGGCTGCCCGCCGCGAGGAGGCCGGCGCGGTCGCCCGAGGTCTGCACGGCGGCGCGCGTCTCGGCGAGCCGGTTCCACCGCTCGGTCGCCATCAGGAGCTCGCGCACCTCGCCCTGCGCGCGGGCGGGGACGGTGCGCCAGAGGTCGGCGGCGAGGCCGGCCGCCTCGCGTGAGACGTCGCCCGCGTCGGGCGGACCGAACGCGGCCGTGGTCGCGTCGACGAGCAGCTGCGCGCGGTCCTCGGGGAGCGTCGCGAGCAAGACGTGCTCCTCGGAGGTGAGCTCGATCGCGCGCGCGATCACGAAGCGCATCGCGGCCTCGTCCGGCGCGAACGCGCCTCGCGCGTAGATGGTCGGTGGGCTCGTGGCGAACACCTCGAGGGCCGGGGCGCCGCGGCGCGCGTGGTGGAAGACGGGGAGGTCGTCCCGGTGGAGCACGTCGAGGCAGTCGCGGAACGCGCGGGTGACTGGCTGAGTGCCGACGAGGGTGACGCGGTCGTTCGGCAGCAGCTCACGGTCGACCGCGGTCCGCACGAGGGGGAGGGCGTGCTGGTAGAGGAGGCGCCAGAGCTCGCGGTTCACGCTCCACGCGGAGTCGTAGAGCCAGTCGTTCAGCTGAGACGGGAGCGGCGCGGGGAGGGGGGCCGGCTCCGGCTCGTCGGGATCGAGGAGCGCCAGGAGCCCCTGGGCGATTCGACTCGCGCGGGGGCTGCCGGCCCGGTCGGCGGTGTCGCGGAGGGCGGTCAGCAGCGAGAGGCGGCCGGGATCGAGGGCCATCGCCTGGAGCATCCAATCGAGCGCCTCGCGCGCCGCGTCGGGGCTCGGGTCGGTGAGGCGCATGAGCGCGCGGCGCTCGAGGGCGTCGGGGGAGGCGTCGTCGTCGGGCCCTCGCGAGATCCACGACAGACCGGGCGGCGGGGTCGACGGCGCGCCGGACGGAGCGCGCGGGGGCGACGTCGCGGGTCGCCACTGCTCGACCCCGGGCCGCGCGCTCGGCGGCTCGGACGGCAGCTCGAAGCGACGCTCGGGCACGGTCGGCGGCGCCCCGTCGGGGAGGGTCGCGCGTCCGGGCGGGTCCGCGTCGAGCTCGAGGCGCGGCATCCCGGGCTGCGTCGGGGCACCCTCGCCGAACCCGCGCGGGGTGGCGGGGGGCGAGTCGGGCTCGTCGAGGACGTCCATCGCCCCCGGCCGCGCCGACTCGCGCCACTGGGCGACCAGGCCCTCGTCCCGGACGGTTAGGTCCGAGTCGACGAGGGAACGCTCGTGGACGCTCGGGGCGAGCGAGTCCCCGACCTCGGTGAGGGGCTCGTCGTCGTCGGGGTCGCCGAACGAGAGCTCGGGCTCGTCGTCCTCGTCCTCGTCCTCGTGCTCGTGCTCGTCCTCGTCCTCGTCCTCGTGCTCGTGCTCGTCCTCGTGCTCGTGCTCGTGCTCGTGCTCGTCCTCGTCCTCGTGCGCGTCCTCGTGCGCGTCCTCGTGCGCGTCCTCGTCCTCGTCCTCGTCGTCCTCGTCGAGAAGGAGCGAGGGGGCGTCGTCGAACGCGTCGTCACCGTCGCCCGCGAGCGTGGCCTCGTCGTCGCCGAACGTGAGCTCGGGCTCGTCGTCGTCTTCGTCGTCGCCCTCGTAGACGTCGCCGCTCCCGGCGAGCGTGGCCTCGTCGTCGCCGAAGGCGAGCCCAGGCTCGTCGTCGTTGGCGGCCGGTTCCTCGTCGTCGTCGCCGAACGACAGCTCGGGGCCGTCGTCGTCGTTGGCCGCCGGCTCCTCGCCGTTGATGAGCGAGAGCTCCGGCTCGTCGCCATCGTCCTCGGCGTGGCCTTCGGAGTCCGGCTCAGTCGCTTCGCCGCGGGCGGGCGCCGCCTCGGGGCCGTCGAGCGTGTCGCCTTCCGGGGCCTCGGCGGGTCGGCTCACCGCGTCGTCGCTCGGGTCACCGCTCGCGTCGTCGCTCGGGTCACCGCTCGCGTCACCGCTCGCGTCCTCGCTCGGGTCACCGCTCGCGTCGTCGCTCGGGCCACCGCTCGCGTCGTCGCTCGGGCCACCGCTCGCGTCGTCGCTCGGGTCACCGCTCGCGTCGTCGCTCGGGTCACCGCTCGCGCCGTCGCTCGGGCCACCGCTCGCGTCGTCGCTCGGGTCCTCGGCGGTGAGCGCGTCGATGGACCGGACGACCTCGGCCACGGCGTCGGCGAGCTCTTCCTCGTGCGACCGCGCGGCGGCCGGGTCGGCGTCGGGCGGCGCCGCGTCCTCGTGGTCGAGCGCGAGCGGCGTCTCGGCTGCCGGAGGCGTCCCCGCGATCGTCCGCTCGTCGTCGGGGTCAGGCTCGTCGGCGCTCGGGGCCGGATCGATCGGCGCGTCGGCCGCGCGCTCGCCGTCGGGCGCGGGGGAGCGCAGCGTCGCCATCGGCTGGGTCGATCCCGGCGCGCGCTCCTCGGCGCTCGTCGAGGACACCGGCCCGGGCGGGCGGTCCATCGCCGCCGTGTCGCGGGCCGACGGCGCGTCGTCGCCGAGGTCCGACCAGTCGGCGAACGGATCTGCGTCGGCCGGGACCGCGGGAGGCGGGGCGAGCGGGACCCCGAGCTGCGAGCCCAGGGTGAGCGCGGGCCGATGGTCGGGTTTGGCCCGCAGCGCGTCTTGCACACGTGCGATCGCGTCGTCGCGGCGCGCGCCCTCGTAGAGCCAGGACGCCAGCTCGATGTTCAGGTCCGCGACCAGATCCGGATCGCCGCCTCCTTCTTCGCGCACCGCCGCGAGCCCCTCCTCCACCGCGGCCACCGCCGCGTCGAGGTCACGGCGACCGACCGCGTGGACCCGACCCTGACGCAGGTAGAGCCGGGCCTTGGCCTCACCCATCCACGCGTCCTTCGCGCGGGCTCGGAGCACCTCGAGGATGCGCTCGAACGCGGCCTCCCCGCGGGCGGGGTCCCGCGCACGGAGCGCGCCCGCGATGCGCCCGAGGTCGTCTTCGATCTCCGCGTCGCCGCTCACCGTCCACTGCGCCAGGAGAAGGTCGAACGCGCGCTCGGGGGCGGCCAGCTCGTGCTCGAGCAGCCGGGCCGCCTCGCGCGTCATGCGTGTCCGCACCGCCGGGTGGGTCGCGCGCTCGGCGAGCGCGGAAGCGGCCTGGACGAGCGCGGGGAGGTCGCCCAGCTCGCGCGCGATGCGCTCGATCGAGGAGTAGACCACTCCGGCCTGGGGTGAGAGCTCGAAGGCGTCGAGGTAGGCGTCGAGCGCGGCGCGGGGAGCGTCGGCCCCCTCCAGCCAGCGCGCGCGCCGGTAGGCCAGCGCCCGCCGCCCGTGCGGACCCATCGCGCGATCGATGAGGCGCCGGTACACCCGCTCCGCCGCGTCCACGTCGCGCAGCTCGATCGCGAGCTGCTCGAACACGACGAGCAGCGGCCCCGCCCCCGGCGCGCGATCGAGGCCCTCGATCGCGACCGTGAGGGCGAGCCGCGGATCCTCGACGATGCGCCGCGCGATGTACACCGCGTGCCGGTACACCGCCGCGGCACGCGGGCCCTCGAGCGCGCGGCCCGCCTCGCGCAGCACGTCGATCGCGCGGCGCGGTCGGCCCAGCGCGATGAGCGCGCCGGCCGCGGCCATGAGCGGCTCGTCGTCCTCGTCGCGCGGGTCGACGATCTCGCGCAGGAACGACTCGGCCCGATCCAGGTCGCCGTGGAGCCGAGCGCTCGCGGCGGCGAGGCGGAGCAGCGGCTCCGTCCGCCCGCGGCTCTCGTCGCCGGCCGCCTCGAGCGAGAGGCTCAGGACCGCGCTCAGGCGCTCGTGCTCCCCCGTCTCGGCGTAGACCGCGACGAGCCGCTCGAGCGCCTCGGGGTGGTAGGGCTGCTCCGCGAGCAGGCGCAGGTGCGTGCGAGCCTCCGCCGCTCGGTCCCCCTCTTCGCGGTGAAGGGCGGCGAGCTCGCGCAGCGCGGCGACGCGCGGCTCGTCGACGAGGGCCGCGGCCTTGCGCTCGAGCGCGTCGCGGCGCATCGCGGCCGAGCCCGAGACGTCGGCGAGGCGGCCGGCGAGCTCGCGCAGCGCGTCCCCCGCCGGGCCCAGCGCGTCGCTCGCCCGCACCGCCAGCGCCGCCGCGCGGCCGGCGTCCCGCTCGCCGAGGCGCTCGATGGCCTGCGCGATCGGGCGCGCGAGGCGCGGGGTCACGCGCGCGTGGTCGATCGCGCCCTCCACCGCGGTCGCGATCGCGTCGCTCGACTCGGCCGAGAGGAACGCGGTGAGCCGGGTCGCCCAGGGCTCGGCGTCGTAGGGGGAGACCGCGGCCCACGCGTCGAGCGCCTCGTTCATCACTTCGCGCTCGCCCGACTCGCGGGCGACCCGCGCCCAAGCCTCGAGGATCGGCGGCGCGTCGCCGAACAGTGCCCGCACCACCCCGAGCGCGGCCCGCGGCTCGTCCACCGACTCGAGGTGACGCGCGACGAGGAGCGCCGCCTCGGCGCTCGAGGGGTCAGCGACCAGCGCGGCCTCCGCGCAGGAGATGGCCTCCTCCACGCTGCCCGCGAGCTCGAGCTCGAGCGCCAGGGCGGTGAGGACCCGCGCGCGCTGGGGCGCCGGGAGCGCGACCTGCGCCTCGGACGCCAGGGCCTCCCGGAGCAGCTCGCGATCACGCAGCCGGCACGCCGCGCGCCGCAGCCGGATCGACGCCTCGCGGTGGCTCGGAGTCTCGTCGAGGATCCGCCGGCACGCGATCGCGGCCTCGCGCAGATCCCGCCGCAGCACGTGGAGAGCGGTCAGCTTGCTCAGCAGCCGCGCGCGATCGGTGCGCCGCTCGGCGTGCTCGGCGCGGAGCCGCAGCGACGCGGCCTCGTGGTAGGCGTCGCCGTCGAGCCGCAGCAGCCGCTC
>JAUHXR010000276.1 GCA_030426845.1 Polyangia bacterium | reverse complement strand
CGCAGCTCTCCAACGGCTTCCAGCTCCGCCAGCTCATCGAGGACTACCTCCCGAACGACGAGGACTCGGGTGGCTGGGCGACCTGCCTCGAGTGGCCGAACCTCGACTTCGCGCCCCGCGAGCGCACCCGCAAGGCGCGCCGCTCGGTGCGGGAGGTGCGGCTCTCGCTCGTGCAATACAAGATGCGTCGCATCGCGGACTGGGAGGAGTTCGAGCGGCAGTGCGAGTTCTTCGTCGACGCGGCGTCGGACTACAAGGCGAGCATCCTCTGCTTCCCCGAGCTGTTCACGGTCCAGCTCCTCTCGCTCGTGGACGCGCACCACCCGGAGCGCGGCGCGCGCGACCTGGCCGGCTTCACGCCGCGCTACCTCGAGCTCTTCACTCGGCTCGCGACCCACTACAACATCAACATCGTCGGCGGCTCCGCCCTCGCGATCGAGGACGAGCAGCTCTACAACATCGCCTACTTCTTCGGCCGCGACGGCTCGATCGACCAGCAGAAGAAGATCCACCCGACGCCCAACGAGGCGCGCTGGTGGGGCGTCAAGGGCGGCGACTCGATGCGCGTCATCGACACCGACCACGGCCGCATCGCGATCCTCATCTGCTACGACGCGGAGTTCCCGGAGCTGGCGCGGATCGCGGTCGAGAAGGGCGCGCAGATGCTCTTCGTGCCGTCCAACACCACCGACCGCCGCGGGCACCTGCGGGTGCGGCTCTGCTGCCAGGCGCGCGCGATCGAGAACCAGGTGTACGTTATCAACGCAGGTTGCGTCGGCAACCTCCCGCTCGTCGAGAACGCAGACACCCACTACGCCCAGTCGGGGATCTTCACTCCGTCGGACATCCCGTTCGCGCGCGACGGCATCGCGGTCGAGGCGGAGCCGAACGTCGAGACGGTCCTCTTCCAGGACGTGGACCTCGAGCAGCTCCGGCGCGCGCGGCACTCCGGCACGGTCCAGAACTGGAACGATCGCCGCACCGATCTCTACCGCGTGGAGTACTTCGGGAAGGACGAGTGAGCGGCACCGGGCCCTTCACGGAGGCCTGCGTCGAGGCCGCGCGCGCGCCGTGGGACCCTGCCCGCGGCGCCGAGCGCGCCCGCCAGATGCGCCTGTTCCGCGCCTTCGTCCCCGAGGTGCTGATCTTCCGCGGCCACCCCGCGCTGCCGTTCGTCGTGGTGACACCGCTGGTCGCCTGGTGCCTCGAGCGAGCTGCGCCCGAGGCCCGTGACGCGCCCGCCCTCACGATCGCGCTCTTCGCAGCGGGGGTCCTCGCCTGGACGCTCCTCGAGTACCTGATGCACCGGTTCCTGTTTCACTTCCCCGCGCGCGGCGACGCCGGCAAGGTCACGACCTTCATCGTCCACGGCCACCACCACCGGCACCCCGACGAGCCCAGCCGCCTCGCCGCGACGCCCGTCCAGTTCGTCTCGCTCGGCCTGCTGATGCTCGGCCTGTACCGCCTCGTCGCGGGCGTCGCGTGGCCCACGCTGATGGCGGGCACGATGAGCGGCTACCTCGCCTACGAGGCGATCCATCACCTCGTGCACCACGGCCCGCGCGGCGGGCGCGTGCTCGAGGCGCTCCGCCGCCACCACATGGCGCACCACCACCGCGACCCGCGCTCGCGCTGGGGCATCAGCTCGCCGCTCTGGGACTGGGTGTTCGGCACCGCCCAAGGTTCGTCCGAGCGAAGCTGACCGCGCGAGGCCAGCCCGCGCGAAGTTGACCCTGTCGAGGGACATCCTTATCCAGGGGAGGTGCGCATCGCTCCGGTCGTCGTCCTGCGCGGGCGCCTCACCCCGTTCGGGCTGCTCGACGCGCTCAGCGAGCTCTCGCTGGAGGGAGACCTGGGCGCGCTGATCTTCGACTGCCGCGAGATGACCGACTACGAGCCCGAGGCGCGCGAGCTCTTCGTGCGCTGGCACCGGACGCACCGCGGCCGCATCGGCGCGGTGGCGATCGTCACCGACCGCCCGCTCTGGCACCTCGTCATCTCGGCGATGGCCCTCGCGAGCGGCCAGACGATGAAGGCCTTCTCCGATCTCGAGGACGCGCGCCGATGGGTCGGCGAGCGCGCGGCCTGAGCGGCGGCGATCAATCCGGGGCCCAGCGGACCTCGAGGCTCGCGCGGAAGATCCCCACCCAGGGCATGTCGGTCCTGACCGCGCCGGCGAACGTCGCCCGCGACACGGGGGCGAACGGGTCGCGCGCCCAGGCCGCGCCGTCGAGCCGGAGCCCGAGCCACAGGCGGCGCAGGACGGAGACCGAGAAGCCTACCAGGCCTCCCGCGGAGGCACCTCCTGTCCACTCGTCTTGAATGCCGCGGATGTGGCGCGAGACGCTGAGGCACCCGCTCGGGCCAACGAAGAGCTCGAGGCCGCCGTCGAAGGGGATCGTCAGCCGTGGCTCGGCGCAGAGTCGGACCGCCGGGTTGAGGTGCCCGAAGGGCTCCCACAGCAGGTCCGCCTCGACGGCGCCGGCGAGGAGGATCCAGTCGCCGAGCTGGGCGCCGGCGCCGGCGCGGCCGGTGAGCGCGAAGGACGCGAGCTCGGCCGGGTCGACGAGCCCGGCGCCGCCGACGGAGGCGAAGACCCGGAGCGGACCGAGCGGGCGTGGAGGGTGCGCGGGGCGGGCGAGCGGCGGCGTGTCGACCGGCGCGGGCTCGGTCGGCGGCTCGGGGGAGCCGAGCGTCTCGGCCGCGACCGGCTCGGGCGCGGAGCCCGGCGCGGCGTCGCGGGCGGTCGGCCCGTCGGTCGGCAGGCGCTCGGCCGCCCAGAGCGCGGCGACCCGGGCGCGCGAACGGGGGCCGAAGCTCGCCATGTCGATGACCTCGGGCCCCCGCAGGACCTCGCCCCGGGCCCCGATCATGCGCAGCGTCCAGCGGGCGTCCTCGCAGGTCGCCACCTCGATGAGCAGCGCGAGGGGCGCGGCGGGCGCCACCCTCCAGCCGGCCGAGAGCTCGAGGCCCAGCGCGGCCCCGACCGGGCTGGCGATCGAGGGGCAGCCGCGGGCGCGAACCGCGACGTCGGCCGCCCGCGCCGGGAGAGGCAGCGCCAGAGCCGCGAAGCAGACGAGAGGTCCGAGTCGGCTCGTGGTGAGTGGCCTGGCGCTCACAAGGCCTCCTCTGCGTCCTGGCGGTAGGTCCCGTCCGGGTAGCGTCGGAGGTAGTCGCGCGCGGCGGACCGGGCGGCCTCCGGGTCGCCGGTCGCCGCGTGGGCCGCGATCAGGCGATGCCGCGCGCTCTCGGCCAGCGCGGCCGGCAGCCCGACGCGGAGGGCTCGCTCGAAGTCGGCGACCGCCTCCGCGGCGCGACCATGCTCTTGCGCGAGCCGGCCGCGGGTGAAGCCGGCCAGGGCCGCGTCCGGGTCGCCCGCGCGGCGCGACGCCACGCGCAGGGTCGCGAGCGCCTCGTCGATCTCGCCGGCGCGACGCGCGGCGTCGGCCTCCGCGAGCAGCGTGGCTGCGGTAGGCGCCGGCGCCTGCGACGGGGCCTCGACGCGCGTGGGCGCGGGGGGCGCGGGTTCGGGCGCCGCGGGTTCGGCCGGCTCGGGCGCGACCGTCAGCGCGCTCGACGTCTCGGTCTCTGGCGCCGCCGACGGCGAGCTGGACGCCGCGCTCGAGGGCGGCGCGCTCGAGGGCGGCGCCGCGGCGAGCTCCGTCGCCTCCACCTCGACCGCGTCGCCGGCCTCGAGCAGGCGCACGCGCTCGGGCAGCCGGTCGCCGCGGACCAAGACCCGGCCCCGCTCGACCGCGACGCGCACCCGCCCGTCGCGCCGGCGCACCGTGAAGACCGTGCCGACGACCTCGACGCTGAGCGCGCCCGCCTCGATCACCCAGCGCCGCGGGCCCCCGGGCTCGACCTCGAACCTGGCCTCGCCCTCGTGCAGCAGCAGGCCGAACCGCGAACCCGTGCTCTCGATCGGCTGGAGCCGCGTGCCGTCCGTCAACGCGATGTGCGAGCCGTCCTCGAGGTCGATCACCCCGCCGCGGGCCGCGCTCACCGTCGGCTCCAGCGAGCCTCCGCCGGCGAGGGTCAGCGGGCCCGGATCGCGCGCCCGCCAGAGCCCGAGGGCGAGCGCGGCCGCGGCGGCGACGACCAGGCTCGCCGCGAGGAGCGGCGCCAGCCGCCGGGGCCGGCGCGACCCGAAGGCCCCTCGCTCGATGGCCGACCAGCCCCTGGCCAGCCGGGCCTCGTCGACCCGGACCTCGAGCTCGCGCCCCAGACGCTCCGGCTCGTCAGCCATCGGCCCGCTCCACGTGGGACGCGAGGCGCGCGTCCACCGCCGCGACCCGGCGCTTCACCGTCGCGAGGGAGGCCCCGACCGCCTCGGCGATCTCGGCGAGCGGCCAGCCCTCGACGCGGCGGAGCGTCCACGCCACCCGCTGATCGGCGGGCAGCCGCTGGACGAGCTCGCCGATGCGTCGCAGCTCGATCCGACGCTCGACCGAGAGCGCGGGCGCCGCGAGCGCCTCGAAGCTCTGGTCCTCCTCGCCGCGGTCGAGGCCGAGTCGGCGGAGGAGGCCGCGGCGGCGCAGACGCGAGCGCGAGAGGTTGGCCGCGATGCGGACGACCCAGCCGCCGAAGGAGCCGCGGTCGCGGAGCGTCGACAACCCGCGGAACGCCTTGATGAAGGCGTCCTGCGCGATGTCGTCCACGTCGGCGCTCCGGCCGAGGAGGATCGTCGCGACCCGGTACACGTCTGGCGCGTGGCGTCGGTAGAGCGCATCGGCGGCCCACCGATCCCCGGCGAGGGCCTCCGCGACGAGCGCCGCGTCCCCCTGCTGCGTGTGCTGGGTCGGGAGCCGGCGCACGACTCCGTCCCCCTCGAGCGGGGGAACGGCGCTGGAACGCGGCTCGTGCTCGGCACCCACGGAGACCCGACGCACCAGCTTCGCAGAATGGCTCACCCCTCGCGAACGGTCGCGGAGGGGCAGGCGCCGCGGCGGTGGTCAGGCGGCGGCGCGGGCTTCGAGGGCGGCCACCCGGCGCGCGCACTCGGTGAGCAGCAGGTCCGCCTCTCGGTGGGGCGGCAGCTCGTACTCCGAGCGGACCCAGCGGGCGTGGGCCACGAGGAAGCGCGCGGCGCGCGGCGCGATCTGGAGCTCGTCCGCGAGGCCGTCGAGGAAGTCCGACTCGCGCCGCTCGCTGATTCCGTCCGCGAACATCATCCACGCGCAGGCCGCGAACGCGAGGAGCCGGTCCCGCGGCCCGAGCCGGTTGAGGGCCAGGTCGTCGGGGAAGCTCGCGGCGCCGCCGGTGATCGCGTCGGGGAAGCCGAGCGCGACCTCGAGCCCGCGCATCGCCGCCTGATCGTCGGCGCTCTCGGACCCCGCGCCGTCCTTCATCAGGCGTACGAGGGCGAGCGCGGCCCAGCGGGCATGGGGATCGAGCAGCTCTAGGGCGGTCACAGTGCCTCCGGTGGGTCTGAACGAGCGCGGCGGGGATCCGATTCCCCACCCCTCGCTCGACGGTACGGAGGAACTCGGGCACATTGAATTCCATCGCGCTTGGGAATTGCCGAAACACGCCTCCGCCGGACCGCAGCCGCCCTGACGCGGAGGCGCGGCGGACCCCCGACGCGAGGATCGCGATGACTCGAAGCGCCGCCCTGACCCTGTCGATCGTGCTCGCCGCCGCCCCGGCCGCCGCCCAGACCGCCGCGCCCGACGCCCCGACCTCCGCGCTCGCAGCACGCTACGCCAACGCGCGCCGCCTCGACGGGCAGACGGAGTACGAGGCCGCCGCCACCGCGTTCGAGGGCTACGCGGAGGCCTGCCTCGCGTCGTCGACCGCGGTGCTCCACGACGGCGAGCCGTGCGCCGCGACCGGGCCGGCCCTCGAGCGGGCCTTCGTGCTGCGCCGGGCGCTCGGCCACCGCGAGCGCGCGTCCCAGGACGCCGAGGCCTACGTCGCGCACTTCCTCTACGCGGAGCCGCGCGCCGCCATCCGGGTCCGCTACGAGGTCGCCCGGATGTTCCTCGAGGCCGGTGAGCTGGCCCACGCCACCGCCGCGATCGAGGCGCTCGGGCGGACGCGAGACGCGCCGGTCGGGCTCACCCTCGTCGCCGACGGGCTCCGCGCCCAGGTAGCGCACCGGCGCGGCGAGGCCCGGGTCGCGGCTCGCGCGTGGCGACGGGTCGAGCGCGGGTGGGCGGCCCATCAGGCGGAGCTCGAGCTCGGCGGCGCGGTCCCCGCGCGCTGGGTGCGCGAGGCGGTGGCCGAGGGCCGGCTGCTCCGCGCCGAGCGCTCGGTCGATCGCTACCTCGCGGTCCGCGGCGTGCGGCGGTCGCGCATCGACGACCCCGCGCGGTGGTGGAGCGAGGTGATGAGCCCGTGGCTCGTGCGCAGCCGCCGGCGTCTCCTCATCGCGCGCGCGGAGCTCGAGCGGGTCTACGAGCTCGGCTCGCCGCGGCACAGCGTGATCGCGGCCGCGCGGATCGGCGAGATGTACGAGCACCGCGCCGATCTCCACGCCGAGCTCGAGCTTCCCGACAGCGACGTCCTCCGCGCGCTCGTCAGCGGCGGGGACGCGAGCGTCGGCTACGACACGGCACGCGAGCACCTCGAGACGTGCGTGCGCTGGGCCTCGCACCACGGGGTCGCGCGCGAGTGGGCCGAGCGCTGCGAAGCGCACCTCCACGCGCTCGACCCCGAGCGCTACCCGCGCGCGGCCGAGCTCTACCGCGAGAGCCCGTTCCTGCCCGTCGCCCACGCGCCGCCGCCCGACGTGGACGAGCGCCGCAACCACCACCGCTGAGCCACCACCGCTGACTGGGCCCCGGCCCTTTTTCGGCGACGCCTCCGATCTTCCTGGAGCGCGCGAGCCTTCTTGGCTCGTCCGGGCTCCAGTGGCGCAGGCATGCTTGAGGGATGCAGCTTCGACGGCTTCTCCTCCTCGCCTCCGTGACCTTCGCGCTCGCGGGGTGCGGCGACTCCCACACCAACGACGACGGCGGACCCATGGACGCGGCCCTCGCGGACGCCGGCCCGGTCGACGCCGGGCCCGGCACCTCGCCCGACGCGGGGCCTCCGGCTCCGCGCGACGCCGGGCCCGGCGTCGCTCGGATCGGCGATCCGTGCGAGCGCGACGCCCGGTGCGTCGGAGGGGACTGCGTGACCGAGCGCGAGCTCGGCTCGCCCGGTGGCTTCTGCACGGGGCCCTGCGTCTCCGACGCCAACTGCCCGGCCGGCTCGTTCTGCAACGAGGGCGCGGGCCTGTGCTGGCCCTCGTGCGAGGACGACGCGTGCGCCCGACCCGGCTGGCACTGCGGGAGCTTCTCGGGCGTGCCCGGCTGCGCGCCCGGGTGCGACGACAGCGCGGACTGCGCGGCCGGCGACGTGTGCGACACCCTCGGCGCTTGCCACAGCCCCACCGCCGCCCCGCTCGGGGGCTGCCGGTTCCACGAGGACTGCGCGGCGCTGGAGTACTGCCGGCCCGAGCGGCTCGGGTTCCCGGGGGGCCAGTGCACGACGCAGACCTGCACGCCCGGGACGGACTGCGGTACGGGCGGGCTCTGCCTGGAGGTGATGCGCAGCGACGGCATCCTCGCGCCGACGTGCCTCCCCCGCTGCGAAGCCCCCGCCGACTGCCGCGACGGATACGACTGCGTCGAGGGGGCCTGTCAGCCCGCCTGCGCGGCCAACGACGTCTGCCTCGACTCACAGACCCGCTGCGACCTCGCGTCGGGCCGGTGCGTCGAGTAGCCATCGCTGGCCGCCCGTCTTCTCGAGCGGTCGACCTTCTTTCGGAGGGCGACCGCCATTTTCGATGTCAGGAACTGCGAGGAGCCCTCCAGGCTACCTCCATGCGTTCACTCCCCTTGCTCCTCACGATCGCGCTCGTCGGGTGTAACACGTCTCATGGACGTTCGATGGACGGCTCCCATCCTGACGCCGCGCGCCCTGACGCCGCGCGCCCTGACGCCGCGCGCCCCGACGCCGGCGCGCCGCCGGACTCGGGCTCGCCGCTCGGCGCGATCGGCGCCCCGTGCGAGACCGATGCGCAATGCAGCTCCGGCATGTGCCTGGACGAGCGCGCGTGGAACTCGACCGGGGGAGCCTGCAGCGCGTCGTGCGCCGGCGGGCGCGCGTGCCCCGCGGGGTCCGCGTGCATCGAGAACTCGGAGATCTGCCTCGCCGCCTGCAACCCCTCGGCGGATCCGAGCGCCGCGTGCGAGCGCCGAGGAACGATATGCGGGATTGCCGGCATGATCGCGGTGTGCATCCCCGCCTGCAGGGAGCGGGCGGACTGCGCTCCGGGCGAGGTGTGCGACGACGGCGCCCAATGCCGCGACCCGCTCGCGACCCCGCGCGGTGGCTGTCGCATCAACCAGGACTGCGGACCCGCCGAGTGGTGCCGCCAGGAGCATGTCTTCGGGTTCCCCGGGGGGCAGTGCACCGACATCCGCTGTGACGTGGGCGAGGAGTGCTGGGGAGGCGGCCTGTGCGTCATGCACACCGCGCCGAACGGTCTGAGTCGCCAGGTCTGCTTGGCGCGATGCGCCAGCGACGGCGACTGCCGCGCGGGCTACGCGTGCGCCGACACGGCGTGTCGGCCGAGGTGCGAGAGCGACGCCCACTGCATCGACCCCCTCACACGCTGCGACGTCGGCTCGGGGCTCTGCGTGGAGACGTAGACGGGCGCGACGAGACCTCGACGAGCAGGACGCGCGTCTTCGGCGCGAGACCACGCGTCTTCCGGCGCGCGGCCCCGGTCTTCGATGTCAGGAATCGCGACGCGTCGCTCAGGCTCACCGGATGCGAACACTCCCCTTGCTCTCCGCGATCGTGCTCGCGGCCTGCGGCTCCTCTCACTCCCCCTCGGAGGACGCCGGCTCCTCGTTGGATGCCGGTCTCCCCTCCCCCTCGGACGCCGGAGCGCCGCCAGCCTCCGACGCCGGTCCGGGGCCACGCGACGCGGGCCCGGTCCCCGACACCGGGCCACCGCGCGCCGAGCTCGGCGCGGCGTGTGAGACCGACGCGGAGTGCCAGACCGGCGTCTGCCTGGACGAGCGCACGCTCAACTCCACCGGGGGCATGTGCAGCGCGTCCTGCGCGGACGGAAGCCCCTGCCCCGAGGGGTCGGCCTGCAGGACCGACGGGTTCTGCTGGCGCACCTGCGACTGGCGCCCGGACTCGGAGCGCACCTGCGAGCGCGAGGGCTTCGAGTGCGGGTCGGCGGACCTGGCCGGCATCTGCCTGCCGACCTGCTACGGCGCGAGGTTCTGCGCGGCCGATCAGACGTGCGACCGGAACATGCAGTGCCGCGACCCGCTCGCTGAGCCGCGAGGCGCGTGTCGGATCAACCAGGACTGCGCGCCGCTCGAGGCGTGCCTGCAGGAGCACCGCTACGGGTTCCCCGACGGCCAGTGCACCCGCCTTGGGTGCGCCTCCGACCGCGACTGCGACGGCGGGCTCTGCCTCGAGCACACCCGCCCGGACGGTGAGATTCGGCCCTATTGCGCGCCACGATGCGCGACGGGAGCCGACTGCCGCGAGGGCTACGCCTGCGTGGACGGCGCGTGCCGGCCGAGCTGCGAGAGCGACCTCCACTGCACCGACCCGTTCACCCGCTGCGACGTCGCCTCCGGGCTCTGCCGGGGAACGTGACGAGCCGCTCACGGGGCCACGACGCGCGGCTCGCTGGCCATCTTCGGGGCGAGGCCGCGCGTCTTGCGCGCGAGGCCGCGCGTCTTCCGGCGAGCGGCCTCGGTCTTCGACGCCCGGTACCGCGACGCGCCGCTCAGGCTCTCCGGATGCGAACACTCCTCTTGCTCTCCGCGATCGCCCTCGCCGCGTGCGGCTCCGCCCACTCCCCCTCGGACGACGCCGGGCCTCCCGACGGTGGGCTGACCGCCCCGCCGGCCGACGCCGGCCCCGGGCCCGACGCGGGGGCTCCGCCCGCCGAGCTGGGCAGCTCGTGCGCGACCGACGCCGACTGCCTGTCCGGCTTCTGTGTGGACGAGCGCGAGCTCAACTCCGCCGGCGGCGTATGCAGCGCCTCCTGCGAAGACGGGAGCCCCTGCCCCGAGGGGTCGGTCTGCTCGAGCGCCGGGTTCTGCCTGCCCAGCTGCGACGGGACGCTCGACCCGGCGGAGGCCTGCGAGCGCCGGGGCTGGGTCTGCGGGGCCTCGGAGTCGAGCAGGATCTGCCTGCCGGCGTGCTACGAGCCGGCGGACTGCGCGGCCGACCGGGTGTGCGACGGCAACCTTCAGTGCCGGGACCCGCTCGCGGCTCCGCGGGGTGGGTGTCGGATCAGCCCGGACTGCGCGCCGCTCGAGTGGTGCCTGCAGGAGCACCGCTACGGGTTCCCGGACGGCCTGTGCGCCCGCGTCCGGTGCGCCTCGGACGCCGACTGCGAGGGCGGCCTGTGCCTCGAGCACACCAGGCCCGACGGCGAGACGCAGGCCTACTGCGCCCCTCGGTGCGCCGACGTCAGCGACTGCCGCGACGGCTACGGCTGCGTGGACGGCGCGTGCCGGCCGAGGTGCGAGAGCGACCTCCACTGCACCGACGACCCCTTCACGCGCTGCGACGTCGCCTCGGGGCTCTGCGTGGAGGTGTAGCGCGGTGGGTGTGACGTGTAGCGCGCGCGGCGGCCGGGCTCAGGCGTCGAGGTCGGCCTGGAGGGCCGCGCGCTGCGCGTCGCTGAGCTCGACCCGCGCCTCGGCGCCGGGGTGCTCGACCCCGAGCGCGACCGGCGCCTGGGCGCCCAGCTCGAAGCTCAGGTACTGGACCGACGAGAGCCGCTCGTCGCCCACCTGGCGCGCGTCGAAGCCCGGCCGCACCCGCCGGCCGTCGGGGAGCTCCGCGTAGATCGTCGGCACGAGACCGACCCACGCGCGGAGCTTCTCGTCGCGCTCCGCCGGGTCGTCGATCCCGATGAGGAGCGTGCAGCCGAGGACGCCGCCGTCGTGGAGCAGCTCGTTGTACGTGTCGATCTCGTGCTGGATGTCCTTCTCCCGCACGATGCGCTCGACCCGCATCATCTCCTGGATCTGGTAGAGGACGGTCGCCCGGTTCTCGAAGAGGAACGTGAACGCGTCCCCCACCTGGATCCGCCGCGTGGCCTTGGCGAGGAGCGCCGCCTCGCGCGTCGCGTCTCGGTTGTCCTGGTAGGTCTGGTAGTCGACGACCTCGCTGCGATCGATCTTCTGCATCACTCGTCCTCCGTAGGGCCGAAGCCGCCCTCTCGGTAGGCCCGCGCGAGGATGCTCATCGGGTGCATCGGCTTGACCCCCGCGTGCTGCTCGAACTGCAACGCGGCCAGCGGGCAGTCGGTCGCCCAGATCTCCGTGTCCGCCGCCTTCATCTCCTCGAACGCGCGCTTGCCGTGCCGTTGTGAGGCCTCGAAGCCGTCCACCGTCATCGCGTAGGTGCCGTCGTGGCCGCAGCACTCCATGACCGTCTTGGGCTTCACGCCGGGGATCTTGCGGAGCAGGTCGCGCCCCTTGAAGCCGACCGCCTGCGCGCGGAGGTGACACGGCGCGTGGTAGGCCACCGGGGCCTCGGGGCTCGACTTGAAGTCGGTGTTGAAGCGCGGCTCGTTGCGGAGCGACCAGAGGTACTCGCCCGGGTCGTGCACCGCCTCGGCGAGCCGGCTCGCGCGCTCGCGGTCCTCGCCCTCGAGGAGCTCGGGCCACTCACGCCGCAGCATCATCGAGCAGGTCGGGTTGATCGCGAGGACCTTCGAGCCCGCCTCGACGTGGGGCATCAGCCGCTCGAGGTTGGCGTGCGCCTTCTTGCGCAGCAGGTCGAGGTCGCCCGACTCCCACGCCGGCATGCCGCAGCACTCGAGGCCCTTCTGACAACGGACCTTGACGCCGTTCTTCTGCAGGACGGAGACGGTGTCCTTGCCGATCTGCGGCTCGTTGTGCTGCACGAAGCAGGTCTGGAAGAGCACCACCTCGGCCGGCTCGCCGCGACCCTTCGGGCCGTCGTCGAGGAGCATCTCGTCTTGCGCCCAGTCCTCGAAGGTCTCCTGGGCGAAGTCCGGCAGGAGCTTGTCGCGGTGGATGCCCGCGAGCTTCTCCATGAACCATCGGTGCAGCGCCACGCGGTTCATCTGGTTGGCGATCCCGAAGCTCATGCGGGCGGCGGCGCCGGCGCGGTCGGGGTCGCTCAGAACCGCGAGCTGGACCTTGCTCTTCCGTGAGCCGCGCACCGCGTTGTAGCGGTGCATGAGCTTGGGGAAGTCGAGCTGGAACTCGTGCCCGTCACGCGGCGTGTACGGGCACTGGACCTCGCACAGCTTGCACTGAAAGCACTGGTCGACGAC
>JAUHXR010000275.1 GCA_030426845.1 Polyangia bacterium | reverse complement strand
CCGCTCTACAACGCGTTCCGCGAGCTCGGCGCGCCGGTGATCCGCCCGCTCACGATGAGCTTCGTCGTCACCGATCGATGCAACTCGCGCTGTCAGACCTGCCAGATCGGCGCCCGCTACCTCGACGCCCCCAGCGTCGCCGACGACGAGCTCACCCTCGAGGAGCACCGCCGCCTCTTCGCGACGATCGGGCAGCTCGAGTGGGTGACGCTGAGCGGCGGCGAGCCCTTCATGCGCAAGGACTTCGCCGAGCTCGCGGTCGCCCTCGCTCGATCCTGCCGGCCGCGCTTCGTCAGCGTGCCGACCAACGGGACGTTCGTGCACGCGGCGACCCGCGCCGTCGCGCGGATGCTCGACGGCTTCGGCGACACGCGCCTCATCGTGAACCTCTCCCTCGACGGCGTCGGCGCGGCGCACGATCGCGTCCGCGGCTTCGACGGCAACTTCGAGCGACTGCTGCAGCTGGTCGAGGCGCTGCGCGCGGTGGACGACCCGCGCCTCACGATCGGCTGCAACACGGTGGTGAGCGCGTTCAACGTCGAGCAGGTCGAGCGCACGGTGGACTTCGTGCTGCGCGAGCTGCGGCCCGACTCTTACGTGGTCGAGGTGGCCCAGATCCGGCCCGAGTACTACAACGACGACGTCCCGCTCGCGGCCGATTCGCGCGCCACCCGCGCGGCCCTCGAGCGGGCCCTGGCGCGCATCGCCGCCGAGCCGCGGCGCGGGGTCTCCGCCCTCGTGAAGGCGTTCCGCGTCCACTACACGCGCGAGGCGATCGCCCGGCTGGACGGGCCGCGGCTGCACCGCTGCTTCGCGGGCTTCGCGACCTGCGCGGTGATGCCCAAGGGCGAGGTCTGGACGAGCACCGCCCGCGGCGAGCCCATGGGCAACGTGCGCGACTACGGGCTCGACTTCGGCGCGCTGTGGCGCGGGCCCGAGGCGCGGCGGGCGCGCGAGGCCGTGCGGGCGGCGCCGTGCGCGTGCGAGACGTCGAACGTCAGCTACCCCAACGCGCTCCTCCACCCCCCCGCGGCCGCGCGGGTCGCGCTGCACGCGCTGAGGCACCGTTGAGCGATCCCCGCTGGCTGGTCACGGGCGGCGGCGGGCTGATCGGCGGGCGCCTGCTCGAAGCGCTCGACGACGCGGGCGTCCCCGCGCGCGCCCTCGCCCACCGGCGCCCGGTCCGCGCGGCGGAGGTGATCCACGGCGACCTCCGCGACGCGGGCGCGCTGCCTGCCCTGTGCCAGGGGATCGACGTGGTCGCCCACTGCGCGGCCGCGCTCGACCCGGTCGACTCGGAGGCGGAGGCGCAGCGGATCAACTGCGACGCGACGCTGGCCCTCGCGCGGGCCGCGAAAGACGCGGGGTGCCGCGCCTTCGTGTTCCTCAGCAGCCAGGCCGCGCTCGGCTGGCGCCCCGACGCGGGCCTCGTGGGCGAGGACGCGCCGGCGACGCCCACCACCGCCTACGGCCGCAGCAAGCGCGCCGCGGAGGAGGGGCTCCTCGCCGAGCCCTGGGGCTCCACGCGCGTCGTGATCCTGAGGCCGCCGACCGTCTACGGGCCGGGGGAGCGGCGGAACTTCCTCGCGCTGTGCCGAGCCATCGCGCGCGGCGGCTTCCCGATCCTCGGCCGGGGCGACAACCGCATGTCGTTTTGTCACCTGGACAACCTGATCGCCGCGATCCGCTTCGTGGCCGAGGCCGAGCCGGCGCGGGGGATCCTCCACGTGGCCGACGAGCCCCCGGCGACGCTCGCGGGCGCGGCGCGGATCCTCGCCGACGCCGCGGGGGCCCGCCTGATGCCCGGCCGTGTCCCGCTCTCGGTCGCGCGCGGCCTCGCGGGCGCGCTCGAGGCCGCGTTCACGCCGCTCGGCCGCCGCCCTCCGCTCGACCGCGCCCGGCTGACCACGCTCACGAGCGACTGCGCCCTCGACACGAGCCGCCTGCGCGCGCTCGGGTTCCGCCCGCCCGTTCGCTTCGAGGACGGCGCCCGCGAGGCGGTGCGCCGCTACCGGAGCGAGGGCGCGCTGTGACGGGAGGCGGGCGTACGCTCGCGGCCGCGCTCCTGGCCGGCGCGATCAGCGTGGTGCCGTACCTCGGGTCGTTGCGCTTCGGGCCCACCTACGACGATCACCACCACGTGGTCCGCCACCCGCTCCTCGGGCCCGACGGCGGCGTCGGCCGCCTGCTCTCGCCGACCTTCCTCGACGAGGCCGTGCCCGATCAGAGCCGCCCCACCTTGCTCGCGTCGCTGCTGATCGACCGCGCGCTCTTCGGCGACGACTTCCCTCGCTACCACGCCCAGAGCCTCGCCCTGCACGCGCTCGCCGTCGCGCTCGCGCTCCTCCTGCTCCGGCGCCTCGGGTTCGCGCCGATCCCGGCCTTTGCGGGGGCGCTGCTGTTCGGGCTGCACCCGGCGTGCACCGAGGCGGTCGCGTCGGTCAGCAACCGCGAGGATCTGCTCGTCGCCGCCTTCGGCCTCGCCGCGATCCTCCTCGCGCGGCGCGGGCTGATCGGGCGCCCCGCGTGGCTCGCGCTCGCGGGCCTCGCCTTCGCGCTGGCGCTGCTCGCCAAGGAGCTCGCGGTGGCCGTGCCGCTGCTGTTCGTCGTGCTCGCGCAGCACCCGCGATGGCTGGGGCGCTCGGTCGCGCGCGGACGCTGGGCGGCGCTCGCGGCCTGCGCGGTGCCAGGCGCCCTCGTCGCGGGCTACCTTCACCTGCGCCTCGGGTTCCCGGCGCTCTCCGCGGGGGCCCCCACCGGCGGCCTCGCGCTCGACGCGGCGCCCGGCGCGGGCTGGTCGGAGGTGCCGGCCGTCCTCGGCTTCCGCGCGCTCCGCACCCTCCTCGGCTGGCCGCTCAGCGCGGAGCACGACCCTGCCCAGCTCGCGGCGGCCGGTCCCGCGATCGCGGGCGCGCTCGCCACCGCCGCGCTCCTCCTGGCCGCGGCGCTCACCGCCCGGCGGCGGCCCGCGGTCTTCGTCGGCGTGGCCTGGTTCCTGGTCGCCAGCCTCCCCACCCTGGCCGGCCCGTGGCTCCTCAACCCGGTGGCCGACCGCTACCTCTACCTGCCCGCGCTCGGCGCGCTCGGGGTCCTCGGCGCCCTGCTCGCGACGTGCCGAGGCCGGGCCGCGCCCCTGCTCCTCACCGCGGCGCTCTGCGTGTTCGCCGCGCGCACTGCGGACCGGGTGCAGGTCTGGCGCAGCGACGTGGCGCTGTTCGACGACGCGGTCCAGCGGGCCCCCCGGTCGGCGCGCGCGTGGCAGAACCTCGGCGCCGCGCACCTCCGTGAGGGCGACCCGGGGCGGGCCTACATCGCGCTCGCGCGCGCGGTGACCCTCGCGCCCGACCGCATGGCCTACCACCTCACGCTCGCCACCGCGCAGGCGCAGCTCGGCCGCCGCGACGAGGAGCTCATGTCCCTCGAGCGCGCGGCGCGGCTCGAGGCCCCGCTCGCCGAGGCGCCGCTCCGCGCGCGCGCGTTCCACCGCTGGATCCGCGCGCTCCTCGACGCGGGGCAGCGGGCCCGCGCGGAGGACGCGGTGCGCGAGTCGCTCGCGGGCGATCCGGGCTTCGAGCCGGCGCGCGGCTGGGCGCGGACCCTCGGGCTGCCCGTGCCGGCCCCCTGAGCCTCCTCGCTGAGTCACGGCGCTGAGTCACGGCGCTGAGCCTCCTCGCTGAGTCATGCGCTGAGCCGCTCCTTTGGCCCCCTGAACCGCGGCCCCGATCGGCTCCCCGCGGAGCCGGCGCGGCCTGGTAGACTCCGCCGCCGTTCATGTTCGCGCTCCTGCTCATGTTCGAGGCCGCCCGCCTGGTGCTGAGGGCGATGCTCCTCGTCCTCAGCGGGCATTTCTTCCGCGCGGTGTGGCGCGGCCTGCGCGAGCACGATCCCGAGCCGCCGGCGTCGCCCGATCCCTGGCCGACGGTCACCGTGCAGCTCCCGCTGAAGGACGAGTTCTACGTCGCCGAGCGCGTCATCCGCTGCGCGGCCGCGCTCGACTACCCCGCTGACCGGCTACGCATCCAGGTGCTCGACGACTCGAGCGACGCCACGACCGAGCGCGTGCGCGCGGTGGTGGACGAGCTGGCCGCCAGCGGCCGGGACGTCACGCTCCTGCACCGCGAGCGGCCGGAGGGATTCAAGGCGGGCGCGCTCAACGCGGGGCTCGCCGAGGTCGACACCGATCTCGTCGCGATCTTCGACGCCGACTGCGTGCCCGCGCCGGACTTCCTCCGCCGGACGGTGCCGTTCTTCGCGGCACCCGACGTGGCCTGCGTGCAGGTTCGGTGGAGCTTCCTCAACCGCAACCACTCGCTCCTCACCCGCTTGCAGGCGATGGTCCTCGACGGACTCTTCGCGATCGACCAGTTCGCGCGCGCGTCTCGACGCCTGCCCCTGCAGTTCAACGGCACCAACGGGCTCTGGCGGACCCGCGCGATCCGCGAGTCCGGCGGGTGGCGCGGCGACATCCTCGCCGAGGACGCGGACCTCAGCTTCCGCGCCCACCTCGGCGGCTGGCGGCTGGTGCACCTCAGGGAGTACGCGGTGCCCACCGAGCTCCCCGAGGAGATGGCTTCGTTCCGCACCCAGCAGATGCGCTGGTCGCTCGGGAGCGCGCAGCTCCTGCGCGCGATCGGCTGGCGGATCGCCCGCAGCGACCTGCCGGTGCGCAGCAAGGCGATGATGTTCCTCCACCTCGGGCGTCACGCGATCGATCCGCTGATCCTGATGGCCGCGCTGACCTCGCCGTTCACCACCCTCTACGGCCTCCAGTACCTCATCGACTACACCCTGCCGATCAACGCCGGCCTGCTCGGTCTGGTGGGCCTCGGGTGCGTGCTCTTCTACGGGTCGGCGCTCCGCTACGTGCGCGCGCCCGCCTCACACGTGCTGTTGATCCCGCTCGTGATCCCCCTAGCGATCGGCCTCTCGCTCGCGTACACGGCGTCCTTCGCGGAGGGGCTCGTGAGCCGCTCGGCGGTGTTCGTCCGGACGCCGAAGGCCGGCTCCGAGGCCGCGGCCGGGCCGCGCTACCGCATCCACCGACCGATCCTCACCACCCTGCTCGAGGTCGCGCTCGGTGGCGCGCACGCCTTCTTCACGTACCGCGCGGCCGCGGCCGGCCTCCACGCCGAGGCGGCGTTCTTCGCGATGCTCGGCGCGAGCTTCCTCTGGGTAGGGCTGGGCACGCTCGCGAGCCGTGGCGTCGTCTCCCGCGCGGCTTGACGCCGAGCGCGCGGCCGGGTGAGCTTGTCGCCATGCGTGGCCTCGCGTCGTGCCTGCTCCTCGCGCTCGCGCTCGCTCCGGGCGCGGCGCGCGCGCAGTGCGAGCCCGAGCCGCAGCCCAGCCCCGCGATCCGCGCCGCGGCGCGCCCGCACTACCGCGCCGGTATCGAAGCGTCGCGCGCGGAGCGGTGGATGGAGGCCCGCGAGTCGTTCCAGCGCGCGGCCGGGATCGTCCCGCTCGCCCCGATCGTCTACAACCTCGCCACCGCCCAGTCGGAGACGGGGATGATCGTCGAGGCGGCCGAGAACTACCGCACGTTCCTCCGGCGGTGTGTGTCCCAGCAGACGCCGGAGCTGCGCGCGGAGGCCCAGCAGCTCCTGGCCGCGATCGCGCCGCGCGTAGGCCGCCTGGTGATCCGCGTCGAGAACTTCGACGCGGCGGTCGACGGGGTGACGCTGGACGGCACGCCCATCTCGCCCGCGCTGATCGGCGCCGAGATGCCCGCCAACCCGGGGAGCCACGAGCTGCGCGTGCTCCGCCTCCAGGAGGAGCTGGCGGCGCGGAGCGTGACGATCGAGGAGGGACGCACGAGCACGGTCGCGCTCAGCGTGCCCGCCTACGTCCCGACGCGTGACCGGCCGGTCGGCGGCGGAGGCGGCGACGACACCGCGCTGATCGTCGGCCTGATCGCGGGCGCGGTGGCGGTGCTCGGCGGCGCGGCCGCGATCGTCGCGGTGGTCCTCGTCGAGGGCCAGAGCAGCCTCGAGCTGCCTCCCGGCACGTTCGGGCGAGCGGCGCAGGTGAACCTCCTCGAGTTCTGATGGCGGGCCTCGCGGTCGTCGACGACGCGCGGTTCGACGCGCACCACGCAGCGGGGCCGCACCCCGAGCGCCCGGAGCGCCTCGCGGCGGCCCGCGACGGGCTGCGCCGCGCGGCAACCGACGCCGAGACCCTCGCGATCGAGGCCCCTCACGCGAGCGCGGCGCTCCTCGCCCGGGTCCACGACGCAAGCTACCTCGACAGCCTCGACCGCGCGCTCGGCGCCGGCGGCGCGGGGCACCTCGACGCCGACACGTTCTTCTCGGGCGGCAGCCACGAGGCCGTCCTGCGCGCGGCCGGCGGATCGGTCGCGCTCACCGAGGCGCTGCTCGACGGACGCGCGCGCCGGGGCCTCGCGCTCCTCCGACCGCCCGGCCACCACGCCGAGGCGGATCGCGCGATGGGCTTCTGCATGATCAACAACGTCGCGGTCGCGGCCGAAGCCGCCCTCGACGCCGGCGCGTCGCGCGTCGCCATCGTCGACTGGGACGTCCACCACGGCAACGGCACCCAGCACGTGTTCGAGGGCCGGAGCGACGTGCTCTTCGTCTCGCTCCACCAGTACCCGCTCTACCCGGGGACCGGCGCGCCGGAGGAGGTGGGGCACGGCGCGGGCCGCGGCGCGACCCTGAACCTCGCCCTGCCGCCCGGCTCGGGCGACGCCGTCTACGGCGAGGCCTTCCGCCGCGTGGTGATCCCGGCCCTCGAGGCCCACCGCCCCGACGTCCTCCTCGTGTCTGCCGGGTTCGACGCCCACGCGCGCGATCCGCTGGCCGCGATGGAGCTCCACGAGGACACCTACGGGGCGATGGCCACCGCGCTGATCGACGTCGCCGACGCGCTCGGCCACGGGCGGGTCGGGTTCTTCCTCGAGGGTGGCTACGACCTCGTCGGCCTCGAGGCGTCGGTCCACGCGACCGCACGCGCGGCCCTCGGCCATCGCCAGGATCTGCCCGAGGGCCCGATCGGCGCCGAGGCCGAGCAGCGCATCGCGCGTGTGCTGGCCGCGGCGGGGCTGCGCTCCTCCGGGCGGTCGGACACGCCGAGCGGCTGACGCGCCGAGAGCCGGCGCTACGGGCCGCGGACGCCGCTCGCGTCGTCCTCGTCGACCGTGATCTGCTCGGTCCCGACCGTGCGGCCCTCGACGAACCAGAGGATCAGGCCGACCACGCCGAGGCCGACGGCTGCCCCCGCGAACACGTCCGAGAACGCCGCCCAGGTCCGCGCGTCGTCCAGATCGGTCCCCTGGCGCGAAGCCGCCTCGACCCCGAGCCCGATCGCGGCGCCGACCGAGGCGAGGCCCAGGCCCCACGCGATCCACGTGAAGATGCGGTCGCCCTGCGTCGCGCGGTAGCGCGTCTCGGGGACGAGGTCGGCGTAGGCCGCGGTCGGCACCCCCGCCTCGACGCTCACCTCGGAGCGGAAGGGGACGTAGCCCTCGCGGCTGAGCGCGAGGGCGTGCCGCCCCGCGGGGAGCTCGCGCGCCTCCTCCCAGGGCGACTGTCCGGCGTCCTCGCCGTCGAGGGTCACGTCGGCGCCGGCACGGTTCGCGGTGAGGCGCAGCGTGCCCGTCGTGGGCGCGCTCTGCGCGTGGGCCGCCGCGGCCGCCGCCTGGGCGCGGAGCTGCTCGATGTGGGTCTCCACCTGCGCGCGGTCCGGCGGGTCGACCCGATCGCGCAGGTAGCGCTGGTAGCCCTCGATCGCCGCCTCGTACTCGCTCAGCTCCTCGTGGGCGCGCGCGATGTTGTAGTGGAGGTCGGCGCTCGGCACGAGCTGCGCGGCCAGGGTGAACGCCTGGATCGCCTCGCGGTAGCGGTGGGCGCGGAAGTGCTCGAGCCCCTCCATGAAGTGTGCGCGGGCCTGACGGGTCGACCGGACGTTCTCGGGCTGGCCGGTGGTCTCCTCGGAGGCGGGCGCGGCGTCCTGCGCGCGCGCGGGCGCGGCGACGCTCAGAGAGAGCGCGACGAGCAGACCGAGCGTGCGCGGCGTCGCCACCGCGTCGAGGATATCCGAGCCGCGAGCGATGGGTCCACCTGCTGCTACACTCGCCCTCAGCGATGCGCGCCCCTCGCCTCGACGGATCCGCCCGCGGTCCGCGCCTCGGATCGGTTGCCGCCTGCTCCGCCGCGCTCGCGCTGGCGCTGGCGGCCGGAGCCGCGGCCCAAGCGCCCGCACCCGGGGACCCGTTCGCCGCGGTCGCCAGCGCGACGGGCTCCGAGGTCCAGGTGCCGCCGCGTGCCCTCGCGGTGATCCCCGAGCGCCACACCGGCCGCCGGCTCCGCATGATCGACGAGCTCGCGCGGATCGAACCCCAGCTCGACGACCTCGCGCGCGGCGCCGGGCTCACCAGCGCGCGCGCGATCCAGCTCCGCACCCGCGAGGCGAACCTCCCGATCTTCGTGGCCAAGACCGAGGCGACGATCTCCGCCGTGCTCCAGCTCGAGCTCGGCGCGCCCATCGAGGTCCGCGGCGTGCTCCTCGACCGTGGCGGGCGCTACCTCTTCATCGCCTCCTCCGTGCGCCCGACCGCGCGGACAACCTCGCGAAGCGCCCGGTGACGGAGCGCTGGCTCATCCTCTGCGACGAGGCCGAGCTCGCGGTGGAGTGCGCGCGCGCCACCGACCGCGTGGGCGTGGACGCCGAGCCGGCGATCGATCCGCGGCCGCTCTCGCGCGCCCGGAGCGCGCTCGAGGACGGCGATCGCGTCGCGGTGGCGCTCGCCGGCCCACCCCCGGAGGACGCGCTCGTCGCGCTCGCCGACGCAGCCCGCGAGCGAGGCGTCACCGTTCCGCTCGCCACCGTCGCGGAGCGCGAGACGGCCGAACGCGCGCGCTGCGTCGGGCTCGATCTGGGGCTCGCCGCGGTCACCGAGGTGGAGCCGCTCGTGTCGGTGATCGCCCTCCTCGCGGCGGGCGCCGAGCACCCCTGGACGGCGTCGACGCGCGCGCTGACCGCGCTCGATCGGGTGCGGCTCGGCGCCGACGCGACGATCGCGGGACGCGGCGGGGGCCGCCTGGGCCGCGCCGACGACGGGATGCTGAGCTGGTCCTCGCAGCGCTCGGCGAGCGAGCGGCCGATCGGCGATCCGAGGGCGGTGGGTCAGGCCCTGCGCGCGCTCCGGGAGGCCACCGAGGCCGCGCCGCCGAGCCGCGCGGTGATCGAGGGGGTCGATCGGCGCGCCGTGCAGGACGTCATCTTCGGCCCGCCCCGCGCGCTCTCCGACCCGGCGTCGAAGGCGGCCCTGGCGCCCTACGGCGTACCCTTGCCGATCGAGGAGCTCTGCTCGAGCCCGTCGCGCGCGGCGTCCGAGGCGGCGGGGATCGGCTTCCCGGTCCGCATCTCCCTCGCGAGCCCCGACCTGCGGATCTGGGATCACCCGGACCTCGCGGTGGACGGAGTCGACAACGCGGCGCGCGTGCGCGACGTCTACCGGCAGATCATGACCCTGGCCACCGAGCGCCAGCCCGAGGCGCGGCTGCTCGGCGTACACGTCACGGCCACCACCACGGCCCAGGCGCGGCTCCGCGTCACCGCGCGCCCCCTCGCGGGGGATCGGGCGCTCGCCGAGATCGCCTTCGCCGATCCGCATGGCCGCGCGGCGGGCGACGCCACGTACACGGTCCTGCCCGCGGGCCCGGAGGCGCTCGAGCGAGTCCTCGCGCGGCTCGACGGAGCCCCCCTGCTCCTCGGCGGAGGCCCGGCGCAGCGCAAGGCGACCGTCCAGGCGATCGCGGACGTGCTCCTCCGCCTCGCCGCGTTCGTGGACGACCACCGCGCGGAGGTCGAGCGGGTCGAGCTGCACCCGCTCTGCCTGCTGCTGGGCGGCGCGATGGAGGTCCGCGAGGCCTGCGTCAGCGTAGGCGACGCGTTCCTGCGCGGCCTCGAGAGCCCGCGCCCCTACGACCGAACCTGATCGGCCGTGGGACGCGGTGCTGCTGGCGGACGCGGTGCCGCAACTCGACGACGGGCTGCTAGCGGACGCAGTGCTCCTCGTGGACGCAGTGCTCCTCGTGGACGCAGTGCTCCTCGTGGACGCAGTGCTCCTCGTGGACGCAGTGCTCCTCGTGGACGCAGTGCTCCTAAAGGACGCAGTGCTACCGCTAGGCGGAGCGCTCAGGCACGGCTCGCGGCCGCGCCTGGCTCAGATGCCGCGCTGGGTGGAGACGCAGGCGCCGTCGACGCACTCGGAGTTCGCGGGGCAGCCGTCCATGGTCTGCCCGCCCTCCTCGTAGGAGCACGACGGCGGGAACAGGAACAGGCCCATCGCGTAATCCGCGCCGAGGTAGAGGAACCCGAGGATCCCCACCACGAGAGCTACCTTGACCAGCGGGCTCGAATCTTCCCAGAACGACATTCGATCGCCTCCTCTTGTGGGACGCAGAACCAGGCCGAAGAGTACGAAGGCGTTCCTCGGCCGGTCAACATCCTTACGGCCCCGAATCACGAATCTTTATGACCACAGTGAACCGCGCGACGGAGTGGGCGAGGCGCTGGACCGGCCGGGCGCGGGCGGCCGCGGGGGTGGCCCGCAAGTCGATCGGGCTGCTCGAGGGGAGCCCTCGCGGCGCGCTCGAGCTGGCGCGTCAGCGGCTCGCGGGGCCCCTCGGCCTGCCGTCGCTCCTGCGCGTCCATGCGCGAGCGCGCCCGGACGCGCCGGCGCTGATCGGGGACGACGAGACGCGGACCTTCCGGGCGCTCGACCGGCGGGTCGACCAGCTCGCCCACGTGCTGCGGAGCGACCTGGGCCTGCGGCCGGGGGACGCCGGGCTCCTCGTCCTCGAGAACCGCCCCGAGGTGCTGGAGGCCCAGGCCGCGCTGGCCCGCATCGGCGCCTCGGCGATCCCGGTGAGCTGGCGGAGCACCGCCGGGGAGCTCGCCTACCTCGCCGAGCACTCGGGCGCCCGCGCCGCGATCGTCGAGGCCTCGCTGGTCGATCGCGTCCCCCTGCCCGCGTCGCGGCTCCTCGTGGTCGGGAGCGAGGCGGGCGGGAGCGAGGCGGGCGGGAGCGAGGCGGGCGCCGCGTCGGGCGCCCTCGCCTACGACGACGCGGTCGCGCGCGCCCCCGCCGCGCCGATCGACGGACACGAGGGCGCGGTCGTCATCTACACCAGCGGGACGACCGGTCGGCCCAAGGGCGCGGTGCGTCGCTTCCCGGAGGAGATGGTGTGGGCGATGCTGCACGTCCTCGACGAGCTGCCCGTCCGGAGCGACGACCGCCACCTCGCGGTCTGCCCGATGTACCACACGACCGCGTTCGGGTTCATCGGCTTCACCTTCGTGCTCGGCGGCGCGGTGGTGATCGCGCGGCGCTTCGACCCGGAGGCCTTCCTCGCGACGATCGAGCGCCACCGGATCACCACCACCGCGGTCGTGCCGACCATGCTGAGCCGGGTGCTCGCCCTGCCGCCGGAGGTGCGGCGGCGCTACGACACGCGGAGCCTGCGCGCGGTCTTCACCGCCGGCGCCCCCCTGCCGGGCGAGCTCGCGAGCCGCGTGATCGGCGAGCTCGGCCACGTGCTCTACAACATCTACGGCTCCACCGAGACGGGCCTCAACACGCTCGCGACGCCCGCGGAGCTGCTCCGCGCGCCCGGCACCATCGGTCACCCGCTGCGCGAGAACGACGTCCGCCTGCTCGACGCCCAGGGGCGCGAGGTCGACCCCGGCGAGACGGGCGAGCTGTTCGTGAAGAACGCGATGCTCGTGGCCGGCTACCACCAGGACGAGGCGGCGACCCGCGCGTCGATGCGGGGCGGGTACTTCAGCGTGGGCGATCTCGCGCACCGCGATGAGCACGGTTTGTTGCACCTCGACGGCCGCAAGCGCGACATGATCATCACCGGCGGGGTGAACGTCTATCCGGCCGAGATCGAGGAGGCCCTGCACCGCCACCCCAACGTGGCCGAGTGCGCGGTGGTGGGCGTGGCCGACCCGGATCTCGGCGAGCGCGTGCGGGCCTGCGTGGTGCCGAGGACGCCGCCGCTCGACGAGGAGGACGTGCTCACCTTCGCGCGCGAGCGCCTCGCCGGGCCCAAGCGCCCGCGCGAGGTGGTGGTGATGGACGCGCTGCCCAAGAACCCGACCGGCAAGGTGCTCAAGCGCACGCTCCGCGAGGCGGCCGGTCAGGATGCCAGCGGCGACGCGAGCTAGAGCGCCAATCGGTTTGAAACCGCCGCAAATCACGGGCGGGACAGCCGTCCGGCGCGGCCAGCCGCTCCTCGACGATGCCTGAGCATCGCCTCGTCACGTCTGACCACGCCGAACGGCCGTCG
>JAUHXR010000274.1 GCA_030426845.1 Polyangia bacterium | reverse complement strand
CCGGCTGCTTCGAGTCGCACAGCCTCCCAGTGATCGGCCTCGACGCTGGCCCGGCCCCGACCTCGATCGACGCCGGACCGCTCCCCGACGCGGGCGCCCCCGTGACGATCTTCGACGCGGGGCCTCCGCCCGCCCCGCCGACCGGCTGCGTGGATCGCGGCCCGCTCCCGGCGTGCGACACCGCGGCCGAGTGCGACCGGACGCGGTGCATCCGCGGCCAGTGCTGCGTCGGTCCGTACCGGGTCGTCACGCCCGACAATCGGTGCGTCTGGTCGTGCGGGCGCGGCACCCGACCCTGCGCCAGCGAGTGCGTATGCCAGCCGGGGCTGACCGAGTCCGGGACCGACACCTTCGGCCGGCGCACCTGCGACTGACCGCGGGACGCGGACGAGGTCGGCTCGCCGCCGAGCGCCGACCTCAGTTGGCCTCGGCCGCCTCAGGGCTCCGCGCGGGGCGCACGGCGGGCAGCTCGAAGCGCAGATCGCGCTCGAACGTCTTCTCGAAGAGCTCGGCCTTGCGGCGCGCGGTCCACACCTCGAGGGCGAGGTCTCCCGAGCCGCGCGGCGTGATCACGATCTCCTCGCCCTGGAGCTCGACGTCGACCGTGCGGACCTTGCTGCGGTGCGCGCGGTCGAGGGCGTCGGCGACGCGGAGGAGCGAGGCGAGCTTGCGCACGCGCTTGCGGTCGGCGGGGGAGAGCTTCTTGAAGCTCGCGTGCTTCGCGCTCGGCATCGCGCGCCGGTGGTAGCGCGCGACCGCGGCCACCACGATCCGCTGGCCCTGGCTGAGGCCCATCAGATCGGTGTTCTCGATGATGTACTGCGTGTGCTTGTGGTGCGCGGCGCTGCTGATGAAGTCGCCGACGTCGTGCAGCAGGGCGGCCACGCGAAGGAGCTGCCGATCGCTCGGGCCGAGCTCGTGGACCGCGCCGAGCTTGTCGAAGAGAACGCAAGCGAGCCTGTCGACCTGGGTCGCGTGCGGCTCATCGAAGTGGTAGCGCCGGCCGAGGTGCACCGCGGCGCGCGCCATCGCGCTCTCGTCGACGCTGTAGTCCCAGACCCGGTAGTGCTTGTCGACCAGCTCGACCGCCATGCCCTCCTTGAGACCGACGCCCGGGCAGGCGATCTCCTCGGTCCGGGCGAGGTCCGCGACGCGGAGGATCACGTAGAGCGCGGGCACGATCACGTCGGCCCGATCCGCGCGCAGGCCGTAGGCCGCCTGCCGCTCGATGGGGGTGAGCTTCTTCATCCGGGGGAGCAGCGCGCGCGCCGCCTGGACGTCGATCGTCGGCAGATCCGACTCGGGGCCGGGGCAGAGCCGCGCGATCGCGTCGAAGTTGCCGCCGGTGCCCGCGACGATGTCGTAGCGGCGCCGGCGGAACTTGTCCTCGATCGGCCCGATCATCCGCTCGATGTAGCTCTTGAGGAGCTTCTCCTGCCGGTCGGTCACCGGCTCGCCGGCCATCAGGAACGACTCGAGCAGGCGCACCGTCCCGATCTCGAGCGAGGTCGAGTAGCGCACCTCGTCGTGGTTGACCTCGGAGAGCTCGAGGCTGCCGCCGCCGAGGTCGACGAGCAGCGAGCGGTAGCCGCCGAGCTGCATCCGCGAGTCGACCGCGAGCTTCACCAGCCGGGCCTCCTCGGTGCCGCTGATCGCCTCGAGGCGGATCCCCGCCTCGCGCTCGGCCCGCTCGATGAGGTCGCCCGAGTTCACCGCGTCCCGCGCCGACGCGGTCACCACCGCGCGCACCGCGGTGAGCTCGCGTCCGTCGAGCTCCTTCTTGAACTCCTTCAGCGCGGCGACGCACGCGTCCACCTGCTGCGGGTCGAGCCGCCCGGTCAGGAACACGCGGTGCCCGAGGCGCACCGGCCGGCGCAGGCTCACCACCTTGCGAAGCTCACCGGGGGCCTCCGCCTCCACGATGAGGAGCCGGTTGGCGTTCGACCCCAGGTCGATGGTCGCGAAGCTCGGCATGGGTCCCCCCTTAGCGACTTCTGCGCCGCAAGTCGATGCCTCCGGCGGATACCATGGGCGGCGCGCGGCCAAGCTCGCGGGCGGGACGAGGTCCGACAGGGCATGATCCCCTCGATGCGACGCCTCCTCGCCGCCGCCACCGCGGCCGCCCTCGCGCTCCTCGCCGTCTCGGCCTCGACGGCCCACGCGCGCTGCGCCCCGATGCCGCTGCCGCGGGAGATCGCCCGCGCGACCTTCATCGTCGAAGCCACCGTCGCCCGGCTCGACGACGACGGTACCGCCGTGTTCCGCGTGGACGCGCGCTACAAGGGTACGCCCCCCGCGACCGTGACGATCCGGCAGTCGGGCCGCGGTCGCCTCATCGGGGCCACCGACGTGGGCGCGCGCTACGTCGTGTTCTTCATGACGAACGACGACGGACAGGCCTACGTGTATCGGTGCGGGTCGAGCCGGCGCCTCGAGGGCGCCGAGGGGCTCCTCGAGGAGCTGCGTCGGCGAGGCCTGCGCCGCCAGCCCATCTGACTGCGCCCTCCGAGGGTTGACGCGCGAGGCGCCGCGATCGCGCGCCCGGCGCGCTCACGAAGCTCGGGCAGCGCCGAGGCGCTCGGCCTCCCCCGGCCGGACACCTCTGGTGACGCGCGCGGCCCTCATGAGACCCTTCGGGGATGTCGCTCGCCCCCTGCCCCGGATGCGCCCGCCACGTGGCGGTCGTCGAGGTCACGTGCCCCTTCTGCGCCGCGCCCCTCGCCGCGCTCCGTCCCCCGCGGACGCGGCGACTCGGCGACGTGGGCCGCGCGGCGATCTTCTACCTCGGCGCCAGCCTCGCGGCCGCGGTCGGCTGCGACGACGCACCCGAGAGCGACATCGTCCAGCCCTACGGCGCGCCGCCCGACCCGCCGCCGGAGGACCCGCCCGAGCCGCTGCCCCCGTCCGGCGAAGCCGAGACGCCGAGCGAGGAGCCGGGACCCGATGACGCGCCCACGGGGAGCGAGCCCGCGGAGAGCGAATCGGACGACGGCGAGGCCGGCGACGGGACGGCGGACCAGCTCGGGGCCAGCGGCGACGAGGCCAGCGACGACGAGGCCAGCGTCGGGACCGGGCACCTCGTCGACGACGACGCGCCGATCCTCGATCGCGGCTCGATGGCCGGCGCCTACGGCGCGCCGCCCAGCAGCCAGCCCTGAGCCCTCGGACACCTCGGCCGTAAGCGCGGCGGTGCCTCCCCCCCGCGGCGGCGGACACCCCGGCGCGGGGATAGCCATCGTCTTCTCGCAGCGATCTCTTACACCAATGCAACCTTTCCTGACGGGAATCGGCCGGCATCCGGTGGGCCCCGGGGAGCGGGCGCCGCTTCGCGCGGGCCCGCCCCCCTGGTGAACCCCGCCGGCGCCTACTCGCCGGCGTCGGGCGCGGACGCCCGCTCGGGGAGCGGGCACTGGACGTTCACCGCGGTGCGCGGCTCGGCCGTCCCGAAGAGGTCCCGGAGGATGCCTCCGCAGCCGCTGAGGGCGAGGGCGAAGGTGGTGATGACGGTCAGCGCGACGCGCAGACGGATGCTCATGAGCCGGTCTCCAATCGTTGTCTTTGATGAATGCTGGACGGACGCGGATCGGGGGTTCGGACTGACGCAAAACGGACACTTTCTCGTCTGATTTCATGAGACTTCGTGGGCAGAGGGGCAGGGGTGGCTGGGGGCGATCTCGGGGCGGGCAGCGGCAAGGACGGGGGCCGGCCCGCGGCCTTCGAGGCGCTCGGTTGCTCCTGCTAGGATGAGCCGCGATGAAGGGCTGGATCGCGACGCAGACGGGGGCCGAGCGCGCCGGCCCGATCGAGCATCTCCAGACGCTGTGGGGCGGCTACGGCGAGGTCGCGCGGGTGCGCCTCGTGGGCGCGCCGAGCACCTCGGCGATCCTCAAGCGCGTCGACCCACGCCCGGCCAGCGGCCGCTCGCACGCGCGGAAGCTCCACTCCTACGCGGTAGAGCGCGCCTTCTACCTCCGGCACGCGACGAAGCTCGACAACGCAACTCGGATAGCGGGATGCCTGGCGGCCGAGGAGACCTCGACCGGGTGGCGCTTCCTCCTCGAGGATCTGGACGCGGCCGGCTTCGCGGGGCGCGCCAGCGCTCTCAACGCGGCCCAGACCGCGCGATGCCTCGAGTGGCTCGCACGGTTCCACGCCACGTTCCTCGGCGCGGCGCCCGAGGGCCTGTGGGAGGAGGGCAGCTACTGGCACCTCGCCACCCGCCCCGACGAGCTGGCGGTGCTCACCGAGCCGCGCCTGCGCGAGGCCGCGGCGAAGCTCGACGACGCCCTGACCGGCGCGCGGTTTCGGACCCTCGTCCACGGCGACGCCAAGCCGGCCAACTTCTGCTTCGCCCCGCGCGACGCCGCGGTCGCGGCGGTCGACTTCCAGTACGTCGGGGGAGGCGCCGGGGTGCGCGACGTGGCCTACCTCCTCTTCGCGGCTCGCGGCTGGGGGGGCGGCGTGCGCGACGAGGGCGCCCGCCTCGACCACTACTTCGCCGTGCTCCGCGAGTCGATCGGGGACGCGCGAGTGGATCGCGACGCGCTCGAGGCAGAGTGGCGGGCGCTCTACCCGGTGGCGCGCGCGGACTTCCTGCGGTTCCTCGCCGGATGGTCCCCGGGCGCGGGCAGCCTGCGCGACTACCGCGACGCGCTCGCCGATCCGGCGGTCGCCGCCTCTACGGGCTGACGGCCGCGCAGCCGACGCGCGTTGCGTCAACCGCGACGTCGTCGACGAGGAAGGTGTTCGTCGTCGGCCACGCGCCGGTCCCGTGGAGCTCGGGCGCAAGCCGCAGCGCGCCGATCGCGGGCGCGGTCGGTCCGCCGATGTCTCCGACATGGGAGAGCTCGAGGACGCCGTCGACGAAGAGCTCCACGCGGCTCGAGGTCGGGACGGACGCGTCGAGCCGCACGTGGAGCTCCACGCAACGCCACGTGCCCGCGACGCCAGGGGCAGCGGGGCGGAACGCGCTCTCGATCTCGAAGCCCTCACCGCCGGCCGGGACCATGAGGGTGCCCACCGCGAGCACGTCGGTGCCCAACGGGACGAAGATCGTGACCGCGAGGTCCCCCGCCCCGCCAACGAGCGACAGGAGCTGCAACCCGCGCGGCTGCGGGAGCACCATCGCGGGCGACATGCGCACGAAGGCGCGCGCCCAGACCTCCCGCTGCGGGGCGAAGCTGGCGGTCAGATTCGGGGGCGTGTCGGGCAAGAAGCCGTGCTCGGAGGCGCAGCGACTGTCGCGTCCCTGACCGTCGGCGATCCGCGCGGAGGCCGCCGGCGGCGCGTCCCAGCGGGCGAAGTCGCACGTCTCGAAGTCGTCCTCGAACAGGCGCGCGGTGGGTCCGGCGTCGCCGCGTCCCGCGTCGCTGCGCCCTGCGTCGCCGCTCCCCGAATCGAAGAGCCCCGCGTCCGACGCGACCGCCACCACGTCGCGCGCGGCGAGATCACAGCCCGTCAGCGCGAACAGCGCGGCGAGGGCGGCGGCTCGGCGCGCGTGGGTGAGGCGCGTCGCGCTCACGGATCGGCTCGCTCGGCGAGCTCAGCCAGGCGAGCGCGGGCCGCCGCCGCGCGCATCCCCCGTGGGTGGGACGCCAGGTAGCCCTCGAGCGCGCGCCGCTCCCGCACGGGCGCGTGGAGGCGACGCTCCACCACCGCGAGCCCGTAGCGGGCCTCTTCGGAGAGCGCGCCCTCGGGGCGCAGGCGGAGCGCGCGCTCGAACTCGCGTCGCGCCGTCCGCGCGTCGTCGAGCCGGGAGAGCCGCACCGTCCCGCGGGCGACGCTGGCGACGTAGGCCTCTGAGGATCGCGGAGCGGCGCGGATGATCTGCGCGTAGGTCCGGTCCGCCTGCACCCAGCGCTGCTCGGCGCGGAGCCGGTTGGCGACGAGGAGGAGATCCTCGAGCTCGCGCCGCGACGGGGCCGCCGCACCGCCGAGGTCGGACGGCGCGGGCGCCGCGGTCGGGTCGTCGGGCGTCGCCTCCACGTCGGGCATGGGCTCGGCCGTCAGCGGCGGGGGCGTCGTGGGCTCGGTCGTCGTGGGCTCGGTCGTCGTCGCCTGGGTCGTCGTGGGCTCGGTCGTCGTCGCCTGGGTCGTCGTGGGCTCGGTCGTCGTCGCCGGGGTCGTCGTGGGCTCAGTCGTCGTGGGCCCGGTCGTCGTGGACCGCGTCGGCTCCGCGGGGGACGGCCCGAGTGCGTCCGTGAGCCCCGTCCAGACTCCGGAGCCCCCCCACGCCGCGAGCGCCGCGGCGGCGAGGAGCGTGATCGCCACCGCGACGAGGAGGGCGACGCGCGGCGCGCGAGGGCGCAGGGGAGTCGCGCGCGGCGGCTCATCGAGCGCGGGGCCGTCGAACGCAGGTCCATCGAGCGCGGTCGCGAGCGCGGCGTCCACCATCGCGCGGGCCCGGGCCTCGCTGATCGGCAGAGCCGGACCGTCGGCGTCGTCGAGCGCGGGGAGCCGCTCCGGATCGTGGGTCACGGCGCCTCCCTCGGCGAGAGCAGCGCGCGGAGCCGGCTCATCCCGAGGCGAAGCCGGCTGCGGACGGTCTCGCGCGGGGCGGCCAGCTCCTCGGCGACCTCGCGCACGCTCATCCCGAGCACGTGATGGAGCACGAGGGCGGCGCGCTGCTCGTCGGGGATCGCGTCGAGGGCGCGGGCCAGCTCGCGGCGGCGCAGGTACGCGTCCGGCGGGCGCGCCTCCTCGTCGACCACGCGGCGGAGGATCGCGTTCTTCAGCTCCGGCTCGCGCTTGGCGCGGCGCAGGTGCGCGAAGACGAGGCGCGCCGTGATGCGGTCGACCCACGCGCGGAACGCGCCCTCGCCGCGGAAGCCGGGCAGCCCCCGCACCACCGCGACGAGCGCCTCCTGCGCGAGGTCGTCCACCTCCCCGTCGCCGCGCACGAGGTAGCGGACGAGGTTCCGGATCCTCGGCTGGACCGCGAGGAGCAGCTCCCGATACGCGTCGCGGTCCCCCCGACGCGCCGCCTCGACGAGGGGCGCGAGCGGGTCCGCCTCCGGGGCGGGCGCGGGATCCAGCGCGACGGCGAAGAGCATCTCGGACACTATAGAGGGCGCACGGCGCGAAACGGGTCAGTCCCCGAGGACGATGTGCGCGCCGAGCCTCAGCAGCGGCACGATCCAGCTCACCGCGCGGTCCGGCGGGGCCGACGCGGCCTGCACCGCGAACACCGGGGGAGGCAGGACGACGTCGACCTCGAGATCGGCGCTGAGGGAGAGCCACTCGGTCACCGTGCCCACGAGCCGCGCCTCGAGGCCTCCGACGAACACGGGCACCAGCGCGTCGTCGGTCGCGCGCAGGTCGGGGTCCGCCGCGTAGGTGCCACGGTGGAAGAGCGCGACGCCGGCCTGGATCCCGAGGTCGAGGTCGAGCGCGTCGGTCAGCGGCAGCACAACGGCGAAGGCGAGCGAGGCGCGGTGGTGAGTGACGCGGATCGCGGCGCGCGGACCGCCGAGCTCGAGCGGCACGCCCCCGAGGGCGAGGAGGCCGAGCCGCACCGGTCCGGCGAGGTAGGCCGCGCGCAGCCAGACCCCGTGCGCGCCGGCCGGGCTCACGCCGTCGATCGCGCCTTGCCACCCGAGGCCGATCGCGAGGGGCGGTCGCGCCGGCGGCGGTTCGGGGTGCGCAGGGTCGGGCGCCGACCGAGCGGGGGACGACCGCGCGAGGGCTGGCTCGGCGGCGGGGGGCGCGGCGGGGGACGGCGCCTCGGCCAAGGGCGACGCGGACACCACCGCGCGCTCCGCCTCGCCGATCGCCTGCCCCTCCACGATGGCGCTCACCGCCGTCCGCACGATCACCGCGATCGCCTCGAGCGCGGCGGAGCCCCTCACCTCCGGATCGGGGAGCGGGACGTCGCGGCTGAACACCCGCCGCCCGCGCGCGTCGAGCACCCGCACGGTCAGCCCACCCTCCGCGGCGACCGTCCACACCACCACGTCGGCGTCGAGCCGATGCGCGCGGGCCACGCGGGCCGCCACGCTCGACTCGAGCGGGCCGACGACGTCGCGCACCTCGACGAAGAGGTCGCTCACCTGGCCCTCGATCCGCGCCGGCAGCGTCGACATCCGCGGGTCGTCGATGCGCACCGCCACGATCCGCGACGCGTCCTGGGCCCGCGCGCTCGCGGGGATCACCACGAGCGCGAGGGCGACCGCCACGGCGAAGCCTCGCACGAAGCGAGGATACCGCGGCGATCGCCACCGTCGGAGCGCGGCAACGCAGAGCGTCACGCCGAGGCGGCGGGCCGAGGGCCTCCGGCGCGCCCGACGACCCGGGCCCGGGGTCTCCGCCTCTTCCGCGCTCCGTGCCCCGAGCTTCCGTGCCCGAAGCTTCCGTGCCCGAAGCTTCCGTGCCCGCAGCGTCCTGGCCCGGACTTCAGTGCCCGCAGCTTCAGTGCCCGGAGTTGCAGTCGCGCCCGAGGCGTGCGCCGTTGAGCCAGTCGACGATCGCCCTGGCGTCCGGGTCGTCGATCGCCCACACGTGGACGCCCGCGTGAGCGAAGCCTCCGCCGCGCCGCGGCTGCTGGAGCAGCTCGGACTGGGTCATGTCGGCGAGCGGCGTCCCCGCGGGGTCGAGGGCGAAGCCCCGAGCCGCGTCGAAGCTCCGGCGCCGCTCTTCGTCGAGCATCGGGATGTCCGAGCAGTTGCAGTCGAGGCTCGAAGTGCAGGTCTCCGACGGGACGGCGGGGCAGGGGAAGCGTGGGTGCGGGCCGATCGAGCGGCCTCCGAGGCGCAGCCGCCCGCGCGTGTAGAGACGGTAGGCGCGGCCTCGCTCGGCGCCGTGACACGCGAGCTGAGCGCAGGTCCGGGTGACGATCGGCTCGACCCTGCACTCGTAGTACTCGGGGTCGAGGTCGGGCAGCGCGGCCTGGAGCGCGGGGCGGGCCACGGTGGTCCCGCACCCTGCGGTGTCGACGCACTCGCGGGTGGCCTGGTCACTCGTGCCGTCGGTGGTCCACGGCTCGCAGACCCACGCCTCGACGCACCCGGCCGGCGGCCCGCCGTCGATCCCTGGTGGCAGGGGGCCCGCGTCGACTCCGGGCGGCACACGACCCGCGTCCCGTCCGCCGCCTCCGTCCATGGCGCGGCAGATCATTCCGGGAGGACATCCCTCCTCGGGGTCGTCGCAGGCGGTCCCGACGACCGCGAGGCACGCGATCAAGCCCAGGCCGACCAGGTTCAGGCGAACCACATCCAGCAACACAAGATGTCTCACGATCACTCCTCCACCAGCGAGAAGGCTCGCTCCACGACGTCGTCGCAAGTCGATGACTCGCCCCCCGTGTCCCCGTCCACCGCGGCGACGTAGAAGGTCAGATCGCCCGCCCCGCTCGGCGCGACCCAATCGAAGGTCCACGTGTCGCGGCCGCGGCCCCCGTCCCCGACCGAGAGGACCGCGTGGCAGTCTCCGTAGACGAAGGTCGTCCCGACGCCCCCGTGGCCGTCGATCCCGGGCGGCAGGCCCGGGGTGCAGGCGGCCGAGTCGGCGCCCGAGTCCGTGACGAAGCGTCCGACCACCGCGCCGCCCGCATCCTCGAACGTCGCGGCCATGCCGTTGAGGTTCTGCGTTGGGCCGGGGCTGCGGTGCTCGCCGGTCATCCGAACCGTGATCGTGTAGCGCTGCCCCGCGCGGTAGGTCTGCGCCGCGCCGCGCGTCCCGAAGGCCGGCGTCACGGTGAGGTCCACGTCGATGCGGCCTTGCGCCGGCGGCGTCGGGCACCACATCGGCACCGCCAGATCGGTGTGGCAGCTCGAGCAGCGGATGCCGTAGTCCGACTGGCCGCCCGTCCCGTAGATGCCTCCGGCCTCGCCGCGCACGGTCGCCGCCGGCCCCCAGGCCGGCGTGTGCCACGAGTCGTTGCGCGGGAACGCGGCCGCCACCGAGGCCGACGACGCGACGATCAGCGCGCCGCCCAGGATCAGTGTCTTCGTTCTCATCCAGTCCTCCCGCGAGCCGCCGTTTCGGGCCCGGTCCCCCCACAGAGGCGAGGCGGCGCGAAGTGGGTCACGGCGCGGGCTTTTTTTTCGGCGCGTGCGGTCTCGACTGGCATCGATTAGCGAATCGGCTAACTGTTGCTCCATGAACGTCCCCGCCGAGCCCGTCACCGTGTTCTGTCGCTTCGTCGTCCACCCCGAGCGCGAGGCCGAGATGCGCGGCCTGCTCGCGCAGCACTGGCCCACGCTGCACCGCCTCGGCCTGACGACCGACGAGCCTGCGCGGCTCTACGAGCCGATCCGGGACGCGGCGGGCGGCGAGCCGCCGGTCCTGGTCGAGGTCTTCATCTGGAAGGACGTGCGCCACGCCGAGCTCGCCCATCACGACCCCGAGGTGATGCGCATCTGGGAGCCGATGGGCGCGTGCTGCCGCGCGATGGAGTTCCCCCACTTCCGCCGGGTCTCGCTCTGAGCGCCGCCGAGCGCCGGCTCGCCGACACCGAGGCGGTGTTCAAGGCCCTCGCCCACGCGCAGCGACGCCAGATCCTGATGGTCCTGCGCTTCCGCGGCGGCGAGATGACCGCGGGCGAGATCGCCGACCGCTTCGCGTGCAGCTGGCCGACGACCACACGCCACCTGAAGGTCCTCATGGAGGCGGGGCTCGTCACGGTCGCGCCGCGCGGCCGCGAGCGGGTCTACGCGCTCGCCGTCGACCGGCTGCGTCGGGTCGCGGGCGGCTGGCTGGCGTGGTTTGACGAAGAGCGGTTCGACGAAGAGCGGTTCGACGAAGAGGGCGCGCCCGGAACATCCGGCGCGCGCCGGCCGTAGGATGCAGCCGTGACGTCGAGCGCGCGGGGGAGGATCGCGCGTGGGGTGTGGGTCGCGATGCCCGCGCTCTTCGCGACCGGGACGATCGTCCCCGCGCTGATCACGGCGAGCAGCGGACCGCGCAGCGGGGTCGTGGCGGTCTGGGCCACGGTGGCCACCGTCGCGGTGCTCGCGCTGATCCCCCTCGGCGGCTGGATCGAGCGCGCATGGCCCACGGACGCGAACGGAGGCTCGGAACCCACCTGGGGCGTGGCGGGCGCCCTGCTCGGCTTCGCCCCGCTCCTCGGCCTCGGAGCCGCGCGGAGCTGGGCCGAGCCGATCGTGGACGCGCACTGGACCTGCGGCGCCAACGACGTCGCGCTCTCGGTGTTCGGGCTACCCGCGATGCTCTTGTTCGTGGTCGCGACGACCGCCCTGGCCCGCCGCGCGCACCGCAAGGACCACGCGTGGCTCGCCCGGGGGCTCGCGGTCGCGGCTCCGCTCGTCGCGCTCTCTGCCGCTGGGTTCGTGCTCGCCGCGGCGTCGACCCTCGGGCGTCCCGACGCCGACACCTGGCCGACCGCGGCCCCGACCCGGCTTCAGTTCGGGCTCGCGGAGAGCCGCCCGGGTGACGTCGCCACGCGAACGATCGCCGAGGGGGTCGTCCTCGAGCGCACGTGCGAGGCGGTCGACTGGGCCCCCGAGCATCGGACGCAGTGCACGGCGCGGCTCCTGCCCGCCGACGGAGCCCGCACCGGCACGGTGCACGAGAGCCGCTTCGCCTACGGGCCGACCGAGGCGCTCGTCCTACGCCACGACCCCACGGGTGGCTGGTGGATCCTCGAGGGCGAGACCTCTGTCGCCCGACGCACCGCGTTCACGCCGTCGACCCTCACGCCCACCACCGTCCGCCCGCGCGACCTCGGCGCGACCGTCGCCGCGCCGCGCCCCCTCGTGGCCGTCGCCGCGGCCGGCCTCCTCCTGAGCCTGCTCGTCCTCGTGAGCCGCGCGCGCCTCGCCCGCCGCCGCCGCGCCCTGCGCGAGGCCCGCGCGGGCCGGGTCGACGGCGCCGACGTGATCTTCGACGACGGCGAGCTCCCCGCGCGCGGGCTCGTGGCCGAGGCAGTTGTGGACGGCCCCGCCCTCGCCGTGCCGGTGATCGCGCCCGGCGCACCGGCCTACCGCGACGACGGCGCGCGCGGGCGCTGGCAGGTCACGGCCGGCACGCGCGCCGAGCAGCTCCAGCGGCTCGAGCGCACGATCGCTGGCCGCGATCTCCTCGGCCTCGCGCTCGCCGCGATCAGCGCGGCCCCCCTGCTCCCCGCCCTCGCGAGCGTGCTCTAGGAGCTTGATTCACCACCGTCGCGGGGCGCCTCCCGGGCGGCAAGCGTCCGCCTCGCCGCCGGCCGCTCCGGACGGCTGTCCCGCCCGTGATTTGCGGCGGTTTCGAACCGATTGGCTCTCTATTCACCCGGAACAGAGATCATTGGCAAATCCCACCGGCCCTCGCCGCGGGACTCGTCGTCACTCCTCCTCGCGATGCCCTTGCTCGAGACCATAGCCCTCGCCTATCGCAACGCCCAACGTCCCACGCCTTCCGCGCATCGGCCGGGCCCGCCATGCTGCACCCATGACCGACCGCCTCGCCCCTCGCCGCGACGTGCTCCGCTGGATGGCCCTCGGGCCGGTCGCCGCCGCCCTCCCCGGCTGCGGCGGCGGACCGGGCGCGCGCGACGCGGGCCGCCTCGGGGACGCGGGCGG
>JAUHXR010000534.1 GCA_030426845.1 Polyangia bacterium | reverse complement strand
AGCCGCTGTCGGCGATCCAGCGGCGCAGGTCGCGCCCGAGCTCGCGCGCTGACGGATAGCGGTCGTCGAGGTTGCGCTGCAGCGCGCGGTCCGCGATCCGGGCGACCTCCTCGGGGATCCAGTCGCGCCCGTCGGACGCCAGCTCGATGGGGTCCTCGAGCACCGCCATCGCGGTCGAGACCGCGGTGTCGCGCGAGAACAGCGGGCTCAGGGTGAGGGCCTCCCAGAGGCAGACCCCGAGCGCCCAGACGTCGGCTCGCGCGTCGACCGGCTTGGACTTGATCTGCTCGGGCGCCGCGTAGCCGACCTTGCCCTTCATCACCCCGGTCGAGGTGTGCGCGACCCGTTCGGCCGCCTTGGCGCAGCCAAAGTCCACGACCTTCACCGCGCCGTCGTAGGTGATGAAGAGGTTCTGGGGCGATACGTCGCGGTGGACGATGTGGAGCATGTCGCCGTCGGGGCCGCGGGCGCTGTGCGCCGCGTGGACCCCCTCGCAGGCGTCGGCGATGATCCGCGCCGCGAGGAAGGGCAGGACCTCCTTCATGTCGTCGAACCGCTCGACGATCCGGTTGATCACGTCGAAGAGCGGCTCCCCGAGGAGGTACTCCATCGCGAGGTAGTAGACGGAGTTCAGCTCGCCGAAGTCGTGGGTCGAGCAGACGTTCGGGTGCGTGACGTGCGAGGCGATCCGGGCCTCGTCGAGGAACATGTCGACGAAGGCCTTCTCCTTGGCGAGGTGGGGGTGGATCGTCTTGAGGGCGACGAGCCGCTCGAGGCCAGCGGCCAGCTCCATGCGCGCGAGGTAGACGGTCGCCATCCCCCCCGAGCCGAGCTCCTCGCACAGGGTGAACCGCCCCAGCCGGAGCGGGAGCCGGGGCGCGAGGGGGGTCTCGCCCGAGCTCAGCGTGGCAGACGCTTCACCCATCGAGGCTCAGGGTAGCCCGTCTCGCCGCTGGCGTCCTCAGTACCCGGGGCCAACCGGCTCGGAGCGGGGATTCATGGGTTGGGCCCCTCAGTCGCGGGGTGGACCCCCGATCGAGTCGCCGTACCGGGCGCGATCTTGGTGTACGGTCCGCCCGGCGCGGCGCTTGCTGTTGGGACGCGCGCACCCGAGAGAGACGAAAAGGAGACACCCCATGGCGGAGACACTCAGGCAAGGTTCCAAGGGCGACGAGGTCAAGGCGCTGCAGACCAAGCTCGGACAGCTCGGCTACTCGCTGTCGGCCGACGGCATCTTTGGCCCGCAGACCAAGGCCGCGGTGGAGGAGCTGCAGATGGCGTTCGGCTACAGCGTCGACGGCGTCGTCGGAGCGGGCACCCACGGGCTCGTGGACGCGCAGGTCGGCCACGGCTGGAACGTGAACAGCGCGGGCTCGATCAAGCGCGCGCTCGAGGCCCAGGGCAAGAAGACCGACAAGGGCTCGCTCGCGGGCGCCGACCTCGGCGCCACGCTCAAGGCCGGCTCCGAGGGCCCGGCGGTGGCGTACCTGCAGCGTCGCCTGATGACGCTCGGGCTCAACGTGAAGCCCAGCGGGAGCTTCGACGCGGCGACCGAGGAGGCGGTGCGTCAGCTCCAGAAGTCCTTCGGCTACAGCGTCGACGGGATCGTCGGGGCGGGCACTCACACCCTCATCAACGCGCAGATCGGCTACGGCTGGACCGCGGGCGGCGAGGCCAAGAAGGCCGAGGAGAGCGCCAAGGCGGAGGCCAAGGGCGCGCCGGCGGCCGAGGCGAAGAAGCCCCCGCCGCAGAAGGGCGGCGGCAAGGGCTGAGGCGTCGGGTCGCGGGCGGCGCTGGCGTCAGCGCCGCCCCCGGCGACCCGAGACCCTCGCGAGGTGATCGCGGGCGCGAGGCCGGACCGCGCAAGACCCGGGCGCCGCGCGCGTATGCTCGGGCGTCGTGTACCGCACGCTCCACGGCCCGGTCGCCTTGCTCCTCGGATCCGTGATCCTCGGGGTCGCGCTGAGCGTCCTCGCCTTCACCTACTGGTGGGGCGGGCCGCGCCAGCGCCTCGGCCTCGGCGTGATCGTGATGCGCCTCGCGCTCTCGGTCGGCTCGATCGTCGGCGTGCTCGCCGGGCTCGTGCTGCTGACCCACGGGACCGAGGCGTTCCTCGGCCTCCCGCTCGGCCGGTGGTCCGGCTCGCCGATGGTGTTCGACGCGTGGATCGCGCTCGAGCTCCTCCTCCGCGAGCTGGTGTGGACCGCGGGCCACGCGCGGCGCGCGGGCTACCGCGTCCTCGACCGCCTGGCGCTCGGCGGCGCGATGGTCAGCTGGGCGATCGCGAAGCTCTTCTTCCTCCTCACCCTGTTCGTGACCTTCATGACGCTGATCGAAGGCGTTTGATTAACGGCCACGATCAACTATTATCGGTCTCCAACAACCAACTGGGGAGACCGCCATGCCCTCGATCCCGCCCGCCGGCAGCCAGCGCATCGTGCCCATGCTCTCGTACCGCGACGCGCCGGCCGCCATCGACTTCCTCTGCCGCGC
>JAUHXR010000273.1 GCA_030426845.1 Polyangia bacterium | reverse complement strand
TCCGCTGGCCGTGGGGGCGCCGCGAGGGCGTCCTGCCGGTGTGGGCCCACCGCCGGGTGGACGCGGGCGGCGCGCGCTTCCCGCGCGTGATCTTCAACGGCCGCCGCTCCGAGGGCAACGCGTCCTCCGCCGGCTCCATCGGCGAGCCGCGCAACACCCGCGACGACTACTACTGCCTCAGCTTCAACCGCGAGCGCAGCGGCCGCGACGCGCTCGACGCCGTGAGCTGCGCGTCGACCTTCATGAGCAACAAGGGACGCTACCTCACCGCGGCCGACGAGGCCGCCGGCTACGCGGAGCCCTTCGTCAACGACGGCCAGCCGATGATGCGGGCGCTCAGCCTCGAGTCGCTGTACCCGCCGCGGCGCGACGTCACCCGGTGCTCCGGCACCTCGTGCGGCGACCACGAGGACGTGGGGACCTACAACGACGACGCGCGCGCCGCGATGCCCGAGATCGACGCGGTCACGATGGCGACGCCGGCGGCCGACCGCCCGCTCCGGATCACCTTCGCGGTCCCGGAGGAGTGGCCCAACGGCGACTACGTCGTCTACGTCGAGGTCAACGTCGAGGGCGACTGGAACGACGTCTACAACGGCGAGACCTTCCCCACCCCGACCGACCCGAGCGGCGAGTGGGACTTCTGGGCGACCAACTACGGCTACGCGTACCGAGGCCAGCCCTCGGTCGTCTACGCGGTGCCCTTCGCGCTCGAGACGCTCGGCGGCACCTGGAGCGTGGACACGCCCGAGGGCTACGGCGACCTCCACGGCGCCGACGGCGACGTCCGCCCGCTCGACGCGACGATCACCGTCGACCCGGGGGCCGCGCCGGGCAGCGGCGCCGACCGCCTGCGCGCAGTGAGCGGGGGCGACCGGCTCCGCGTCACCGTGCCCCGCTGGGACATCTGCAACCAGCCGAGCCCGCCGCCGGAGTGCGGCATGCTCTGCACGCCGGGCGACGGGTCGTGCGGGGCGGACCTCGCGTGCGGCGACGACGGCATGTGCGTGGGCCTGTGCGACGTACCGATGGAGCCCGACGTCGTCGGCGACCTCGTCGTCGAGCCGTGGCCCGAGGATCGCCACTCGCACCAGTGGGCGCGCTTCCGCTTCGTCGCGCCCGAGAGTCGCCGCGGCGTCTCGCGCTACGAGGTGCGGGTGAGCGACTCGCCGATCGTCGACCTCGAGACCTTCGAGCGCGCGCTGCCCGCGGTCGAGCCGAACATCGAGAACATCGAGCTCCACGTCCCCGTCGACGCGGAGCCCGGCGAGACGGTCGCGGTCGAGCTTGGCGGCCTGCGCCCCCAGGCGCGCTTCTGGGTCGCGGTCCGCGCCTTCGACGAGTGCAACGCCCCCGGCGGCCTCGCCGTCGCCGAGGTGGAGACGACCGAGATCATCTTCACCACCGTCTCCCCCTGCTTCGTCGCGACCGCGGCCTACGGCAGCCCGATGGCGGACGAGATCGGCGCGCTCCGCCGCTTCCGCGATCGTCACCTCCGCACCCACGCGGCCGGCCGCGCCCTGGTCGACGCCTACTATGCGGTCGGCCCGCACCTCGCCGACGCGATCCGCGGACACGACGGCGCCCGCGCGTTCGTCCGCGGCGCGCTCGCGCCGGTCGTCGCGATCGCGCGCTGGCTCGACTGACGGTCGCGGGCTCGCGGTGCTGTTGAGCGCGGCCCCGTCTTCGCGCACCGCCGCGGCCATTGCCGGCTGCGGCGTCCGCCCCCATCCTCCGCGCGTCGGAGACGCGCGTGGCGACGAAGAAGCAACAACCTCACCCCACCCACCCTGGCGCCTGGGTCCGCGATCACCTGGCCAACGAGCGGACGCTCCTCGCCTGGGTGCGCACCTCGCTCGCGTTCATGGGCTTCGGCATCGCGATCGCGAAGCTGAGCGTGCTCCTTCAGGTCGACACGCTCGAGCACCCCACGCTCGCGGCCGAGCTGCCCGATCAGCTCGTCTCGAAGCTGGTCGGCGCCACCCTGGTAGCGCTCGGCGGCGTCATCAGCATCCTCGGCGCGATCCAGGCGCGCCGCTGGACCGACGCCATCCCGGGCGACGCGCCCAGCCGCGCCGCGCAGAACGTCACGGTGGCGGTCTCGGTGTTGATGAGCGTCGGGCTGCTGATCTATCTGCTGGTCTGAGACGCTCGACGAACGACCGGACGGAAACGACGCGCGCCCGGCGGGTCCGGCTGCGGGACGCACGAACGACGCGCGCCCGGCGAGGCGAGCTCACCGGGCGCGAGTCACGGCTGCGGGACGCTCAGCCTTCGCGGGTCGCTCAGCCCTCGCGGGTCGCGTCGCCGCCGCTCGGCGCGGCCCCCTCGGCCGGCGCCGCGCCCTCGGCCGGCGCGCCGCCCTCGGTCGGCGCCGCGCCCTCGGCCGGAGACGCGCCGTCCGCGCCGGGGAGCAGCGCGTGAGCGGGGAGCGTGCCGGTGAGCGCGCGGAGGAAGGCGACGATGTCGTTCACCTGCGCGTCCTCGAGCTCACGGCCGAGCTGCACGTAGGCCATCGTCCGCACCGCGCCGGACAGCTCGCGCTCGCTCCCGTCGTGGAAGTACGGCGCGGTGAGCTCGACGTTCCGCAGGGTCGGCACCTTGAACTTGTGCATGTCGTCGTCCTCGTGGGTCACGTTGAAGCGGCCGCGGTCCGCCTCCGTGATCTCGCCGCCCCGACGCTCGAAGTAGTTGTGCACGAGGCCCATCCGCTGGAACGAGCCGCCGCCCAGGTTGCGGCCGTCGTGGCAGGTGGTGCAGCCCGTGTCGACGAACAGGCGCAAGCCGCGCTGCTCCTGCTCGTCGAGCGCCGAGTCGTCGCCGCCGAGCCAGCGGTCGAAGTCCGACGGAGTGACGAGCGAGCGCTCGTACTCCGCGATCGCCTCGAGCACGCGCTCCTGGGTCACCGCGTCGGGGCCCTCGCCGCCGTAGACGGCCCGGAACTGGGCGACCAGCTCCTCGTCGCCTCGCAGGCGCCCGAGGATCACGGGCCACTCGCCGCCCATCTCGATCGGGTTGGTCACCGGCCCCGCGGCCTGCTCGAGGAGGTCCGCGGCGCGGCCGTCCCAGAACTGGCGGAAGTTGTAGGCCGAGTTGAGGACGGTGGGCGAGTTGATCGGGCCCTGCTGGCCGCGGATCCCGGTCGCCACCGCGCGGGGCTCGGCACCGCCCGCGCTGACCACGTGGCACGTCGCGCAGCTCAGCGTCTCGTCTCCGCTGAGGCGGGTGTCGTGGTAGAGCGCGCGGCCGAGGAGCACCTTCGGCATCTCGAGCTCGAGGTCCGTGGGCAGCGCCTCGAAGCGCTCGCCGACCAGCTCGCGCAGCGGCGGCGGGGGCGCGGCCGGCTCCGCCGTCTCGCCCGCGGGCGTCTCGCCCGAGCTCGCCTGCTCCTCGTCGTCGCCGCACCCGGCGAGCGCGACCGACAGGGCCAACGCGACCAGCCATCTCTTCGGCATCTCGATCCCTCCTCTCGAATTTAGACAAGTTCTAAACCGGGACGCGCGCATGGCAAGCGTTCCGGCTGAGGATCGTCACGCCGCGAACCGTCGAGGCGGCGGCTCAGCCTTCGGGAGTGGGCACCACTCAGTCTTCGGGAGTGGGCACCAGGGGCGGCGGGACGGCCGCGCCCTCGGGCAGCTCGTTGGGCACCGCGCGCGACGCGACGAGCGGCGGCGGCGGCGGCCGGCTCGTGCGGCCCGGGGTCACCATCGGCGGAGGCGGGACGCGCAGGCTCTCGAACGTCTCGCGCAGCTCCTCGACGTCGTAGTCGAGCACCAGGTCCGAGTAGTCCGCGTACTCCATGTCCAGCAGGCCCGCGAGGCGGCGCAGGTACTCGTCCTCCGCCATGTCGACCACGCCGTCCGCGTCGACCATCTTGCCGACGAGCTCCAGCAGGCGCCGCTTGGCCATCGGAGGGTCCGCGTCGAACTCCGCCGCCGCCGCCTCGAGGTCGAAGGTCAGCGGGTCGAACCCGGTGATGCGGCCCTCGACCTCCTCGGGGAGCGTCTCGGGGGTGACGATGAGCAGGTCCGCGAGGAGCGCGCGCACCGCGTGCTGCTCGTCCTCGTTGAACTCGTCGTCGGCCCAGAGCGCGCCGAGGAACAGGTCCGTCAGGACGAGGATCCGGTCGCGCACCTTCATGGCGGGCGTTCTACCGCGGATGGCCGCTCCGCGACAGGCCGCGCGGCCGTCACCTGGGTTTCGGCGCCCGCGTAACCGCCGTTGCGAGCCCACCCCCCGGCCGCCCGAAGGGCCCGCGATCCGGGCCCGCGGGGGGGTCGTCACGGTTCTTGCTCAACGGGGACCCCATGACCTCTTCCCCCGTGAACCACGCTCCGCTCAGGCTGCTCCGCGCGGCCCTGCCCTGGATGGCCCTCGCCCTGCTCGCGCCGCTCGCGGGCTGCGTCGAGTCGCAGCCTCCGGTCAATCAGGTGCAACCCAACGTGACGCGCAAGACCGACCTCCTCGGGGGTGAGTGGTACATGCGCTCCACGGTCGTGGACACGCCCTTCACCACGAGCTTCACGTTCGTGGGCGAGTCGGGGCAGCTCGAGCGCGTCGAGTGGGAGATCCAGGAGGAGTTCCTCATCGCGCGCCGCACCTACGAGGCGATCGCCGGCTCCGAGCCGCAGGGCATCAACGGCACCACCGACGCGCAGGGCGCCGCGGTGGCCGCCTATCGGATCGACAGCCACTTCGACATCCGGCGCCAGTACAACCCGGTGACGGGCGAAGAGCTGAACGTGATCGTCGAGAACACGACCGACCGGCCGTGGTTCGATCGCGAGTACATGCGCGTCGACTGGTCCGAGAACGTGATCAGCGACCCGAACTTCATGATGCTCGCGCGCTACTTCAACGGCCTCCAGGCCGAGGCGGTCGCGTGGGACGTCGACATCAACGACCCCACGAACCCGAACCGCCCGCGCTTCGAGCGCGTCGACCCCGAGGACGAGGGGTCGGCCCTCGGGTACATGGAGATCACGAACAAGATGTTCGTGCGCCCCGTCGAGACCGAGGTCTGGGGGATGCGGCTGCCCTCGTGCATGCTCGCGCAGTGGTTCTCCGGCTACCCGGAGGACTGCACCTCGAACGAGATCACGGTCCGTCACTCGTTCCTCCGCGTCGACGAGGACCGTGACTACGCGCCGCTCGCGTACAGCGGCGACCGGATGGACCGCTTCGGCTACTTCATCACCGAGCGCCCCGGCTACGACCCCGCCTACGGCCTGATCGAGCCGGCGCGCTACCGCTTCGCCAACCGCCACAACCTGTGGGCGCAGAGTCACCGCCGCGCCGCGGACGGCGAGCTCATGCGCTGCACCGTGAACGCCGACTGCGACGACGGCCGCGGCTCGGTCTGCGACCTCGACCTCGGCCGGGCCAACCGCTGGGCCGACGACGCGGGCCACATCCAGGGCGCGTGCACGATCGCGTACCGCGACCGCGAGGTCCGGCCGGTCGTCTACCACGTCTCGGAGAACCTCCCGGCCGACCTGCTCCCGGAGATGGACCTCACGCAGTCCGAGTGGAACCGCGCGTTCGTCGAGACCGTCGCGTCGCTCCGCGAGAACGAGTGCCGCGACCACGGCGGCGCCGACTGCGCGGCGGAGCGCGATCGCGCCGACCACCAGCAGATGTTCTTCGTCTGCCCGAGCCCGGTGCCGGAGGGCGCGCCGGCGGCCTGCGGCCCCGCGGGCACCGTCGCCCGCATCGGCGACCTCCGCTACTCGCTGATCGGCTGGGTCAACGAGGCGAACAGCTCCGCGCCGACCGGCTACGGCCCGAGCGCGGCCGACCCGGAGACCGGCGAGATCATCAGCGGCACCGCCTACCTCTACGGCGCGTCGGTCGACATGCTCGCGCAGTACGGCACTGACATCCTGCGCCTGCTCAACAACGACCTCACCGACGTCGACCTCGCCAACGGCGCGGCGATCGAGGAGTGGGTCGCGGCCCAGACCGCCGGCGACGGCGCCGAGCACCACGCGGTGGACGTCGACGGCCGCGACGCCGAGCGCCTCAACGCGGCGATGGACTTCGACTGGGCGAGGACCGGCGATCCGGCGGAGTTCCGCGGCGCGGCCCAGAACCCGGCCGATATGGTCGAGCGTATGCAAGCCGCGTTCACCCGCCTGCGCACCGCGGGCACGATGGACGCGAACGGCCGCGAGGCCAGCGACGTGCTCGCCGCGCTCCGCGCCGACCCGCAGCTCGAGCGCTGGCTGCTCGACCGCGACACCCGCGCGCTCGCCGGGCTCGACCCGGACCTGCCGCTCAGCGACGACGACCTCGCGCGCGTCAGCCCCCTCGCGGGGATGAGCCTCGAGCAGCAGGCGGCGCTCGACCGCGCGCGTGACCAGCTCCAGGCGGTGGCCGGGATCGACGGCCTCGACTTCGCCGACGGCGGGATGCTCGGCTTCGCCCGCGCGGTGCGCCGCGCCTCGGACGGCCAGACCATCACCTGGGCCGGCGTCGCCTACGACGTCTCCTCGACCGAGGGCGGCGTCGACTACAACCGCGTCTCCGAGATGCTGAGGCACCCGATCCTCAGCTTCCTCACGCTGCACGAGGTCGGCCACACGCTGGGCCTCCGCCACAACTTCGCGGGCTCGTCCGACGCGCTCAACTACCACCCCCGCTACTGGGAGCTCCGCGACGACGGCGACATGCACCCGCGCGCCTGGGATCCGCCCACCGCGGCGGAGATCGACGGCCGCATCGAGGAGTACGGCTACTCGACCGTCATGGACTACGCGAACAACTTCGTCGTCGACCAGTCGCACGGCCTCGGCCACTACGACGTCGCCGCGATCAAGATGGGCTACGGCGACCTCGTCGAGGTCTTCGAGAGCGTCCCCGACACGGACGAGATGGCCTGGTACGCGTTCATCGATCAGGCCGGCTGGCCGGTGCCGCTCACCCTCGCCGCCGGACGCGGCCAGGAGATGAGCGCCTACGCCTACACCGAGCTCCTCGGGATGGCGGGCGGTCACGACTCGCTCCAGACCCGGCGCGACGTGGACTTCGACTCGCTCGCTCCCGGGGGCGTGATCCAGGCGAGCAACATCGACTTCCCCAGCCACGACGCCGAGGGTCACGTCGTGGTGCCCTACCGCTTCTGCTCCGACGAGCAGCGCGACCTGCGCCCCGGCTGCATGCTCTACGACCGCGGCGCGGACGCGTTCGAGAGCGTGCAGAGCATCCAGGACAACTACTGGAACTACTACGTCTTCAACAGCTTCCGGCGCGGCCGCATCGGCTTCAGCATCCGCGGCACCGCGGGCCGGATCCTCGGGCGCTACTTCCGCAAGCTCCAGCGCGCCAACCAGTCGTACGCGCTCAACCGCGCCGGCATCCAGGAGGCCTTCGGCGACGCCCCCGGCTTCGACGAGTTCTTCACCGCGGAGCGCGGGATGGGCGGCTACACCCTCGCGGTCGGCTCGGCCTACCAGATGCTGATGCAGGTCGTCACCAACCCGGAGCCGGGGCGTTACCGCCGCATCGTCCGCGCGGACGGTCGTGAGGCGATGAGCCGGGGCGGCACCGAGCTCACCATCGACGCCTTCCAGGGCCGCGCGCTCGAGACCACCTGGGACTTCGACGCGGGCTACTACTGGTTCGATCAGCTCGAGCGGGTCGGCTACTTCTACGACAAGGTCCTGGCCATCCAGGTCCTGACCGACCCGACGACCCACTTCATCGGTCGCGACACCGACTCCGACATCCGCCGCTACCAGATCAGCTTCGCGAGCACCTTCGGCCCGTCGATGGGCGAGTTCTTCGCGAGCCTGATGAGCGAGGACTGGAGCCACATCTCGCCGCGCGCCAACGGCGAGGAGCTGCGCTACCCGGATCCGCTCCAGGTCGAGATCGGCGACATGCCGGGCACGCCCATCGACCCGAACGCGTCGTTCAGCATCCAGCTCTACGCGGCGCTCTTCTCGATGGCGCTCATCCCGCAGACCTACGACCAGCAGTACCTCAACCGCTCGCGCATCTGGCTGCGCGGCGCGTCCGAGGGGATCGACGTGGATCCGTCGCGCCCGCTGGTCGAGTACACCGACCCGGAGAGCGGCTACACCTACGTCGCGGCCAGCTACGTCGAGGGCGGCGAGGAGCGGGGCGTCGGCGCCCAGATGATCCAGCGCGCCCACGACCTGCAGAGCCGCGTCGACGTGGGTGACCCGCGGTCCGAGGCGGAGCTCCGCTCCTTCCTCGACAACCTCGACATCGTCCGCCGCCTCACCGTCCTCCTCGGGCCGGGCGCGCAGCCCTTCGGCCGATGAGCGCCTTCCTACAGCGAGCCCTCGGGGCGGGGATCGTCGCCGGGGCCCTCCTCGGCGCGGTCCCGGCCCTCGGGCAAGACGCCGCGCCCTCTGACGGCGAGACCGTCGAGGCCGGGACCGTCGACGCAGAGACCGTCGACGCAGAGACCGTCGACGCAGAGACCGTCGAGGCAGGGACCGAGGAAGCGACCGTCGAGCAAGCGAGCGCCGAGGACGCGACCGAGGCGGCGACCGTCGAGGAGGCGAGCGAGGAAGCGGCCGTCGAGCAAGCGAGCGTCGAGGACGCAACCGAGGCGGCGACCGTCGAGGCGGCGACCGTCGAGGAGGCGAGCGCCGAGGCGTCGGGCGACCCGGAGCCGGAGACGAGCCACTCGGCCGGCCCCGCGCTGACCTTCGCCAACTCGTTCTTCAGCTACACCAACGCCGTCACGGTCCACACCTTCGCGCCGGCCGCTCAGCTCAGCTACGACCCGACATGGCTGATGCAAATGAACCTGACGCCTCGGTTCTACCTCACCGACACCACGTTCCTCTGGCTCAACCAGTCGGTGTCGCTCGAGGTGACGGACAGCAACTTCGACACCTACAACCGTGAGCCGCTCCTCGCGGACACCTTGCTCGACCTGCGCCAGCTCCTGAGCTGGGAGGGCTTCGTGTTCCAGGGCCAGCTGCGCGTCGGCTTCCCGCTGAGCAAGGCGAGCCAGGCGGCCGGGCGGATCCTCCAGACCGGCGTCGGCCTCACGGTGGCGCGTCCCTTCCCCGAGCTCGCCGGGTTCACGGTGGCCGCGACGTTCGGCTACCGGCGCTGGTGGGCGACCCGCAACGTGCCGTTCACCCACGAGCCCGACGGCGGCTCGTGCTTCACCCCCTCGCCGGGCGAGACCCCGGAGTGCCAGCAGGCGAGCGGCCTCTCCACCGCGCGGGACATCCTGCTCGGCGGCCTGACGCTCAACCTGGCGCCCATCCCGGGCCTCACGATCAGCGCGAGCGGGTTCTACTTCACCACCTACGGCCACGAGCTGGCCGACGCGGTCGTCCCGATCAACGGCGGCGACACGACCCACGAGGACGGGAGCGTCACCCACTGGCGCCCGTTCACCTACTTCGCGCTGGCGGTCGCCTACGACGTGCTCCCGTGGCTGAACCTCCAGCTCGGGATCCAGAACAGCGGCGGCGCGGCGCCTCTCTACAACCCCGACGGCTCGGTCCGGAGCCCGTTCAGCCCCGACACCCAGGTCTTCCTGACCAGCACCGTGAGCCTCGACGGGCTCTACGGCGAGATCGTGGGCGGCGACTCCGAGGACGACCTGACCCCGGAGGAGCGGCAGCGACGCCGCCAAGGCTTAGCTCGGAGCGGAGGCTCCTCTGCGTTCTGAGCCCGGAGGCCCCGGCGAGGACATCTCCACACCACACACCCCAACGTCCTCGCCGGGGCCGCTCCTTTTTCCTCCTCCACCCGCTGTACCCCCATGCTCCCCGTTCGCGACCCGACCCCGACGCCGCTGTGACACCCCCATCGTGCGAGCGTGCGTGATGTCACGATCGGGACGCATCGTGGCGTAACCGGACGCACGATCGGGCGGTGACACCCGGCTCTTCTTCCTGATCCCGGGGGGTTATGGCGGGCATGGTTCTGGCACATGTTCTCCGCGTGGCGCGTACAGACACCCCCGTGAGCTCGCGAGTCGCCCGCGCTCCAGGTCGCAACGAGGAGCTCGCCGCCCTCCGACGCGCCTACCGCGCGGCCTGCGACCGGGAGCTGAGGCTCCTCCTCCTCGAAGGCCCGGGAAAGGACACGCTGCTGGAGGCCTGGCTGTCCGAGCACCGCGCCGGCCCGGTCCTCCGGGTCCGATGCGCCGCCCACCGCGGCGAGCCGCGCGCCCTCGAGGCCCTGGTCGCCGAGGCCCTCGCCCACCTCTCGCCGGTGCGGCGCGCGCGTCACCCCGCGCGGGCCCTCCTCAAGCGCCCGGGCGCCGAGTCGAAGGTCCCCGACCTCCTCGTCCAGGCCGAGCGTCGCCTGCGGCTCCGCGAGGAGGTGCTCCGGCTCGTCGCGGAGATCGGCGCCCCGAACCCCGCGGTGGTCGTCCTCGAAGACGCGGACCGCGCGGACCGCGCGACGCTCGAGACGCTCCAGGCGCTCGTCGCCCAGGCCACGCCGTTCAGCCAGCCGCCGGCCGTCCTGGTCGTCGCGAGCGCGAGCGCCCCGCCCCGCGGCCGCCTCGCGGAGGTGAGCCGGGGCGACGCCGCCGAGGTGCTGTCGCTCCAGCCGCTCGATCGGGCCGGGGTCCGCGAGCTCCTCGCGAGCCCGGACGTCGTCGACGCGGTGCTCGCGCTGACCGGCGGCCTGCCCGAGCTCGTCGAGCAGCTCGTCCGCGGCGAGGGGCTCGGCGGCGCGAGCGCGCCCGAGCCGGCCGCGCGCGCCGCCCTCGAGGTGCTCGCGGTGGTCGACCAGCCGCTCCAGGCCGAGGAGCTCGCGCAGCTCCTCGACGCGCAGCTCCTCGACGCGCAGCTCGACGAGCGCGCGCTGGAGCGCGGCGGCGCCGAGCGGCGCGGCGACACCTGGCGGCTGCGGCCCCGGACCGCCGAGCGCGTGCGCGCGACCCTCGACCCCTCGGCCGCGCTGCCGATCCACCGCCGCGCGGCGGAGCTCTTCGCGAAGGACCGCGCCGCGCTCGCGACCCGCCACGCGCTCCGCGCCGGGCTCGACGGCGGCCAGGCCACCGCGCTGGCCGCTCGCGCGGTCGAGCAGCTCCTCGCGCAGCACGCGCCGGAGGAGGCGGCCGAGCTGCTGCTCGAGGTGGTCGAGGCCCGCCCCGACGCGCCGCCGGCGCTGCGCCGCCGCCTGGTCGAGCTGCTCTGGATCTCGGGCGACCACGCCGGCGCGATCCGCGAGGGACGCGCCCTGGCCGAGGCCCAGCCCGGCGACGAGCAGGTCGCGCAGGTCCTCGGTCAGCTCCTCTTGCACTCCGGCCGCCCCCAGGACGCGATCGAGGTGCTCACCTCGGTGACCTCGCTCGCCGGCCAGGCCGCGCTCGCCGAGGCGACCTACCGGGCGGGCGCCTACGACGAGGCGGACGCGCTCGCTGCGGACGTAGCCGCGCAGGCCGACGAGGCGACGCTGCGGCTCGACGCGGAGAACACCCGCGCCAAGGTCGCGCTCGCCCGCGGCGAGCGCGAGGCGGCCGAGCGACGCTTCACGCGGTGCCTCGCCGAGGCCGAGGCGATCGGCGCGACCCGACAGGTCTGCCAGGCGCTCAACAACCTCGGCATCCTCGCCCTCGGGCGCGGCGAGCTGCCGGCCGCGGTGCGCCGCTTCGAGGGCGCGCTGGCCCTCGCGGAGCAGAGCGGCGCGCTCTACCACCGCGGCCTCGCTCACAAGAACCTCGCGGTCGCGACCCAGCTCCAGGGCGAGTGGGCGGCCGCGCTCCGCCACGGCGACCAGGCCCTCGCGCGGCTGAGCGGCCTGGTGAACCCGAACCTCGTCGCGCGGCTGTCGTTCAACGCGGCGGACCTCCACCGCTCGCTCGGCGACCCCTACCGCGCGCTCCGGCTCTGCGCCCACGCGCGCGACGCCGCGGGAGAGCTCGAGCCCGCGGTCGATGGCGAGGGGCTCCGCGTCGAGGCGGCCATCCACCTCGAGCTCGGGCGGCTCGGCGAGGCGCGCGGGGCCTACGACGCCGCGCTCTCGATCGCGCGGGCGCTCGGCGACGCCGACGCGGAGGCCGAGTCCGAGCTCGGCCTGGCCCGCGTGGCGCTCGCGCGCGGCGAGGCGATCGAGGCCGAGGCCCTGCTCGCGGCCGTCGGCCCGACCCGGCAGCCACGCAACGAGGCGCGCCGCACCCAGCTCGACGCGCTGCTCGGCCTGGCGCACCCGGCGCGCGCCCCCGAGGAGGCGATCCCGCTCGGCCGCATCGCGGTGGACGCCGCGACGCAGACCAACGACCCGCTCCTCATCCAGGAGGCGCGCTTGGTGATGGCCCAGGCCCTGTTCGCGGGCGGGCTCCCGGGCCGAGCGCGCGAGGAGCTGCGCGGGCTCCGCGCAGTCGAGGGCCGGCTGCGCCTACGCGTGCCCGAGACGCTGCGCCACCTCTTCGACGAGCGCGCGCTCATGCGCCGCCTCGCGGGCCTCGAGCGCTCGGTCGGGGGCCTCGACGCCGCGACCGCGCGCCCGGCGCTCGACGCCGGCGGCGGGCTGGTCGGCGACGGGCCCGGCATGCGCGAGCTGCGCTCCTGGATCGCGCGCGTCGGCCCGACCGAGAGCACCGTGCTCATCCAGGGCGAGAGCGGCACCGGCAAGGA
>JAUHXR010000272.1 GCA_030426845.1 Polyangia bacterium | reverse complement strand
CTCGAGGTCCCCCGGGCTCACGAAGTCGCGGCCCTGGACGACCGCGTGGGCCTGGAGCGCGGGCATCATCAGGACGAGCGCGCGGGTCGACGCGCCCTGGAGGACCCGCTCGTCGTCGCGCAGCGCCCGCGCGAGATCGACGAGGACCTCGCGGAAGAGCGGGTCGAGCCGCACCTCGTGCCGGAGCGCGCGGCGCGCGTCGAGGAGCTGGTCGCGGGTCACGCCCGGGAGGTTCGCCGCCGCCTCGAGGTGCGGGGTCGGGTACTGCGCGAGCACGTCGAGCTCCGCGTCGCGGCTGATGTGCTTCATCTCGATCTTGAACAGGAACCGATCGAGCTGCGGCGTGGGCAGCGGGTAGGTGCCCGCGAGGTCGAGCGGGTTCTGGGTCGCGATGACGAAGAACAGCTCGTCGAGCGGGTGCGTGTCGTTGTCGACCGTGACCTGCTTCTCCGCCATCGCCTCGAGCATCGCGGCCTGGACCTTGGGCGAGGTGCGGTTGATCTCGTCCGCGAGCACCACGTGGCTGAAGACCGGCCCGTGCCGGAAGTCGAACCGGCTCGTGTTCACGTCGAAGACGTTCGTGCCGGTGATGTCGCTCGGCAAGAGATCGGGCGTGAACTGGATGCGGCGGAACGACTTGATGGTCGCGCCCGCGTCCTCCTCCTCGATCGCGGCGCCGAGCGCGCGCGCCAGCGTCGTCTTGCCCGAGCCGGGGTAGTCCTCGAGGAGGACGTGGCCGTCGGCGAGGAGCGCGGTGAGGACCAGGTCGATCACGTCGTCGCGGCCGCGCACCGCGGTCCGCATCCGCGCGCCGAGGCGCTGCGCCACTTCGTGTGCAGACTGGACCGCGTTCGGTCCACCGGTCGAGCTCGTCTCGGTCGCCACAGGTTCCATCGGGCCCTTCTATCGTGCCAGCAGCACCCAGGAGTAGGGGTTGATCGCGCCGAGCAGTCGGCGCCACCAGGGGACGCTCGCGCGCAGCTCGCGCGTGAGCCGCGCGAAGTCCGCGCGCATCGTCGACAGATCGGGGCGCGCGTGTCCGAACGCGGCCGCGAGGTGCTGGTTCGTCAGCGGCGAGAGCGCGGGCAGCTCGACGCGGACCCGCCGCGCGAAGGCCTCCGGCGACTCGCCCCAGCGGCGGCGCACCCCGCCCGCGCTCAGCCGGTAGAGCGCCGCGCGGTAGATGCGGGCCGGGCTGCTCCCGACGTGGAGGCCGAGCCAGCCGCCGAGCTTCCAGCCGTAGCCGATCACGAGCAGCAGGCCGAGCAGCAGCCCGAGGACGATCCCGATCCAGCGGCCGGTCTCCTGCGCGAGCTCGGTGATCGGCCGCGGCGGCGGCAGGTCGTCGATCGCGCTCGAGCCGCGCGCCATCTCGCCGAGCAGGCGCTGGAGCTGGGGGTCGGGCGGATCGCCCGGCGGGTCGAGGACGTTCTCGGGCGCGACGTCCATCACGACCCAGCCCGCGCCCTCGACGTAGATCTCGGGCCACGCGTGCTGATCGGAGTTGCGGAGCAGCAGCGCCGAGCCGCCCTGGCGGTTCGCCTCGGCCACCGCGTAGCCGGTGCCGACCCGCGCGGGCACGCCCGCCGCGCGCATCAGGAACACGGCGGCGTGGGCGAAGTGGACGCAGTAGCCGGTGAGGTCGCCGAACAGGAAGTCGCCCGTCGGATCCTCGGCCCCGGCGTGGCGGCTCCGCAGGCTGTAGGTGCCGTGGCGCCCGAGGTACTGCGTGATCGCGAGCGCGCGCGCGACCGGCAGCTCGCGCAGGTCGTCGGGCAGCTCCTGGACCACGCGCTGGGCGAGCTCGGCGTAGCGCGGGTCGGTCGGGCCGCCCGCGTAGTGGCGGCGCGTCTCCTCGCTCCAGGCCGGGTCGCCGACCTCGCGGTCGAGGAGCACGAGCGGGTCGCTGGTGATGGAAACCGAGTTGACGCGGTACAGCCGGCGGAAGCGGTTCGGCGCGGGGTTGGTCGCGGGCACGAACCGCTCGGGCGCCTCGAGGCCCATCGGCGCGCTGTTGTCCGCGAGGAGCGCGACGGTCGTCTCGACGGTGGTGCGGTCGTTGTTCGCGGCCGGGGTCCACGGCACCTCGCGGGCGCGCGTGGTGGGGAAGACGTTGTCGACGTCCGTGTCGACGCCCGAGAGCGTCGCGCCGACGAGCTTGCGGCCGTTGAACTGGCTGAAGGCGTTCTGGCGGAAGTAGTAGTAGCCGCTCGGCGGCGAGTAGTCGTCGTGGAAGATGACCACCGCGTCGGGCGAGCTGCCGCCGCTCGGGTACTCGTCGAGGAAGTCGAGGTCGTCCGAGCTGCGCCGCCCGTTCGCGCCGCCCCCCTGGCCCTGGCCCTCGCGCTGCTCCGAGTCGTCGTCTTGCAGCCCGAGCGCGCCGCTCGACGCGCTCGGCGGGTTGGGCGTCCCGTTCATCGCCGTCGTGTAGAGGATCACGAGGAGCAGGACGGCGAGCACCCCGAGGTGGAACGCCGAACGCAGGAGGCTCCGCTCGCTGAGGAGCAGGAGCGCGATCGTCGCCGCGCCGACCGCGCCGATGATCAGGATGGCGGCCGTCGGGTCGTCGCCGCGCGCGATCAGCGGGTCGGCGATCTCGTAGGGCCGATGGATCGCGCCGTGGCGGTGGGCGACGAGGAGGGTCGCGAAGCCGCCCGCGGCGAGGCCGGCCTCGAGGATGGTCAGCGCCGGGCGCCGCGCCGAGAGCGCCCGCAGCACGGTGGAGACGACGAGGCCGCCGCCGCCGAACACGAGCGCGTCGCCCGCGAGGAGCGCGTTGGCCGGGCCGAGCGAGGCCGGGATCGTCGACAGATCCACCACGAGGAAGCGCACCGCGAGGACCCCGAGGAGGCCCGCGACGCCGAGCGCGACGATCGTGAAGACGCGCAGCGGGCTGCGAGCCACGAAGCGCGCGAGGAGCGAGCCGGTGGCCGCGCCGAGCGTCGCGGCCGCGACCGCGGGCGGGGTGGTGAGCGGCCAGGCGATGACCGCGGCGGTGATCGCGTGGACGAGGACGCGGAGCAGCGTCGAGGTCCACGGCTCGGGGCGGCCGAGCGGGCCCTCGGGGGCGTTCGGGCGAGCGGCCTGGCTCACGCGGCCTGCCCCTTCGATCGACCCCGCTGCGCTTCCTTCTTACGCTCCGCCTTACGGTCTGCCTTCCTCATGGCCGCGCGGTGGCGCGCGCCGAGCCGCTTGCCCGTCGTGCGGTCGAGCACGATCACCTCGGCGCGGGTGCTCGCGAGGCTCCTGAGCACCTCGTCGAGCTCCGCGCTCGGCGTGCCCTCGCGCGGCGCGGGCAGCGTGAGCAGCCGCCGCCAGAGCGGGGTCGGCGGCGCGGGATCGACGCCGTCGGTCGCCACCACGAAGCGGGTCCGCGGCGCGCGCGCCCGGGCGAGCGGGAGGACGCGGGCCAGCCAGGGCCCCGGCCGCGGCGGGACGAAGAGCACCGCGCTCGCAGGGCCGGTGCGCTCGGCGCGCTGCAAGAAGCCTTGCAGGCCCTTGCCGCCGTCCGGCGCGAAGTCGACCGAGCTCACGATCCGCTCGACCGCCTCGTCGACGCGATCGGTCTCGCCTGCGGTGCCGTCGGCCCCGAAGCGCCAGTCGTCGCCGAACGCGCCGCGCTCGATCGCGACCCGGGCCGCGGCCGCGCTCGCCTCGTCGCCCGGGCCCGCGACCTGGTAGCAGACGGTGCGGCGCGCCGGCGAGAGCGCGCGCTCGGGCATGCGCACCATCAGGCGGCGGGTGCGGCCGAACACCTTCCAGTGGATGAACCGCGCCGGGTCGCCGGGCGCGTAGCGGCGGAGCTCCACCCGGTCGCCGTCGTCGATCCCCATCGGGTGCGGCCGCTCGTCGCCGCCCGCGAGCGAGACCAGCATCGGCGTCTCGCCGAGCCGGCCGGGGTGGGGCAGGACGGTCAGCTCCATCGGGTCGTCCTGGCGGACCGCGACGCGCGCGAGGCCGAACGCGTCCTGGATCACCACGCGGCGGCGCACGCCTCGGACGTGGCCGCGCCGCTTGAGCGTGATCTTCTCGAGCATCCGCCGCCGGACCACGTCGATCGAGACATCGACCGCGTCGGGGCGTTCCCAGGTCCAGTCGATCTGGACGAGCGGCATCCAGAAGAGGGTCGGGCAGGCGAAGCCGCTCGGGAGCGCGCGGCCGGTCACGAGGCTCTGCCGCTCGACCACGTGGCTCGGGGCGCGGGTCGCCCACTTCACCCAGGCCGCTCCGATCAGCACGCTGAGGAGGGAGGCGGCGACCAGGCCGAGGATCGCGAAGCCGACGACCAGCCAGACGAGGTCGAGGTCCTCGTAGGCGATCCAGCGGAGCGCCGCGCCCGCGCCGAGCGACACCGCGACCCCGAGGGGCGTGAGCGGGAAGTAGTCAGCGACCCGCCGCCCGATCCGGAGCGCGCGCCGCCCGAGCCCGGGCGCCCGCGGGAGCGTCGCGTCAGCCATCGGCGTGGCTCACCGGCAAGGGGCGATGTCTCGGTCGCGGCACGGCGTTCGTGGAGGGGTGCCTCGAGGGGCCCCGGAACGTGACATCGCGCGCCTCTGCTCGCCAGCGCCGTGCTCGCCAGCGCCGTGCTCGCCCGCGCCGTGCTCGCCAGCGCCGTGCTCGCCCGCGCCGTGCTCGCCCGCGCGGCCAGGGTTTCGAGCGCGCCGGCGCCGGGATCGCGCCGCGAGGAGCCCGAGCCCCACGAGCGCGAGGCCACCGAGGCCCGGCCCTCGCGGGCCGCTCGAGCGGGGGATCGCGCAGCCCGAGCAGCCGGCCGTCGGGTGCGGCCGCTCGGTCCAGCGGTGGGTGGCGGGATCGAACGCGGGGGTCGCCTCGTCCGGCTCGCACTGGCGGCGCTCGGTCGGAGTGTCCTCGCCGCAGGTGCCGTCGGCCTGGCAGAGGCCGACCTCCATCTCGATCATGCGCGGCTCGGGGTAGACGACCCGGCCGTCGATCCGCACCTCGCGCTCGCCGCGGCAGACGCAGAGGGTCACGCACTCCGCGCCCCTGCCGCAGGCGTCGTCGTCCACGCAGGCGCGCGGGACGCAGGCCTGGGCGTGGTTGACGATCCGCTTGTCGCTCCCGGGAGGGCAGTCGCCCTCGAACGGCATGATCGCGTCGGCCCGCGCGGCCGCGGGCGCGAGGAGGAAGCAGAGGAGCGGCGCGAGTCGACGCACGGCCGGAGGATACCCATCTCGGCCCGGACGCGCGCGCCGCCCCGGCGGGAGCCCGAGAAACGCAGCCGAGGAGCGGTGGAGGGCCGTCTACGCGCTGGAATCGCGCCGAGCCCTGGGCCGGACGCCCCGCGTCGCCGACCGATCGCTCTCGAGGAGCGTTTCGGACCGCGGTCAGGTCGCGATCGCTCCCGAGGAGCGTGGGTTGGGCGAGAACGCCCGACGAGAGCTCCTGAGGAGCGTTGGATGGGCGAAAACGCCTGGCGAGAGGTCCTGAGGAGGGTTGGATGGGCGAAAACGCCCGGCGAAAGCTCCTGAGGAGCGTTGGATGGGCGAAAACGCCCGGCGAAAGCTCCTGAGGAGCGATCGGCGGCCATCGCCCCGCCCGCGCCGTGATCGTCCCAGGATACGGACTGCCGCGGTCCGAAAGCTCGATCTGGCCTCAAGTTCGATCCGCGACACGCCGTTTGGCCAGGGCATGGACGAGCCGCGTGAGGCGGGGCTGAGCGAGCGCCCCACCCTCCGATGGTCGCCGGACGCGCCGGTGGTCGAGCCGCCGGTGATCGCGGAGCCCACCGACTCGACGCCCCCGCTGCCGCCCGCGAACCGCAGGCTCGGGCCGATCCTCGCCGCGAGCGGGGCGATCGCGCTCGGGGTGACGGTGGCGATGGTCCTCGCGCCCCGGGTCGCCGCGTGGCTCCGTGACCCGGAGGCGCCGGCCGCGGCCGCGCCGGTGATCGCCGAGCCTGCGCCACGCGAGGAGGGCGCGGTCGAGGCCCGAGGCGCGGTGACCTCCGACGTGAGCCACGAGCCGTCCGCGCCAGGGCAGCCCGAGGACGCGCCGCTGGCCGATGAGGCCGCCTCCGACGAGGCGCCGGTCGACTCCGCGTCGGTGGCCGCGGTCGGACCCGAGCTCGAGCCGGTGCACTTCGAGGCCTCCCGCCAGCCGAGGCGCCGGCGGGCGCGCGCGCGACGCGCCCCGGACGTCGCCGACCCGGACCTCGGCGCCGCGCCGGCTCCCCCCGCGGCGGGCGAGCTCGAGCCCAGCGCGGTGCAAGCCGTCCTGCGGCATCAGCAGAACCGCATGCGCCAGTGCTACACGACCGCGGTCCGCCGCACGGGCTCGGTGCGGGACGCGCAGATGCGCGTGATCGTCGACGTCGCGCCGGAGGGCACCGTCCTCGGGGTGCGGGTCGACGGCCGCGACTTCGGCGGCATGGGCGAGTGCCTGCGCCGCGTCGCGCTCCGCTGGCGCTTCCCGCGGTCGGCGAGCGGCGCGCGGATCCCCGTGCCGATCCGCTTCACCGCCCAGCCCTGAGGCACCGCGCACAGAGACACCGCGCACGGAGTCGCCGCGCGCTGAGACACCGCGCACTGAGACACCGCGCACGGAGTCATCGCGCGCTGAGACAGACACGCCGCGGAGCCCTGAGGCACCGCGGAGCCCGGCTCAGCACTCGCGGTCGGTCGTCTCGCAGAGCTCCTGCATCCGGGCGCGGGTCGGGTCCTCGAGGCTCGTGAGGCCCGCGTCGCGTCCGACGGCCAGCGCGCTCTCGAGGTCGGCGCCGGCGACGAAGGCGCGCAGCGCGAGGATCGCGCCCACCCGGTTGCCGGTGCCGCAGTGCAAGACGACCGGCCCGTCGGCCTCCGCGAGGAGCGCGTCGACCGCGGCCGCGTTGGCCGGCGCGATCCCGTCCGCGCCGGCGACCGGGACGTTCTCGAAGCGCAGCCCGAGCTCCTCGGCGAGCGCGCGCTCCGCCTCGAAGCCCGGCTCGCTCGGGGCGCGCAGGGTGATCACCATCGCGTAGCCCGCCGCGGCCGCCGCGCGCAGATCGGATTCGGTCGGCTGGCCTCCGGTGACGAGGCCGCCCTCGAGCTCGCGCTGGTTGGGGAGCGCGAGGGTGGGGGCCTCGGTCGGGCCCCCGGCCGTGGCCTCATCGCCAGCGGTGTCGCCGGTCGTGTCGGCGGGCTCGGTCTCGGGGGCCGCGTCGCCTCCGCCGCAGGCCGCGAGCGCGGAGCTGACGAAGAGCGCGAGGAGGAGGAGCGTGATGCGGGACATGCGGCGGAGGATAGGCCAGCCGCGCGCCACGTCGACACGGAGATGTCCCGCGGAGATGTCCCGCCCATCGGCCTCGGACGCGAGGGCCGCGGTAGACTCGCGCGCACGATGCGACGACTCAAGACGCTGGGCGTGCTCCTGTCCTGCGCCGTCATGGCGACAGTGACCCTTGCAGGATGTGGAGGGCGGGAGGACGAGGAGACGACGGCCGAGATCGCCGAGGCCGACGAGCCCTCGGAGTCGCCGCCGGACGAGCCGGACGATCCGGAGGAGGCGGACACGCCGGAGGTGCCGCCGGAGCCGGAGCCGCAGGCGGCGGAGCGCGTCACCTACACGCTGCCGGACGGTCGCGCGCCCTCGCTGCCCCAGCTCCGCCTGCACCGGGCGCACTCGCGCGGGGCCTCCTGGGACGAGATCCGGCACGACGATCCGGTCGTCCAGCGCCGGATGAACGCGCTCCTGACCGCGATCGGCTACGCCGAGGGGAGCCTCGTCAGCGACAACGGAGAGGCGGTCGACGACGACTACGGGGGTTGCCACATCCGGCACGCCACCGCGCGCGTGGTCTCCGTCTTGTGCCGCCCGATGGACCGCCACCGGAGCGGGGACCTGATCTTCGCGCGCGGGGTGAGCGCCTACCACTTCGTGATCGACGGGCAGGAGGTCCGGCCCTTCGATCTGTCGGCCATCCTCAAGGACGGCGTGGGCTTCCCCGACCTCATCGATCGGCCCCACTGCGTCTCGCGCGCGCGCTACGTCGGCGGCGAGCCCGGCGACGTCCGCGAGGCCCCTGCGCGCTGCAACCAGCTCATGGGGGAGGCCCGCGGGGTGCTCGTCGAGGACGGGATCGATCTGTTGCTCGGCCACGAGCTGGTGGTGTCGCGGCCGTGGTCGACGATCCGTGAGCAGCTCGCCCCGACCGGGCCGCTCGCGTGGATCTTCGAGCGCGTCGATCGGGAGCCGCCGCCCTCGGCGGAGGACAGCGCGGGCTGGGCCGTCGGGCCCGCCCTGCCGGAGGCGGAGCTCGCGGCCGGCTTCTCCGCCCTCCCGGCCGAGGTCGCGGCCGACGTGCGCGTCGCCTCGCTCGGCGCGGAGGTCGCGCAGCTCGTGGTGCCCCGCGCGCTCGGCTGGCCGCGGGCCCACGCGATCGCCGAGGCCCTCCACGTCACCCCGAGGCGCGTGGCGTCGGGGGAGCTGCGCCGGCTGGTGCGCGCGCGGACGACGGAGTCGGCGGTGCTGCGGGCGAGCGAGCACGGCGCAGAGCTCCGGCGGGTGCCCGCCCACACCTTCGTCACCGCGCTCGCGCCCGAGGAGGGCTTCGGTGAGGCGGCCGTGCACGTGGTCGCGTCGGCGAACCGCGGGGGCTGGCTCCCGCCCGCGCACCTCGCGCCGGTCGAAGGATGCGAGCCGCCGGTGGCGCCGTTCCTCGAGGGGCTCGACGAGGAGGCGGCGGCCACGTTCACGCTGTCGTCGATCCGGCTCCGCGACGAGGGGGGCGAGGTCGACGCGGCGCTCTTCGCCGCCCGCTCCGGCGACCGCGTCGTGACGCGGATCCAGGCGCTCGACGAGGCCTGTCAGCCCACGGGCGAGCGGCGGCTGGACGTGACGAGCCGCGGCTACCTCTTCGATCTGCGCACGACGACCACCGAGGCGAGCGGGGGCCTCACCCTGGTCGTCCTCGGGGTCAACCGCGGCGCCGCGCGCGCCTACCTCGCGTACCGCCCGGGCTCGAGCGCGCCCGTGCTCGACCTGACGCTCGACGCCGAGGACAGCGAGGTCACCGAGGTGTGGGGCCGGCTCCCTCCGGTGGAGCTCGCGGCCACGGTCGACGACGCCTTCGCGCCCTTCCGGCTCCAGTACACCGGGAGCTTCGTCTGGAACGGTCGCCGCCTCGTGCGCTCGGGCGAGGCCGAGTGACGGGGTGAGGGGCGCCGGCGCAGGGTCGCTCTGGACGAGGATCTGCCTCGCAAGCCTCGTGGCGGGCTGCGCCGCGCCGTCCGCGGCCCCAGCGCCCGAAGCGGGCCTCGTCGAGGCGGTCGAGACCGTCGAGCCGCCTTGGCACGCGCGGGGCTGTGGGGACTGCCACGCGGCCCAGCGCGACGCCTGGCTGCGCTCCGCCCACGCCCGCGCCTGGACGGGCGCGCTCTTCCAGGCGGAGTGGGGCCCGCGCCACGACCCGTTCTGCGTGCCGTGCCACGCGCCGCGGGCGACCGACCCCGACGAGGACCCGGAGGCCGCGGCGCGCGGGGTGAGCTGCGAGGCGTGTCACCTCGTCGACTCCGTCGTGCGCGCCACCGCGGTGAGCGGCGAGGCGCCGCACCCGAGCCGCGCCGATGCCACCTTGCGCACCGTCGCGGCCTGCGAGGGCTGCCACCAGGTCGACTTCCCCCACGCGCCGGGGGTCGGCCTGCAAGACACCGTGCGCGAGTGGCGCGCCGCAGGCGAGATCGGGGGCGCCTGCCAGACCTGCCACATGCCCGACGGCGACCACGCGTTCCCCGGCGGGCACGACCCCGCGATGCTGGCGTCGGCGCTCGACGTGGTCGTGCAGGCCGAGCGCGAGGGCCTCGACACCGTCGTCCGCTTCACCCTGCGCGCGACCGGCGCCGGCCACGCCGTCCCCACCGGCGACATCTTCCGGCGCCTCGTGGTGCGGGCCTGGCGAGAGGGCGACGAGGCGCGGGCGCTCGAGCGCGAGCTCGGCCGGCACATGGGGCACCCGCTCTGGCGGGAGGTGCGCGACGATCGCGTCCCCGCGCCGGGCGGCGGCGAGCGCGTGGTCGAGCTGCGCCTGCTCGGCCGCGACCGGCCCGTGCGCTGGACGATCGCGATGGCGAGCGGCTCGAGCCACGACCCGCGGCGCCTCGAGGGCGTGACCCACACGCCGCGCCCGGTCGCCTCGGGCGTCGCGCAGGTCGACGAGCGCCCGACCCCGCTCAGATAGCGCCGGAGGCGCTCCGTCACGGTGCTCGTTTCCGAGGGGCGCGACGCGGGCCTTCATGACCGCCCGCGATCTGACAGCGGCCCTCGTCGGTCTGCGACGTCGCTGGACGCCGCGCCACTGCTCGACGCGTCATGACGAGTCGAGGAGTGGCGCGGGCTCCAGCTCGGGCTTCGGCGGTTGCCTCACGCAGCAGGCCACCCGCGCGGCGCGGATCCCGTCGGCGGCCCGCCTTCGCGCCGTCTCCGCGCGTGGCCGTTGATCGCCAGGCCGTCCTCGCCGACAGTGCTCCGATGATGACGAGGCGCCAATGAGCGAGGGAGCCTGGAAGGTGTGCAGCGCGTGTCGCAAGCCGATCGCGTTCGGCGCGACCTACTACGCGTGCAACGTGTCGACCTGCAACCGCAAGCGCACCGCGCTGTACTTCTGCTCGGTGGACTGCTGGGACTCGCACCTGCCGACCGCGCGCCACCGCGACGCGTGGGCGGTCGAGAAGCAGGCGCCGGCCAAGTAGCGCGCCGCGCACCGCCTACGGGCAGATCGCGGCGACGCCCTCGAGCTCGGAGCGGTAGCGGGTGAACACCGCCGGATCGTGACCGGGGATCACCCGATCGGCGCCTACGTCGGCGACCGCGCGATCGAGCGCCCGGAGGTTCGCGGCCGCGCTCGTGGCCACCGCGACCGCGCGGTGCTCCTCCAGGTTGCGGTAGAGGTACGCCGCGTCCGACGCGACGATCACGGGCCCGTCGGCGCACTCCACCCGGACCATGCGCTGGTGCGCGGTGTGGGCGCCCGAGTTGCGGACCGCGAAGCCGGGCCACAGCGCTCCGCCGGCGCGGCGCAGGCTCGCGCGGCCCGCGCGCTCCACCGGTCGCCGCAGCGCGTCGGGGACGCGGGCCCACTCGGCGGGGTGGGCGTGCACGGTGGCGTCCGGGTAGCGCGCGAGCGCGCCCACGTGATCCCAGTGGTGGTGGGTGAGCACGACGTCGGTCACGTCCTCGGCGCCGAGCCCCAGGCGCGCGAGCGCCTCGAGCACGGGCACGGCGCGGCGCACGTGCCAGCTCCGCCGCTCGCCTCGGCCGCGGGGCTCGGCGAGTCGGTCTGTGCCCACGTCCACCAGCACGACCCGTTCAGAGCCGTCGACGCGGGCGCGGCGCGCGACGAAGAAGTACCAGCTCATGCCCATCGGCTCGGCGTCCGCGCCGTCGAGGAGCCGCCGCGCGGGCACGCCTTCGGAGCGCGCGAACTCCACGGCGTGGAGGCGCCACGAGCCTCCCTCCGCCCGCTCCTCCTGCGCGCGTGTCGGCGGGGCGAGCGCCGCGTCCAGGAGCACCGCGCCCACGAGCACCGCGCCGACCAGCAGAACGCTGCCGAGGGTGAACACGAGCGACGGGGCGGGGCGACGCACGCGACCAAGGTAGCAGCGCGCGACGCGCCCGGCCGTCAGCGCGGCGGTCAGTCGTGCCGGCCGAAGAGCGCCGCGTCGAACCGGTTGAGGCGGTAGATCACGCCGCGCTCGGCGCGCTCGCCCTCGCCGCGGACCTCGGGGTTGTGGAACTCCCACACGATCTCCCCCGACGGGGTGACCTCGAGCGCGCGCCCGGAGTCCGACTCGGTGAGCAGGACGTTGCCGCTGGCGAGCCGCTGCGCGCCGCCGCGGAGCTGGGTGTAGAGCTCCTCGCCCCACTGCCAGACCACCTCGCCGCTCACCGGGTCGAGCTCGATCACGCGGCTCGCGCCTCGGCGGGACCCGTTGTCGAAGATGAGGAAATGGTCGTTGTCGAGGATCGTCGCGTCGTGCTGGCCCTGGGTCAGCCCGCTGGGCGAGCGCCAGAGGATCCGCTCGACCTCGGCGTCCACGATCATCACGCGGTCGAGGGCTCGGAACGACAGCAGCAGCGAGCCGGCCGGCGCGACGCCCTCGATGTCGCGCGGGAGGATCTCGATCGAGTTGGTGTGGAGCACGTCGCCGAGCCCACCGCCGCGCACGATCCCGGCCGGGCCCGACTCCTCGAGGCGCGCGCGGATACGGCCCAGGCGACCGCTCGAGATCTCGTCCTCGAGCACCGGGACGAGGTGGGCGCGGCGCTCGACCTCGCCATCGGGCGAGAGGAACGCGATGCCGTCCGCGAGGATCGGCAGGCGCGTGCCCTCGAAGTCGATCGTGTCGGCCCAGCGGATCAGCGCGAGGACGCCGCCGTCCGGGCGGACCGCGAGGTCGTGGTGGGCAGGGATCGCGGCCTGCCAGACCACCTCCGAGTCCCAGTCGACGCGGCTGACCGCGTGGGCCTTCGTGATCACGAGCAGGTCTCCGCCGGGGAGCGGCTCGATGTGCATCCAGGGCTTGGGCGGGTCGTCGCCGTGACCGGTCGCGCTCCAGCGGTGGACCTCGCGGCCCGACATGTCGATCAGGATCGCGTTGGCAGAGTGGCGTGAGCTGTAGAGGT
>JAUHXR010000006.1 GCA_030426845.1 Polyangia bacterium | reverse complement strand
TCGCACGACATGCAAATCATCCGAGCGAAGTGGACGCAGTCCACGGAGCCGGAGGATTTGGATGGAGCCGACGACGCCGCCGCGAGCAAAGCGAGCGCTCGCGCCGAAGGGCGCGAGCCCATCGTGAGCGCAGCGAACGATGGAGGCGGCGGGAGTCGAACAGGCAGCCGTCTAGGCCGCCCCGAGTCTTCTCGCGCACTTACGCGCATCGGCCCGACTGAAGTCGGACCCCAAGAGCCCAGCAGATCCGACGTCCCGCGGCAGATGGTGGCCGCGCGCCACCATCTCGAGGCCGCGGCCGCGCGGCTCCGCAGGTCGGGCGAGGACCGCGCCGCCGCGGCGGTCGAGCGGCTGACGAAGCGGCTCGCGGATGCGCTCGAGCGCGACGCGGGGGCCGAGGATCGGGGGCGCCGGTGAGACGGCTTCGCCTTCTCGTGGGCGACGTGCGCGAGCAGCTCGCCGAGCTCGCGGACGGGAGCGCTCAGACCGTTGTGACCAGCCCGCCGTACTGGGGCCTGCGCGACTACGGCGCCGACGGCCAGATTGGGTTGGAGCCGACGCCCGAAGAGTACGTCGCCGCGCTCGTCGACGTGTTCGACGCGGTGGCCCGCGTGTTGAGGCCGGACGGGACGCTCTGGCTCAACCTCGGCGACACGTACATCGGCGGACGCAACGGCGGGATCGGGTCGAGCTCGATCACGTCGCAGAGAAATCAGAAGGCGGCCCGCGCGGCGTGGCTCGCAACCCCCGGCCGTGCGCATCGCTCGGCGCCGGGCTTGAAACCGAAGGACCTGGTCGGGATCCCGTGGCGTGTCGCCTTCGCTCTTCAGGCGGCGGGCTGGTACCTCCGCTCCGACATCATCTGGGCGAAGCCGTCTCCGATGCCTGAGTCGGTCCGCGACCGACCGACTCGCGCGCACGAGTACCTCTTCCTGCTGACCCAGTCCCCTCGCTACTACTTCGACGCCGCCGCGATCGCAGAGCCGAGTTCGTGGGATCGCGGGAGCGGCACGCGGAACAAGCGCTCGGTCTGGCGCGTGCCACAGACGCCGTTCGCTGGGGCGCACTTCGCGACGTTCCCGCCCTCGCTCGTCGAGCCGTGCATCCTCGCGGGTGCGCCGCCAGACGGCGTCGTTCTCGACCCGTTCGCTGGAAGCGGGACAGCGCTTCGAGTCGCGCTCGAGCTCGGACGCCGCGCGGTCGGGATCGAGATCAACCCCGAGTACGCCGCGATGGCGCGGGAGCGGTGCCGCGAGGTGCAGGTGCCGCTGATCGCGCCGGGCGCGAGGTCGGCAACATGACCCCGCGCGAGCGCGAGCTCCGCGGCATCGTCCGCGCGGCCGAGGACGAGATCGACGCGGCCTACTGGCGCTTCACGCGGTGCGCCCGGAGCGTGCCGCCGTCGATGGCGGTGCCCGACGCCTACGCCCGGCGGCGCGAGGCCCTCGCCGAACTGCGCGAGCTGCGGCGAACGGGGATCTCGACGTGACCGCGCAGGCACAGCAGGTGCCGATGCCGTGGCGGATCGACGGCGCATGGCACCGCGTCCAGCGCCAGGACCCGCGGGCGCGGGCGCTCGCCGACCGGCACTACTCGCGACAGACGCCGGGCGCCGCCGACTTCATGGCGTCCGGCCGGGTCCTCGTGCTCCTCACCGACTGCGGCCGCGCGGTCTGGGGCGCGATCGAGAGCCGCGAGCCCGGCTCCGATCGTCTCACCTGGCGCTGCTCGATCTTCCGCAACGAGAGCCCGGCGCTCTCCAGCGACCTGATCCGCGAGGCGACAGCACGCACCGTGGTCTACTGGCGCGCGCACTACGGCGCGGCGCCGCCGGTGCGTCTGACGACGGAGGTCGACCCGGCGAGGACCGGCCGCCCCGGCGACAACCCGGGCTGGTGCTTCCTGTGCGCCGGGTGGGAGCGGCTGCGCGTCACCAACGGCGCCGCGAAGGGCCGAGCCGACCTCGTCATTCTCGGCGCGCCGCTGCACCGTGAGGCTGTCGAGGCGACGTGGGTTCACGCACTCGTCGCGCTGCTCCGGCCCTGGCCGGCGCGCCCGACAGGGAGTGTCGACCATGCTTGACCTCTTCGATCGCCTGCTCGCCGAGGTCCGCGCCGAGCACGAGGCGCGCCGCGAGCGGACGCCGGGGCTGCCCCTGTACCCGGGGCCCACGCCGGGCGAGGAGGCGCTCGAGGTCGTGCGCAGGCTCTGCGCGCGGGTCGAGGCGCTGGAGGCGTCGACTGCGAGCCCTCCTGGTCGAGAGAGAGACACGCAGGAGCGCGGCGAAACGACTTTGCCGCTCAGGCGGCGATCCGGAGACCGCTCCCTCGACGATCCTGAAACGCCTCCTGCCTGACCGCGGTGGCGAGCTTGGCCTGGTCCGGCACTGACGGCATCAGCGTTCGGTACGTGGCCACGAAGAACGTGATGAGCACCGCCGGCACGCTCAGCGCGAGAACGAACGGGTGGCCAAATAGGAGCCTGATCAGGTTCCAGCTCGTCACGGCATCGAAGATGCTGAACAGCTCCTGCTGGGCCTCACGGCCCGACGCGGTCTGGTTGAGTTCCGTGATGTCCTTCTCGTACGGGAGATCGTGTCGCGTCTCGGGCGCACGCCCGAGACGCGACACGAGCCGCTTGGCGAAGTCCGTGTAGGCGACCTCCCGGGCGTACCGCACATCCTGAGCGAGCAGGTAGTCCATGTCTCGGTAGAGCTCGGACTCGCGCAAGGCAGGCAGCTTGAGCAGGAGAACGTGCATGCGGTCCCGCAGCCCGTGCAGGCCATACACGGTCGCCCGCTTCGCCATCCACGGGATGAGGAAGTAGAGGATGTACCAAGCGATGAAGGCCGCGCCCGAAACCGCAACGATCTCAATCATCTGACACTTCCTCCTTCCGCCTAGAACGCCTTCGCCTGCTCTTTTTTGAGGGCTCACCCGCCTCCGTGTCAACGGCGCTGCGTTCGAGAACTCTCACTCGGTAGTCCTCAAGGGCCTCAGGGTTGCGCGATGACAACCGCTGAGGGTCCGCCTCGCTTCGATGCTTCGACAACTCGGCGCCTTGGTCCTGGATGCGCTTGTTCTGGACGCGAAAGAACACCGTGGCGCCGATGGCCACCAGCCCGGCAAGGACCCAGCCCCCCAAGGAGAACAGGTTGCCGGCAACGAGGTCGAGGGCTCCACTCGTGAACGCCGCCATAAGGTCCCGACCAACCGGGCCGCGCTCCGCCTCCGGCAGCATGTGGACGTAGTACAAGCACGAGCCTGGGACCACCGCGATCACGGCAAGCACGACCCAACGATCCAGAACGCCGCTCACGATCTTCTGGAGCAGGTCGAAGACGCCGGCCACCACCAAGTGAAGAGTTGGCGTGTCGCGCTGTGCCTCCGCCTTGCTCGGCCCGTCGTTTGTTCCGTCGCTCATGTCTGTCGTAGCGGGGTGTTGAAGCAAACTTGTTGGCGGGGTGCAACCCGAGGCAGTCCTACTCGCACGCTGCGGCGTCGAGCTGGCCGCGCTCGAAGTCCACGACCCACCCCTCCGGCCGCACGCGCACGCGCACGTCGCCGTTGGTCTGCGACGTGAAGACGGCGCGGGTGGTCGCGTAGCCGCACCACTCGCCTTCGTCGTCGAGCTCGCCGCCGATCGTCTCGCAGTCCCCCTCGGCCGGCGCGCCGCACTCGACAGCGTGGCAGCCGACCGAGGCGAGCGAGCTCGCACTCCCCACCTCTCGCGTGACCTCGCAGCGCGGGAGGAAGTACCCGCCCCGGTGACCGCACGTCGCGATCGCGTAGTCGGGCGAGGTGGCGCGGAGCCAGGGCCAGTGGGGCCCCGCCACGCTCGGCATGTCGATCGGCAGGAGATGCGCCGGGGGGATCGACGTCCGCGACCCGTGGTGCGAGACCTTCAGCACGTCGACGTCGAGGAACTCCGCGGAGTAGCGCTCGAGGATCGCGCGGTGCGTCTCCCAGGTCGCGTCACCCGTGAGCAGGGCTGTGAAGGGCTGGGCGAGGTGGCTCTCGATCCGCAGCACGATCGACGGCGTGTTCCGCTGCATCGAGGTGTCGGACGATCCCGACGGCTCGCTCGCAGCGAGGATGTGGATGCTCGCGCCGCCACACGCGAAGAGGTCGCTCGGCTCATCCTCGGCTGACGCGTCGGCCGTCGTCAGGAAGCGAACCGCGCCCGGAGCGGCGGCTCCTGCCAGCCAGTTCATCAGCCGCACGCCGGTGGCACTCTCGCGGTAGGCCGCCTCATCGAGACTGAGCAGCGCGAGCCCCACATGCCGATCGCCCACCACTGAGGGCGCGGGGGTCCTCCCGCTTCCTGGCGCGAGATAGCTCACGTGGTCGAGGTCGGGGTGCGTGACGATGAGCACGTCGAGATCGCCCTCAATGTGTTCCTCGAGAAACGCGGCGACATCGTCTCGGTCGCGGTCGCCAGCGCCGCGCCGGTTGCTGCCGCAGTCCACGAGGATCTCGTATCCCTCGCCGCACTCGATCAGGGTGCAGTCGCCCTGGCCGACGTCGAAGAACGTGATCGTGAGTTCCTCGGGAGGAGGCGCCTCGGCGCCGGCGGTGTCGACGGTGGCCATCGCCCCGCTCCTGCCGGGGTCGGCTCGGCGCGCGACTCCGCTGCAGCCGGCGAGGAGAACCGCGAGACACGTTGCGGTGCGCATCGGCCGAGAGTGCAGGGCCTCCGCCGGTGAGGACAACCCCGCCGCGCCGAAACCGTCAGTCGCCCACCCCGCCGCGCGTCGGTGAGGAGCGTGACGTCCCGACTCCTCTCGTACGAAGCCATCGCCCTCCTCGAGGCCCTCGACGCCGCGGCCCGCGCCTACGCCCCCCGCCTCCGCCTCGACGCGCACCCCTGGCCGGTCGTCCGTGAGCTCCGCGCGCAGGGCCTGGTCGACGTCGAGGGCGTGGGCGACTTCAGCCGGCAGGGCCCTGCGTGGACCGCGCGGCGCCGGCGCGGCCCGCGGCACTTCGAGATGCGGCTCACGGGGCGGGGCCGGGAGCGGCTCGAGCGCATCCGAGACGGCCGCCGACGGACGATGCAGCTGCGGTAGCGGGGATTCTCCGGCTCGCCCTACAGGTCCTTGGTGAAACTCCTCCTGCTCGCGAGCGCTGACGCAACCGCGCCGCGCGGCGGGCGATGAGGTGGGCATGCGACACCACCTCGAGCACGCCCTCGCGGGCGCCGTCCTCACCCTCGCCCTCCTCGGGGGCATCGCCTGCGGAGCCTGGCTGGCGCTGGGCTGGTGCTAGAACTCGAGGATCATGAAGGGCTTCGGTGGACTGGCTCGATGGACCAGTGCGACGCGCTCGAGGAAATCACGCTGCCCAAGGACGACCGTTTGGGTCAGGGGCCACCGAGCGAAACCCACGTACGCTCCTGGGACGACGAGCTTGGGATTCCCGTTGTGTAGGAGTCTCAGGTCGGCACGATGGATGAACACGTACTGTGTAGAGCCGTCTACACCGCTGACGGCAACCTTGTCTCCGGCTTCGACCTCGATGCCGATAGACTCTGCCATCGATGCGTCGGCGAGGGTGAGGGAAGCCCCCGTGTCGACCAGCGCAGTAGCTCGGTAGGACACGGCGCCGCTGTGGCCCAGCGCCACTTCCACCTGCGGACATGGGACCGGCAGCAGCCCCTGGAAGCGCCGCGTGGCGATTGGTTTCTTCAGCCGCAACTCGGCTGAGAGGAGACAACATGAATAACGACATCGTCAAGCACGTTGCCCTCGCGCGCAGCCGCCACAGCCTCCGGCACGGTGTCCCCGGCAGCAACCACCCCGCGAGAGGGGTGAATCGCTACGACTCGGCCAGCGTACTCCTCGAGCACGTCGGAGTTACTTGCGAGCCACGACTGAACCTGGTCTTCGTCGCTGTCCGGCGGATCGACTGCAGACTCCAGCATCTCAATACGTCCGACAAGTTCGTGGACGAGTTGTTCCTGCTCGCGAAGCTGAGCCACAAGCTGTGGGATGCGGGCGCACTCCGCCTCTAGATCCTGCACGCGGACACGCAGTGCAGTCCAGCTGGGCGAGGGCTCAGCTCGATGAAGAAATCTCTCTCGCTGGACGGTGAAGTAGGTGAGAGTGTGCGTCAGACGGGCATACGGCCCGTCACCTTCGTTGCCATGCCCTTGTCCGAAGAGGTCCGGACAGAGGTCGGGCTTGCCCCAGATCATGGACGGAGGAATTTTTGGGCGATGTTCCATGCCGTCTCCGCAGCCTCCTCGACCAACGTGGAGGTCACATCAAAATCTAGGTGGGTCTGGACGAACGTCAATCGAAGGCCCCGCTTGAGGGGGGCCGTGAGCGTGAGGCGCCCCCCAGGGGTGAGCTCGCTGATGTCGAGGGTGATGCTCTCCACTGGGAAGGTGTACTCGTCGAGGGTGACCTTCTGGGGCATCCGAAACCGCGCGTTCCTGGACGTCTCAACAAGAGCGGTGATCGAAAGATCCGAGACCGTTGCGTCCGGCCACGCCGCGAGCATCTCATGTATCTTATCAGGAAAGGCGCCGAAGGCCCGGCTCGCCTCGACCACGTCTTCGGGGGGGAGGCTCTCTCCCAGCCGGTTCAGGTCTAGATGAATGTGCGCCGAAGCCGCCGCAGAATGCGCGTGGATAGCGACCCACTGCGCTCCGGCCGCGATCTGGTGCGGCAAGACGAATGCCCTGCTCTCCCACCCGTCCTCGCCGCTGCCGATCTCCATGCCGTGGTCCTCCAAGAAGCCGCGCATAACATCGGGGTCCGACTGTGTAGCCCACGAGAGGTCAAGCTTGTACAGCGACTGCGGGAGCACTGGAGACACCTTGGCGTGAGTAACTCTTTGTTCTGGGGGCGGTCAAGATGCACACCTACCCCGCCCCCAGCACCTTCGCGCTCCACCGGTCGAGCAGCTCGCGCACCTTCTCGCTGAGGTCGACGCCGTCGCGCTCGGCCGCGAGGCGCCACCGGTCGCGCTGGTCCTCCTGGCACCGCAGCGTGAAGCTCACCGCGCGCGGGGCGCCCTCCGCCGGCGGCCGCCCCGCCCCCGGTCGGCGGCCGCCTCGCTTCGTCTTGGTCTTGGCCATCCGCCGATCATGCCAGCTCGGCGCCGAAGAGCTCACGCGCCATGCGCTTCGCGGCGTAGACCCCGGCCGCGTTGAGGTGGCGCTGCCACGCGCCCTCCGTCCGCGAGAAGCGGAAGCCGGCGCGGCGCATCGCGCGGCAGGCCTCGCGACCGGGGCGCGCGTCGAACGTGAAGCGGACGCGGTTGTCCTCGGGGTGCTCCGAGATCGTGAAGCCGTCGCCCTCGATCGCGGGGGCCTTCTCGCGCTCGGCCGCGGCCTCGAGCTCGGCGATCCGCTGGCGGACGCGCCGGATGTTCGCGCCGAGGTTGGCGAGCGCGTAGGCGGGGACGCCCTCCCCGTCGGCCTCGCGGCGCGCGCGGTTGCTCGCCTTGATCGCGTCCCGCTTCGCCTCGAGGGCGGCGAGCTTGGCGGAGAGCGCCTCGAGGGCCTCCGGGTCGTCGCTCGAGATGGACCGCCCGGCGAGGGCGACGGCGCCCCGGGCGCGCTCGGCGGCCCGCGCGGTCTCGACGGCGGCGCGCCCCTTCCGGTCGGCTCGCTCGAGCGCGGCGCGGTGGCGGCGCTCCGAGTGATGCCCGACGAGGATCGGCTGCCCGAGGGGGATCTGCGCGGTCTCGGCGCGGGCGGCCGCGAACTGGGCCTCCGCGGTGGCGCTCAGGCGCGCCGCCCGGCGCTCGGCCCGCTCCCGGCGTGCGCGCTGGTGCGCCGTCTCCACGGGCCCTGCGGCCGCGGCCGCCGCCGGCGTGTCGGTTCCGGTCGGCTCGGGCTCGGGCTCCGTGGCCGGCTCGCCCGCGAGGGCGCGCTCGACCACCTGGCGGACGCAGAAGTCCGCGCCCCAGCAGTAGACCTCGGGCTCGCCGTCGAACGCACGCCCGGGCGCGTAGCCCTCGAAGAAGCCGTCGCCCGTGGCGCGCACGCGCCAGCCGCGCCACGTGGCGACGCCGACCTCGAGGTCGCGGAGCTGCGCGACGAGCTCGGCGCCCACCGCATCGAGGACGCCCGCCGCCCACGCGACGTCGACGTAGCAGTTGCCGCCGCCGAGGATCTCGCCGGTCCGCGCGCAGCGGGCGACGCGGTGCTCCGCGAGCGCGACCGCGCGGACGGCCGCGGGGTCGACCGCCGCGTCCTTGATGGTGACGTCGATCGCGCTCGAGACGCCGAGGTCGCGGACGCGGACGCTCACCTGGCGGGAGGTCCAGCCGTGCTCGCGCTTGAGCGTGGTGCGGATGGTCTTGGCGGTCTCGGTCGCGGTCATCGTCTCGTTCCTCCCTGACCCTCTGAACCTAAGTCGCCGTTTGATTACGTCAACACAAAATCAAACAAGCGATGGGGATTCTCGGACGGAACGACGGAGCCCCCCGGTCGCCACGCGGCGACCGGGGGGCTCAACGGGGGCTCGGGGAGATTCTTTCGATTTACTGTCGATTATCTGTTGCGCCGGGCCGGGAGCGACTTATCGTATGGGTGTCAGAGGCAACGACGACCCGGCCGGGCGGAACCCGGAGGCTCCTTGAAAAGGGAATATGATGATCGAGGTCACCATCCTCGTTCCCCTCGCCTCTAACGAGGGGGACGCCTTCTCGGCGGACCACCACCTGGCCTTTGAGGCTCTCCTCCTCGAGAGCTTCGGAGGCTTCACCCGGCTCCCCGGCCACGCGCTGGGCGGCTGGGTCGACGGTGGGGTCACCTACCTCGACGAGACCGCGCCCTACGTGGTCTTCGTCGGGGGGCTCATCCAGCAGGGAGACGCTCTCTCGAAGGTCATCGCCTTCGCGAAGCACCACTACCGGCAGGAGGCCATCACCGCGAGGTACCTGGGGGTCGCCGAGATCATCTGAGGCCCGGCGGGGGCTCGGCTGAGGACCGAGCCCCCGCGAATCCTCTCTCCCCTGCGAGGCCATCATGGCGAAGAACACGAAGACGACCGAGCGCTACACCACCGTCGCCGGCGAGGTGATCGAGTACCCGACGCCGGGACCCGACGTCGCCGCTTACCTCGCGCGCGTGCGCGACGCGGCGCACGACCCGCGTGTCTCGGAGAGCGAGCTCGTCGAGCTCGTCTACTCCAAGGACAACCCGGTCCTCGACGCGACGCTGATGCCCGGCCGCGGCGCCGTCACGAAGGCGGTCTTCGCCGACCCGGTCTACCAGGTCATGCACGACCTGCTCTACGCGAAGCGGCTCCAGATGGAGGGCGCGGCCGCGAGCTCGCCCACGCCGCCGCGCGAGGGCGTGTCGGTCGCTGATGCCGCGCGGCAGCTCGAGATGAGCGCGTCCGCGGTCCGGCAGGCCATCGCGCGCGGCGACCTCGAGGCGACGAAGGTGCGCGGCGCACACTCGATCAACCCGGCGTCCGTCGCGAGCTACCGCGACCGCGTGACGCGACGCGGTCCGTCGGCCGAGCCGGCGCTCCGGGTGCGCATGGGCAACGCGCCGGGGTTCTCGTTTCGGGTGAAGGTCCTCGGCACGCCGATGGAGCTGGGCGCGAAGGAGAGCCTCGAAGGCGGCGGATTCGTGCTCCCGGGCGAGGTCCTGCGCTTCGAGCGCGCGACCGTGTCGATGACCGGCAAGCGCACGCACCGCGTCTTCCGCCTCGCGCCGGCAGAGACGGAGAACCGCTTCGAGTGGGGGCCGTTCTCTATCGAGGGGCGCTACCAGGTCCTCGAGAAGCTGAACCAGGCCGACGTCGCCTCGGAGGCTTGGAAGGTCGTGCGCCCCGACGGCCTCGCCCTCTGGGGCGTGCAGGTCTACCGCGCCGGCGGGGACGAGCAGGCGACCGTGTGGGTCGTCGCCGGGACCGAGGATGAGGCGCTCAGCCTCGCGGCCGCTGACGGCTTCGAGGTCACCGGCGAGGTCAACCCGGGCATGCACGCGCCGAAGGAGGTGCGCCGCGTGATCGGGACGGAGACCGCGCCGCGGGTGGTCTATGCGCCGGGGACGCTGCAACGACCGGGGGCGGCGTGAGCTTTCGTTGGGCGGCTCCACCCTCGACTGAGCAGATGCCCATCATGTCCGAAAGCGTGCCTCCCGCTGAGTGGGATGAAGACGCTGACGTGCTGGAGTGGTTCGCCGAGCACCACGCGCCAAGCAAGCTCCGCCCTGCATCACCGCTTGCCCGCTGGATCGCGGCGCAGCGGAGCGAGGCAGTGAGGCGCCGGGGAATCCGCGATGGCACCATCGACCCGGCCGCCCCGGTGCCTCACCCGTTCCCTACGATGGTCGACCTCTACCTCGGCCGAGTAGCCGCGTGGTCTGTCCGGGCCATTTGCGGAAGTTCAGGTATCGGACAGCCCGACATCCACGCCAGCTTCGTCAAGGACGAGCTTCTAGCGCCGGACCAAACCGGCTCAGACACGTTCCTACCGCAGCCTCGGAGCTTCGGCACACTCTACACGGCGGCCAGATGTGCTCTCGCAGGCGGGCAGGGCCTCACGGTCTTCGGAGCGGGATCGCCCGGGCTCGATGTTGAGTGGGCGACCCATCAAGGGGGGCGCGTGCGCTTCGAGGCGAAGATGAAGACGTTCGCCGCAAGCTGGAACCCGGAACGCGACGGCCTGTGGTTCGGACGGCAACTCGCCAGTACTGTGGCGGAGGCAGCCCCGGCCCTGCGACGCCGAAGCTCCGAGGACGGGGTCCTCGGCCTGAACGTGGTGACGTTCTTGGCCGTGGTTCCGCTCAAGCATCTCTGCGAGATTCGAACGATCGATCTCGAGCCACTCCTTCAGCGGGAGTTCGCATCGATTCCCGGCACGAGCGCGCCCCACGCCATAGTCGCGCGTTGGTGGGGCCTGGGCATGTCTAACGGCAGAGTTGTTGCTGTCGACTACCAACACCTCATGGATCTCGACGCCGTACCGTCCGCCCCCCCCGGTCTGCTGCAAACCTTGGAACAGGCGATGCGGTGACGCGCGGCGGTCTTCGGCAGCCGCGCCCCCGGCCAGGTACCACGCCCGCGGGATTGCCCGGCCGTCGCCGACGACGGCATCCCGACTGATCGGGTAGCATGCACGGATGCCTGACGACACGACCGCCACGCACGACCCGCGAGGGGAAGCAGCAATCAGGGTGCGGAAGGCCGGCAGACCAGTGGGGGGCACATACCCGGAGCGCAGAACCTGGACGGTCTGGACCGAGGACTCCGACGGGCACAAGGTCCACGTCCGAGTGTTCTCGCAGGACGAGCCGCCTGGACGCGCCCTCGCCGACGCCACGCGAGCAGTGAGAGCGGTCGAAGGGCTCATCAGGAGCGGCGGGTGGGCCGAGATCGAACAGATCCTGGCTCCTCCCCAGCCTCCTCCGTTGCCCTAGCTCACCATCGCCGCGACGACCGCCGGCCGGCGCGCGAGGCTACCCGCGGGGGGCCACCACACCTCGGTCGCCCCCGCCGGCGTGCTCCTCCGGTGCGCCGCGATCTCCGCCGGCGTCCGCCACGCGTCGTTGTCGGACCGGTCGATCTCGTGGGCGCCGCGCCCGATCCAGACCTCCTTCGCCCCGTACCCCCGCCACTCCGCGATCACCGCCTCGACGTAGGCCGAGCCGCCGGGGTGGTGGACCTCGTAGGGCTGCGGGATGCAGACGTGCGCGGGGCGGACGAACTCGCGGATCGGGAACGTCTTCCGCTGCGACGGCTTCGCCCAGCTCGTGATCCACAGCTGCAGCCCGCGCCGGTCGCAGAGATCCCGCGCGGTCGACGCGTACAGCGCGGCCTCGTCGTGCTGCCCCTCCCACCGGCCGTGGGGGTACGTCGCGGGGCGCGGCTCGACGTTCAGGCAGTAGGCCTCGGCGCCGACCGACTTCGCCCACGCGACCGACGCCGCGAGGCCCTGCGCCCAGGTCCCGGGCGGGAGCATCCAGTCGAAGACCGCGACCCGCACCCTGGCTGCGCGCACCGCGGCGAACCACGAGGCGTCCTGGTTGGCGAGCCGCACCCGGCCCGCGCGGTAGACGCGCGCGGCGACGATCACCCCGTCGAAGCGGGCCGCGACCTCCGGCGGGACGTCGTCGACCTGGCGAACGAAGAGCCACGACTCCCCGCGCGCGGGCGCGGGCTTCGCGATTGGGTCGAACCCGAGCCGATCGGCGACCGCGAGGCCGGTGCCCCACGGGTCCTCGACGGCCTTCGCGCCGCGCGCGCCGATCTCTCGGGCGACGGCCTCCGCGACCTGCTCGCGCGTCCTCACGCGGCCCCCTGCGCGAGCTCGGCCTCGCCGTACCAGCGGGCGAGCGCCGACCGGCACGCCGGGCAGAGGTCCACGACCCCGTCGAGGATCGGCATGATGTTGATCCGCGCCCAGTCCGGCGGGACCTCCGGGGGAGGGATCGGCGCCCCGGGGCGCGCGGCGGGCAGCGCGAGGTCCGCCGACTCCTGCGCGGAGCGGTCGCAGACCCACCGGACCGAGGGGCGGGCGCTCACCGGGAGTCCCCGCAGGTCTCGAAGCGGCCGCCGCGGACGAAGCCGTGCCACCGACACCCGGTCCCGTCGCTCTCGCCCAGCCGGCGGATCGACGGCGCGAGCGTGACGGAGTCGAAGTCCTCGCCCCCGCTCCGGCGCCACCCGCGCTCGATCGGCGCGCCGCCGTCGAGCGGCGGGTCGAGCGGGACCGCGATCCGGCAGGTGTCGCCATGGGCGTCGCTCTCGTGGATCGGGCACTCGAACTGCAGCATCACGCCGCGCCGGCCGCCCGACGAGTCGACCCACGCCGGGTCGGCGTCGGCGAGGCGCTCGAGCGGGCGCGCGCGCAGGCGCGGGGTCACTCGAGCCCCGCGGCCCGGAGCTCGGCCTCGGCGAGCGCGCGCTGGCGCTGGAGCTCCACCTCGCTCCGAAGGTCGCCGGGCAGGATGTCGATGACGCGCCGGACCTCGCGGGAGTCCTCGCCGGCGATGTAGCGCGCGATGATCTCCGCGACGTAGCCGGCGCCCTGCAGGGCGAGCTTCGCGATCTCGGCGGGGGTCACGACGGCACCGCCGCGAACGCGGGCGCCGGGCACAGCGGGCCGGCGAAGCGCGCGATCGTGACCGCGCCGCTCGTGATCGCCTCGGGGACCTCGACCCCGAGCGCGTCGAGCGCCTCGGCCACGTCCTCGAGCGCCGCGACGACACACGCCGCGGGCACCAGGAGCCCGTCCCCGGCCGCCGAGGAGTCCCAGGCGTCGAGAGCATCCTCGGCCGTCAGGAGCGCCGCCCGGGCCACGCGGAGCACCCGGACGGCCGTCCGCTCGGGGGCGAGCTGCTCGTCGAGGTAGGCGAGCCCCTCCTCGACCGACGTGATCGCGCCGCGCGCGACCTGCTCGAGCATGCTCGCCCGCGCCTCCGCGCCCCGGCGCTCGAGCCGCGCCGCGACGAGGACGTCCGCGCGATCGACCGCGAGCGCGATCCCCTCGGCGGCCTCGCGCGCCTCGCGGGGCGGACCGCCGCACGCGGTGAGCGGTGCCGCGCCGGCCGCGATCACGAGGGCGAGGATCGCAGCACCGGCCGCGCCCGCACCGCCTGCCCCGGGCGGACCGCGCCGGTCGTCGCGCTCGGCCCGCTTCTTCGCGGCCGCGCTCGCCGAGGTCGAGAGCGAGCCGAACCCGATCCGAGGGAGCAGCGCCGAGAGCCAGTCGAGCGCGCGGACGAGCGCGTCGGCGGCGCGCGCGACCGCGGAGGCCGGCTCGTCATCCCACGCGTAGGCGCTCGCAGCGGCCCACCGGTCGAGGGCGTGGGCGGCCCGCTGCGCCACCCGCGCGAGGGCCGTGGTCGCGACGAGAATCGCGACGATGTAGGGCGCGGCGTCCTGCAGCGCCTGCCAGGCTTCGATCAGCGTCATGGTCTCCCTCACCTGTCCTGCTCGAGGGCCTCTCGGACCTCGGGGTACTGCGCGGCCAGCGGCCGCAGTCGTCGTCGGAGCTCCCGGTGCCGCGCCCAGATCCGCTCGTCCTGCTGCCGGCGACGGACGGCGTCCTGGAGCTCGTCGAGCTGTCGCTCCGTCCGCTCGAGGTGCGCGATCAGCCCGCGCCGCGCCTCGGCCGCCCACCGGCGCAGCGGCTCGTGGAGCGCCTCGCGGATGTCCTCGCACTCGTCCGCCGTCATCGACGGGACGACCTGCGAGACAATGATCGCGAGCGTCTGGGCGTGGTCGAGGGCCTGCGAGCTCGACGTCCGCTCGAGCCGGTCGACCGTCTGCCGGACGCGCGCGTGCGTCGACACCTCCTCGAGCGAACCGACGGTCATCGCGCCGATCGGCACCCCGCGCGGGGGCGTCGTGTCGTCGGGGCCGATCACCGGCGTCTCCCGAGCACGACGCGCGCGTGCACCTCCTCGAGCATCCGCGTCTGCGCGGCCTGGGTCGCCTCGAGGGTGCTCTGACGCCCCTCGAGCGTACGCACGCGGTCGAGGACGCTCTCCGGGTGACCCTGGGGACCGCCCCGCGCCTCGTGGACCGAGAGGTCGGACTGCACCCGCTCCACCTGCGCCTCGAGGTGGATGATCTTCGCCCCGTGCTCCTCGACCTGGTCGGCCTGCGCACTCATCGCATTCACCGCCCACCCGGAGGCCACAGACGCGCCGGCGAGCACGAGTCCGCCGACGACGCGGAGCGCGAGGACGATCCCGGTGCGCCGCTGCTCGCGCTCCTTGATCTCGGCCTGGTCCTCCTCGATCTTCGTGCTGCGCGAGTCGACCGAGCTCAGCGCCGCCTCGAAGGCCTTCCGGAGCGCGGCCCGCTCGGCGCGCGCCTCCTCGCGCATCTGCTCCATCTCGCGGGCGATACGCCGGTGACCCTCCTCGCACCGCGCCTGGCTCGCCAGGAGCACCCCGACCTGCTCATCGCTGATCACCGGCTGGCCCTCCACCGGCGGAGCGCATCGGCCTCGATGGCGCCCCACAGAGCCACGTCACGGTGCGGCCGGTCGGGGAGGTCCCCCGCGGCCCCGGCCTCGCCCTGGACCGCCCACGCGGGCAGCTCGGCCCCGCGCTCGAGCAGCTCGAGGACGACGGTCCCGCGGAGCGCGTGCAGGTACTCGTGCACCACGAGCGCGATGTGCGTCTCGCCGTCGACGCCGGTGAGGACGAGGACGTGCGCGCGCGGCGCGTCGAAGGCGTGCACGTTCGGCATCCAGAGGCACGCGCGCACCTCGCGGCACTCGGGCCCCGGGTAGCAGGCAGCGCACCAGCCGAAGAGCTCCTCGCGCGGCAACTCCGAGACGATCACGCGCTCGGGGTCGACCTCGGTCCGTGCGGTGCCCGGGCGCCCCGCCGCATCCCACGCGGCGCGCGCGGCCGCGATCGCGCGCAGCTCGGGCGGCGTCGCCGGGCGGTTCGGCGGGAGGTTCGCGCAGCCGGCGGCGAGGAGGGCGGCGGCGAGGGCGAGGACGGCGCGCATCACGCGGCCTCGTTGTTGTGGACGTAGAAGCTGACCGGGCTCGAGGTGAAGTCGCCCACTCCGGGAATCGCGGCCCGCGCCCACCGGCGCCAGAGGCCAACCTCCGTCAGGCCGAACTCCGTGGCTCGCACGTAGGTCGCGCGACCCTCGGTCCCCGGGCTGACGATGGTCGCGGGCCCGCTGCTCACGGCACCCGACGGGGCCATGAGGAATGCGGTCACAACGGTCCCGACCGGAGACAGGTCCACGAGCGCGTCGTTGCAGTCGCGGATCACGAAGCCGAAGCTCGTTCCCTCGTCGTCGTAGTGGTGGAAGCAGCTCGCCATCACCCCTCCTCGGTGCTCAGGCCGATCCGAACGATCGCCGTCGCGTTCATCCCGACGCGGACCTCGTCGACGGCGCTCAGCCCGAGGCGGACAACCGCCCAGTCGATCGGGCCCCCGGTGAGCGGTGGCGGCGCGGTGAAGTTGCGGCGCGGGTTCAGCCCGTTGGTGACCGCGCCGCCACGCGTGTTGAGGCCGCGCGTGATCACAGCAGCGGCGCTCCCCTCGTCGTCTGGACCCCCGTCTCGGTGGTGACCAGCTCGCCGCCCGCCGTCGCCATCGGCCAGCTCTGCAGGACCGTCAGGCCGTCCGGGCTGAGGAACTCGTAGCGCTGATCATCGATGTTGGTCCGAACGATCCCCGCGCCCAACGTCGCGAGGAGCTGCGCGACGCTGTTCGCGATCGCCATGTCCGCGGTCACCGTCGCGCGTAGCGTCCCGGCCGGGAGCATCAGGCCGTCCTCGACGGTCACCCCACCGCCCGCGTCCTCGACCGCGCCGATCCCCGACGCGCGTACGGTGCCCGCGGTGCACGTCGCGCCGATCACGAGGCGGTCGCCCTGCATCGTGATCTTCGCCAGGCACGTGCTGATCGTCATGCTGGCCAGCTCGAGCGCGCCCTGCCACGCGGTCACGACGAGGTTGTGCGCGCCCGTGAAGGCGATGGGCATCGTGTAGGCGCCGGCGTTCGCGTTGACGCAGCCCACGAGCTGCGTACCCCCGCCGCTCGCGAGCGAGGGACCGGTCCCCGCGAAGCGGCAGCGGTAGGCGACGCCGCTGAGCCCGGTCACCGACGTCATCAGGCACTCGACGAAGTGGGCGCGCCCCGACATCGCGCCGTTGACCTGCACGTGCTCGAAGTGCGAGCCATCGATCGACTGGCCGTTCGGGCTTACCGAGGCCACCGACGCGTTGGCCGCCTGACCGATCACCCGGTAGTCCTCGAGCGGAGCGGTGAGCGTGATCGTGCCCTCCAGCCGCAGCGTCCGAACGCCGAGCGCCGCGGCGAGGGTGAGCGCGTCTGCCAGGGTCGACACAGGGGCCGTCTCGGTCCCGTGCGTCCCGAGCGTCGTTCCCGGCGATCCGTTGACCGTGTCGATCCAGATCGCGCCCCCGTAGAGCGCCATGAGCGCGCCGCGCCGCGCGGAGGTGCGCTCGAGCCGGACGAGCTCGTGCGAGACGCCGTGCCCCGGCGCGGAGTACTCGATCGCGAGGTGCTCGCCCGCGGGGAGCGTCACGCCGGAGAGCGCGATGCGCCGCGCGTACTTGCCGGGCGCGTTGCTCGCGCTGAGCTCGGTCAGCGCCGCCTGCCGCGTCGTCCACGCGCTCGTCTTGAAGGTCCCGTCCGCGAAGTCGAGGTAGGAGCCGTCGGTCGCTGCGTCGCGCACCGCGGCGACCGGGCTCAGGCCCGTCGCGCCCGCGCCGCCGCTCGTCACGAGCAGCTCGAGCGGGAGGGTCCCATCGCGTTCCACTGTCAGCATCGCGTCACCTCCACTGCGGGTTGGGCGCGGCCCGGTACGTGGGCGCGGTCGAGCCGTTGCGAGTGAGCGCGCCCGCGCCCACGAAGGGAGCCCACGAGGCGCCCGGGTCGCCGCCGTCGACGCGCCAGGAGCGCGTCCAGTCGCCGCCTCCGCCAGGGATCGACTCGAAGCGATTCGCCTCCATGGACGCGCGCAGGTGCTCCTGCACCTCGTCCTCGGAGATCGCTCGCGTAACGTAGCCGCCGCCGTTGAGCCCGCCGGCGTCGATCCCGTTCTCCGCCGCGCCGCCCGCCGTGGCGCCGAGTCCCAGGGCGCCGCCGGCTGTGATCGCTCCGGCGCTCACCACGAACGCCTCGTCGACCAACGACCCGTTGGCGTAGAGCTGAGCGGCCGAGCCGTTGAAGACGAGGTGGAGCAGCACGACCTTGTTCTGCAAGAACGTCTGAACGCCCGTGCCAGACACGTTGATCGTGATGTCGCGGAAAACCTCGTTGCCGCCGTTGTCGACGAAGCTGAACCCGTAGCCAAAGAGACGCCCGTAGAGGAAGTAGATGCAGGCTCCTCCGCCGACGGCGCCGCCGCTGTTGACCACCGTGTCGCGCGTGCCGATCGGGATGCGCCGCGCGAACCCCGACGCCGTGTCGGTGCGCAGGCACTGGAGCGAGCTCATGGTCCAGGCGGTCCCGGTCAGCGGATCAGAGCCCCCGGACTCGCTCCAGTTGTCCGTGTTGCTGACCCCCTCGACGTAGTCGATCGAAGGGCTCCCTCCCCCGCCGCCGGCCGGCGTCCCGCCGATGATCGTCGTGCCGCTGCGCAAGAGGTACTCACCGTCGGCGACCGCGCCGAGCGTGAGAAGCGTTCCGCCGCCCTCGGTCGTCCGCACACCGCGTACGTCTGGGCTCGCGGCGGTGCCGCCGAGCTGCCCGGCGATCGCCGCCTTGGCGTCGGCCGTCGTCTGCGCGGCGTCAGCGGCCGACTGCGCGGTCGCGGCGTTCGCGAGCGCCGTGTTGGCGGTCGACTGCGCCGTGGCCGCGTTCCCGAGCGCCGTGGTCGCATCGCCCTGCGCAGCCGCGGCCGCTCCAGCCGCCGCGCTCGCGGTCGCGGCCACGGCCGCCACGTCTGTGTCGAGCTGATCGAGCGCCTCGGCGACGGTGGCCCCAGCCACGGCCGAGTCGTTGTCGACCTGCGAGGCGTCGTAGTCGCTCGCCGCCGAGACGACTGCCCCAGCGCGCCCATACACTAAGGTAACCGTATTGACCTGCGCGCCGGCCTCGACGCCGTCGACCTTCGCCTTGTCGGCCGCGCTCATGAAGCCGGCCGCGCCGGTCGTCGCCGCCGCGTGGACAGCTCCCCCCGCGCCCTCGTGCGAGGTCGAGAGCGAGCCCGCGTGCGGGTTGGACGCGGCGACGTGCGCGTCGAGCACGCCCCCGTCGGCCGCGACATCGCGCCCGTCGACGGTCCCGCTCAGCGTGATGTTGCCGCCGGCCGCGCTGACGCCCGAGCCGCCCTTGAGGACCTTCCCGGTCAGGCCATCGAAGACCGCCAGCTCGTCGGCCGTCGCCCCCGCGGGGCCGAGGACGTCGCCGGTGCCCGCCGTCGCGCGCTGAATCCACGTCGTGCCGTCGTAGATCCAGTGGCTGCCGTCGTCGGTCTGGACGGCCTCGTCGCCCTCCTCGACCGTGAGCGCGAGCCGCGCTGTCGCGTCGGCGACGACCGAGACCGTCGGGAGCGCGACCGCCGGGATCTGAGCCGCGGGTATCTTGCCGCCGCCGTCGAGGCTCGCGTAGCCGCCGGCCACGCCCTTGCTCGACGTGGTCTCGAAGCCCGCGGGCGTCGCCGGGTAGCCGTCGAGCTTGCTCTTGTCCGCCGCGGGCATGAGCCCGGCGGTCCCTGCGGTGGCGTTCGGGATCGGGTCTGAGCCGCCGACGTGGTCGCTCGCGTGGGTGGTCGGCGGCCGCGCGGTCCCGGCCTCGTCGAGCGTTGCGCCGGTGAGCGCTACGTTGAGCTGAGCGAGAGTGCCGGCCCCGAGGTTCGCGATCGACGTCGCGTGGGGGTTCGCGGTGGCGCTCGTGTGCGCCGTGAGCGCGGACGTGTCTGCCTTGGTGGCGAGCTTGCCGTCGGTGTCGTCGCGCACCTCGACGATCGCCGCCTGGACGTCCGTCGACGTGATGTCACCGTCAGCCGTGAACGTCGTCGCGGCCGCCGAGCCTCCGCCCCCGCTGTCGATGGTCGAAGCCATGGTGCCTCCCGCGCGCACGGGTGCCCGACCCACGAAGGGCCAGCCCGCGCTGTGGTGGTGAGGAAGTCGGGGCCGGCGGCTACTCCGCCGGCTCCCAGATGCTGATCGTCTCGATGCGGATCTCGCCGGCGCCCGCCGTCCGGCGGGCCTCCATCGTCGCCATGTCCCAGCGACTCGAGCGCCGCCCGTCCGACGAGCTGTTGTCCTCGGCGTCGACGTCGATCTCGAAGGGCGAACCTGAGGTGCTCGGGAGCCACGTCGCGCCGGTCGTGCCGGCCGGGATGGTCACGGTGACTGAGTCCCCGTTGGTCATCGTGATCCGGAACTCGCCCGCGGTCGTGCCGTCGCTGCAGTAGGCGAGGATCCGGCCGTTGAGTGTGCGCGTCGTGTCGCCGTTGAAGAGGTAGCGCCCGAGGAGGTTCACCCCGCCGGGGAAGACTGCGTCGAACGAGGTGTCGTTCGTCGACCAGGGCGAGCTGTCGCCGAAGCTGTGCTGGAACTGAGCGCGCCGACACGCCGCACGCAACGCGTCGTTGTCGGCGAGAAACTGGTCGAAGACGTTCGCCTCGAGGATGGGGTTGCGAGGCCAGAACTCGAAACGGTCGCTCCCTAGGTCGGCGTTGCCGGTCTGGAGCAGCGCTCGCGGGAGCGCCTCGATCGCGACCGACTCCAGGACGATGTCGTCGCCGGTCGACGCGATGCCGAAGTCGAGCGCGCGCTCCGCCGCGCTCTGTGAGGCCGGGTCGTACAGCACCGTGATCGGGAAGGCGTTCGAGTGCGTCTGAACCGCGCGGAGCACGCCGGTCGACCCCTCCAGCACCTCGATCGCGCAGCCGGTCCGCGTCGAGGCGCTCATCACGAAGTGGAACGCGTATCGGATGTCCTGGAAGCGCGGCAGGACTCGGTAGCGGAAGGCGGTGACGCTGCCTCCGATCGTGGCGAGCGGCGCGTGGCACGGAACGATCGGCCAGCCGCGACCGGCCGCCCAGCACTGCACCCGCGCAGCGTCGACGGCGTGGATCGCACGCGTCGTACGCGAGATGGAGATGCCGCTGACCGCCGCGGCGATCCGGTCCTCGGGAGTGGTGGCGGCCATCAGGGATGCACGTACTCGGTGAGCTCGACGCCATGGAGGCGGGGCGCGCCGCCTCCCGAGATCGTCTTGCCGAAGACCGTCAGCTGCAGCCGCAGCCACGGAGCAGAGACGTTCCCGCCGCCGACGCTGTTGAGGGTGGACGCGAGCGCGCGGAAGGCGCGGACGCGGTACTCGTCGAGGTAGATCAGCGACGCGCCGTCGACCCACGCGGTCGTCGTCGACGTGACCGCGAACTGGACCACGTTCGGCCCGTTGATCTCGCGCTCGGCGACGGCCTGGCCGGGGAAGGCCAGCACCGCACGGAACACCGCCTGGTCGGAGCCGGAGTTCGAGTCGATGCGCAGGCGCACGCGCATGCGGTAGGTCTCGAGCGCGCCCTTGCTCAGTCGGACGTGGTGGTCGAGCGGGACTCCGCTCCAGACCGGGTAGTAGGTGTCGACCGCGGGGCTGCCAACGTCGGCAGGCCAGCCGAGCGGGGTCTGGTGACTCCCGAGGGTCCAGCGACAGCGCGTCTGCGCGTACTGGTCCGCGACGTGGTTCGTGTTCCCCACGGCGCGCCGCATCATGCCGGTGTCGACGCCCTCGTCGGCGTTCATCAGCGACTCGCCGAAGCGGACGTAGTGTCCGAGCTCGCTGCTCGCCATCACGGCCCCCAGACTCGAACGGGGTTCCCGTCGATGAAGGCGAAGCGCTTCTGGGACTCCTGCACGTCCGCCTGCGACGCGTAGATGAGCTCCCACGTCAGGGTGCTCGGCGTCCACGCCGAGTCGAAGGTGACCTGGACGACGCCCCCCCCGCTCGACACGACGGTGCCGCGCACCACGGTCGGGGACTCGCTGTCGTACTCGACGATCCGCACGACGTCGTCGGCCTCGAAAAAGCTGTCGACGGTCGCCTCGACTGCCCCCGCCGGATCGGTCGGCGCGTAGAGCGTGTTGTTGATCGTGAGGTTCCACGTGTTGCCGCTGACGTTCACCTGCGACGTCACGCGCGCGGTCGGGGAGTACCCGGCGAGGCTGAGCTCGTCCTGGAACAGCAGCGTGAGCTCGCCCTCCGGGTTGCCCATCTCCCAGCGCCGGCGAACGACGATCGCCATCACGTCGACGAGACCCCTACGGCCGCTCGCCCCGGGGAGGTGGTCGGCGGTGAACGAGACGACGTCGCCGAGGAGCAGGTTGAAATAGCGCCAGTCCACCTTCACGGGCACGAGGTGGTACGGAAAGCCGAACATCGTCAGCCGAGGAAGGAGCAGCTCCGCGAGCAGCTCCTCGTCGAGCAGGGCCTCCGCGTCGGCGCGGCTCTTCGGGGCGATCTCCACCGGGCGCGGCCGCTGGTCGAGGCTGACGGCCTGGACATCCGACACGACAACAGTTCGCTCGGTGTACTCGTCCTCGCGCGGGTTGTAGCCGCGCTGCACGAGGAAGCGGTTGAGCGTCTGCCCGCTCGTCGACATCGTCGACCACGTGGACTCGTTGATCTCCTCGTCGATCGGCGTCGCCGTGACAACGCTCTGGTTCGGCAGCCGCAGCACGCGCAGGCCGAGCCGGCCGTCGGCCTCCGCGACCGGGAAGGTCGACGTGAGCAGGAACTCGGCCTGGAGCAGCTCGAAGAGCTCGACCGGCTCCGCGAGCTGCCACACGCGCGACTCGAGCTCGGGGCGTCCGCGCGCAACCTCGCTCACCACGGCCGCCCAGTCGCCGAGGAACGCGGCCGGGAGGAACGGCGCAGTCCCGCGGTTCGCGAAGTTGATCGACTCGGACGCGAGCGCGTCGCGGAAGTCGGCGAGGCTCCCAGTAGCGAAGGTCCGGAGGATCGCGACGCTGGGGAGCAGTTGGGCCGTGTAGGGGACGCGGAAGCCGTAGGCGGCCACGCCCGCGCGCGGCGCGGTCTCGATGTAGTTGTCGGTGGTGTTGAGGACCCGAACGGGGTTCGTCTGGTCCTCGCCGGTCGCCCATTCGATGGACACCGTGTCGAGGTCGGAGGGGAGCTCGGTCGCGAGGTACAGCCGCGTCTCGGGCCAGGTCGATGCGCGGTCCGGCGCGGTGGACGCGAACGGCGGCGCGTCCTGAACGGTGCCCATGTAGCCGCGAGGCACCTGGCGCGCGCCCGCGATCGACTCGGCCCAGACGGGGTAGATGACGTCGCCAGAGTTGAACGCGGTGACGACCGAGCCGTCGGCGTACTGCCACTGCGCGAACTCGATCTCGCCGTCGACCGGCGAGTAGGCCTGCAGCTCCAGAGCGAACACGCCTGCGCCGACGACCACCTCGAAGGTCCAACGAGTCGGGTCCTGCGGATCGATGGTGGCGCGGAGCGTCGACGCGAAGTCACCGGCGGCCTGCTTCGTGCCGATGTCCGACACGCCGGTCGCGAGCAAGAACTCGTTGAGCGAGCCTGCGCTCGAGCCGTCGTAGTTCCCGAGGAGCTCGTTCTGGTCCTCCGCGAAGCCGGTGTAGAGATCGCCGCCCTCGACCGCCACGCCAGCAGTCGGGACCTCGCGGTAGCGCACCCTGAGCGGCGCCGCCCACGAGTAGTAGACCCCGCGCACCGTCGCTGGCGCCGCCAGCTCGCCGCCGATGCTCTGCTCCATCCGTGTGGCGACGCTCGCCAGCTGGAACGTGCACTCGAGCCCGGCGTCGACCCACTGCGGCTCGCTGTTCACCTCTCCGGTCCAGCGAAGAGACCCGTCACCCTGCAGGTCGTCGGCGGTGCCGTAGAGGTAGAGCAGAGCGCGGCGCCCACGGATCCGGATCGGTCGGTTCGTCACCAGCCCGAGAGCGCGCGCGGTCCCGGTCTGCGTGAAGTGGTCCTGCGCGATCGTGTCCCAGTATCCGCGCGTGCAGCCGGTGAGGTCGCCACCGCTCACTCCGCCAACCAGCACGGCCTCGGTGCCGAGGTGCACCACGTCTCCGGGCGAGATGCCGGTAGCGGTCAGGAGCGAGAGCGTCGTGTCCGTGGAGTCGACGTTGGACGCGAGCCAGCGGGTGATGTCCGGCGCCGTGCGGAGCGCCCCGCTCACGTCCTCGTTGCGGGTCTCGAAGAGCCGGATCGAGATCCCGCCCACTTCGAGCTTCGCCTCCGGCAAGTTGACCTGCTCTTCAAAGACGATCCCCTCGCCTCCAAGCGGTAGAGCGCAGACACGCACTCTCCCGTCCGCCGTCGTCCGCTGCATGGCGAGGTCGGAGACGAACTCCGTGCCAAGTCCGGGCAGCACCAGCCGAACGGCCATGTCGCCGTTGCCAGTCTCGAGGAGGTTCTCGAGTGTCATCGGCCTCCCCAATGGCTACTGTGCAGCGATGCACAGGTACTTGTTGGTGTTGGGGCTGCTCGCCGTTGGGTGCGCGCCCGGGCCCAGATGCGATGAGTTCCGTGGTGCCCTCTGCGAGGGCCAGCAGGACAGCCGCGACTTCGTCGAGTACGACGAGAACGGCGAGGAGGCCTCGGTGACGATCCCGGTGTGCACCGGAAACTGGGCTGTTCGCTGTGCGCCGGGCGGCCCCGTTCAGCTGAGCGGAGTCATCGGCTGCGGCATGGGTGAGCTGGCATGCCCCGAGGGAAGCTCGCCTGCCTGTGTGACTGTCCCCTGCGACGGGGTCGAGCACTCCGACTAGATCTCCCCCACGTACTGCCCGCGAAACGGAAGCGACCAGCGGCCGTGGTAGTTGCTCCACTCCGGCTGGCGAGCGCGACGGTGGAAGTCGCCTTCGCGGTTCAGGCAGACCAGGTCGAGCTCGGTCGTGTGAAGCAAGATGGGCTCCCACGCGCGCGCGTGCTTGACGAGGTCCTCGTAGGTCCACGCCTCATCCGCTGAGTACCGCGACAACACGGTCTCCCGAGTCTGAAAGCGCACCGTCCAGTCCACGTGCTGAACTCTGGTGCGAGGTCCGATCGAGAACGCGTTACCCAAAGAGGACTCGACGCGCTTGGTCTGCCCTTCCTTCTCGTACGGCGGCTCGTAGTCGCTGATCCCGTCTCGTGAGAGATCGAGGAGGTAGTAGGGTGCCACGTTGCTGGCAAAGCTGACGGCCCCGGACAGGAAGAAGTTGAACGGGTCGCTCGCGCTCCCACCGACCGCATTCACGTGGGCGTAGTTGAAGCCGAGCGCCGCGGCCATCCGCTTGCCGCGGTCGTCGCCAAGCGTTGCCGTTCGGAAGTCGATGACGCCGCTCCCACCGAACGTGACCGTGTAGCGGAGCGTGGAGAGAGAGAAGGTGACCGTCGCGCCGAGCGTCGTCAGCACCGTGCTCATCGCGAGCTGCACGGCGGTCGCGAGGTCCGTGTAGCTCGCAGCCACACCGCCCGCGCCCGACAGGTCGCGGTGGGCGTAGGTGCCGCTCGCGAGCTCCGCCGTGCCCGGGTCGAGCCCGTCGTCGATCGCGGCCGCGAGCGCGCCAACCCGTGCGATCGACAGGCCCGTCATCAGGTAGGCCATCAGACCCTGACCGACTGGGCGCCGAACTCACGACGCGCCGCCCGCTGAAGGTTGCCGATGAGCTGCCCCTGCTCGGCCTGCGTCATCACGGTGTTGGGGGCAAACAGATTGATCGTCATGTTGCCCGCCCCGGGACCAGCGCCAGGAGAGGGCGCGCCGATCTGTCCTCGACCGGCGCCTCCACCGGCTGTCGCCTGGCCTGGCTGAGGCACCTGGATCGCCGCACCGGCGATGCCCGTCGCGGCGGCTACGGCGACCGCGAGCCCCGCAGCCACGCCGTGTTGGGCGGCGGCCGCGTAGTCGTAGCGGGCCGCTGCGGCCACCGCGTTCGCACCCTCGGCGAGGGCCTTGATGGAGTACTCGACCGCGGTCGACTCGAGGAAGCTGTCGAGCAGCGCAAGGAACGCGTCCGAGCCGCCTTCCGCCCCGCTGATCAGGAAGCGGAACATGTCTCCAGCGGCCTTGGTGACGGTGCCGCCAATGCTGCCCCACATTCCCTCGGTGATCTGGCCGAGTTCCTGCTGGCGCTGGTGCATTCGCTGCATGTCCTCTTCGGCTGCCTGCATCGCGCGCCGGGCCTCCTGGTCGTCGAGGCGGAGTTCCTGCTGGATGTCGTCGTCGACGCGACGCATCCGCTCGGCCAGGTCCTGCTCCTCGCGCCGCTGCTCCGCGAGGAGCATCTGCGTGTGCGCGCGGGCCATCTCCTCACGCTGCCGGTACTCGGACGCGATCTGGTCGACGATCGCCTGGGACGAGGCCCGCACCGCCTCGACACGCTTTCGCTCCTCCTCCCGCTCGGCCTCACTCAGCCGGCGGCGATGACCGCGGCGCCGATCGGCCTGACGCTCGTCCTCTTCCTCCTCGCGTGCCGCCCGGTCCTGGCGATCGGCAGAGAGACCGAGCTGGACAACCCGCGTCTGCTCCGCGACCGACTCCTCGAGGCGCGACCGGATCGCGTACTCCTGCGCCGAGAGACGTCGCACGCGCTCGAGCGCCTCATTGGCTGCGCGGTTTCGTTCGGCGCTCGCGCTCTGCACGCGCGCGGTCTCCGCCTCCTGGAAGGCGCTCTGTGCCGCAGCCATCTCGGTGCGCACGTCATCGAGCTGCGCGCGCTGCCGGTCGATGGTGCGCTGCAGCGTCTCCTGTTCGGCAGTCGCGTCCTCACCGGTGATGAGGCCTCGGTCACCTCCCAGACGCGAGAGCCGGTCCCGGCGACCGAGCAGTTCGATCTGCGCGCGGAGGGCGTCGTTGGCGTCCTTGGTCGCGACCTCGAGCGTCGACTGCGATTCGCTCGCCTCGTCGGTCGCTTCACTGAAGTCGACGAAGGCGCTGATCGCCACCGGCAACAGGCCCGAGAGCACGCCGAGCGCGACGCCCGCCGGCCCGAGGGACGCGCCGAACTGGACGGCGTTGCCGCCCATCATGGCGAGCTGCGTCCCGTAGGTCTGCATCCCCGGGATCGCGGTCCCGAGGGAGAAGCCGAGTTCCGCGATCGAGTTGACGGTGAGGCCGAGTTCGCGGCCCGCGTTCTTGCTCGCGCGCGATGTGCTCAGTAGCCCCGTAGCGGCCGTCTCCGACGCGGTGGCCTGCTCGCGGAGGCCTGCGGCGATCCCGTTGGCTTCGCGGCCGAGCTGGCCTGCGGCCTCGCGGGCCTGGATGTACGCGCGCGACAGCTCCTGGAACTCGAGGGTGCTCGTCTGGCCCGTCTTCTCGAGCTCGCGCAATCGCGCATTTAGCGCGCGCGCCTGCCCCTGCATTTCGCGCTGCTCGAGCTTGAGCTTCTCGAACGCGGCGGCCGCCTGCGCGTCGCCCGTCGTCTCGAAGCCGATCTCGAAGACTTCGTCGGGCATGCGGGCCTCCGTAGGGGTTCACTTCACGAGTCGACGCGGCACGCCTGCCCGAGGCTTGCCGCCCCGACGCCCAAGGCGATCCACCTCGTCGCGCACCTTCTGCTCCTCGAGCTCGACCTCGTAGTCGTGCGCGCGCACCGTGTTGAGCGCGCTCTCGAAGACGTGGACGCCATCCCAGACCGAGAGGGGGACGTCGGATGCGCCCAGCGCGCCGCGCGTCCAGTCGCGATGCGCGATGATCACCGCCTGAATGAACGGGTCCCGAAGCACCCACCACGGACACGTCGGTGGCGTCCACCCCGTCGCCGTCTCGCCGTTGCTCAGCTGCTGTGCGGCGGCGGCGGAGGGCTCCCAGCCTCGCTCCCGATCCCAGCCGGCGCAGGGGCATCGGTAGCCGCGGCGGAGCTCGTCGCCGAGCCCGGGCCCGAGGGCGTCCTGCTGCTCGCAGACGCGCCGGTGGGCGCCTGGGTAGCGGTCTCGCGGCCGAGCTCCGCAAGCCGGCCGGCGTGCATCGTCAACGCGTGCTTGCACAAGGGCGGCAGCGTGTAGGTCACGGTGCCGCTCCACGCTTTTCCCTCACGGGCCCGTGTGATGGCGACGTCCGCCATCTCGAGGAGGAACTTCCAGCCGAACAGCTCCATCACGAGCTGTAGGTCGTCATCCTCCCAGGTCCGCGCGTCCGTGCCGTCCGCCTGACGTCGAAGGACGCTCGGTGCGAGGTGACGGTCCGCGCCCTGCGCGTTCCGGATCTGCGTCACGGCCTGCCGGAAGGCCATCACCACGCCGGCCTCGCCCGGGGCCGAAGCGATGGCCGCCATCTCGTGGAAGCGGAGTGGGCGGATCGAGACCTCGCGGAGCGCCATCCCTGGGATCGCGTGGACGAGCCGAAGGTCGCGGGTCTCCTGGTAGCGGCCGAGGTCCGTCTTCGCCCAGTCGATCGCCGGGTCGTAGACGCTGACCGCGACCAGGATGTCATTCGGGTCGTGCATCCGTCTCCTCGCCTTCAGCCGCAGCCGATCACGATGGGGCTCACCTGCAGGGCGTTCGCGACGGCCCCGGTCAGGTTCGACTCCTTCACGAGGAGCGAGAGCTTCAGCGCCTCGTAGCCGTTGACCGCCTCGGCAGGCTCCGGCGCGGCCTGGATCTGCATCGTCGGGATCGCGATCGCCGGGACGTTCCCGCCGCTCGAGCCGACCCACCACAGCAGGCCGTACTCGGTCTCCGCCTCGAAGGCGTCCTGGTAGGCCTCGTAGGCTCCGGCCGTCGCGTCGATGAGCACCGTCATCTCGACGGTGATCTCCGGCAGGTCGCGCTCCATCTCGCCGATGCCGTCGAGCCCCGCGTGGTCGGGCACGTCGCTGAAGGCGATGCCGGGGTTCACCTTGAACTCGCTCACGCGTACCAGGTTTCGCGTCGAGCTCGCGCTCGGACCGAAGTGGAAGCCACCGGCCGACCCGAAGATGGGTCGCGTTCCGTCGTACGTCGCCGCGGCGAGCGCGCTGCCTCCCTGCGGGGTCGCGATCTCGTCGTCGTGATCGCGTCGCGCGCCGCGCAGCGTCGACTGCCACGTGATGAGGCCGTCGCGCTCGAGGCTCAGCTCGAGGTTCCCTTGGCAGCCGCGGAGCAGCCAGATGTTGCCCCGGTCGATCTGGGTCTCCGCCAGGATCTGGAGCCACGTCTCGTCGGTCTCGTCGAGGTAGCAGCACTGCGCGTTGAGCACGTCGTCGCCGGAGCTCGGCGCAGCCGGCAGCGCCGGCCACCACGTGAGCGCGTCCGTCGAGACGTCGGTGATGTAGACCGGGTAGTGGACGCCGGCGACCTCCACGAGGGCGAGCTGCCCCTCGCTGAAGCGAGCGCCGTGCCCGGCCTGAACGGTCGCCCCGGTCGTCGTGGGCGATGGCGAAGCCGCCACCGTTGACCCGCCGGCGCCGGCGACGTAGCCACCCATGAGCGCCTCGAGAAAGCGGCTCTGCGAGGTCTTCGTCGGCGATGTCGTGGTGGCGTCGAGCGCCTCGTTGGTGCTCGTGAGGTAGTTCTGGATCTGGATGCTGCCGCGCTTCGGGCCGAGCACGACGCCGCGCTCCTGGAAGAAGCGCTGTCGGACGGTCATGTCCTTCTCGACGAGCGCGTCGGGCACGATGGCCGTCCCGAAGTGGCGCAGGTCGAAGAAGTTGTTGGCGACGTCTCCGGTCTGGTCGACGCCGAAGGCGGACTCCAGCGCGAACCGGATCCGCTGGACCTGGCGGCGATCGTAGCGAGCCATGGGGGGCGCTCCTTGGTCGGGTGGGTGAAGACGCCTACGCGTCGGGGCTGAACGCGAACGTGGCCTCGTACTCGTCCATGTAGCCGAGCAGCCGGTCGGCTCCCTCGCCGACCTGCTGAGGGCGCAGCATCCGCGAGCGGAGCAGCACGAGCGCTGGCCCGCCGATCCCGGTGTCCTGGTCCTCGACGGTGCGGAGGAGGTTGGACGGGTGGCACAGGACCGCGCGCGTACGCATCAGGTCATCCGCGACCCGGACGAACGTCTTCTCGACCGAGGCCGGGTCGGACTCGTGCCCGAGGAAGTACCAGCGCTGCACCACCACGACGAAGCGGTAGTGGTGGTCGCTGTGGAGCTCGTCCGCCGGCCCCTGCTCCGTGGAGAGCTCCGTGATTCGCGCCTCGACGAGGGGCTGAACACGGGCCCGAGCCGAGAGCGTTCGTGGGTCCCCGGTGGACGCTCGAAGACGCGCGAACCGCTCGCTCTTGGCAAGCCGTCGTGCAGTGCCGGCGCCGTCTACGAGCAGCTCGTAGATCCGCTCAAGGAGGAAGGCGGTCGTCGTGGCCATCGGTCTTCAGCCTCGTCGGATCGCGCGGCGGAACCCCTCCCGGAAGGCCTCCATGACCTCCGCGCGGAGCGGACCGGGCAGGTCGTGGGAGCCGTCCTCGCGGACCGGGAGGACCTCGCGCGGCGGCCGCGGCGCGGGCCGGCCGAACATCCGGTTCGCCGGGTTCCCGAACTGGAACCACCGGGCCACCTTCGAGCGAAGCCCGATAACGGCGCGGCGCCCTCCGTCGACGACGCGCGCGAACCGGCTGCGCTCGAGGCGCCGACGCCCGCCCGCCTTCTGTCGTCGCTCGTAGATCGCGATGGTTGCCGGCCGCAGCGCGGGCCACGGGTCGCCCCAGGGCGAGGTCTCGGTGTTGAAACGTTCCGAGACGTCGTTGGCGACGACTTCGGCGACCGCGTCCATCGCCTCGCGCGGTCCGCGGATGGCCTCGATCCACGCGTCCGCGTCGCCCTCGCGGGTCGAGCGATGCTCGATGCGCACGGTCACCATGGTTCAGATCCCGTTGGTGCGGTCGACGCCGTACTCGTCGACGCCCGCGTAGGTCGGAGTGCTCGCCTCGTAGGCCGTGCCGCCTCGGGCCTTCGCGGCGGTCTGCCGCGGCGCGCCCGGGACATCGAGGTTCCCTGCGAGGATCTCGTTGAGCCAGGTGTCCGCCTTGTCGAAGTGCGTGGTAGCGTCTCGCCCGTCCGGCTCCCAGTACGCGTAGACGTCGGAGAGCGCGAGGTGGAGCGCGATCCGGGAGATGATGTCGGGGGTCGCCGGCGTGTCCGTGATGGCGGCGAAGGGCGTCTGCAGACGCTGGTCGAGGCGGGCGTCGATGATGGCGCCCATCTCGTCGATGATGTCGGTGAGGAGGCCGGGGTCCTCCGCCCCGCCGCCGCTGCGGTCGAGCAGGGCGGGCGCACGTCCGCCGAGGCGACCGCGAACGGTTGCCTCGGCGACGTACTTGGTGGCCATGGTTCAGCTCGGCTCAGACCTCGAGATCGGCGAGCTGGTCGCGCAGGTCGGCGTCGATCTGGGTGATCGACTCCTCGAGCGCGGCCGCGAGCTTCTCCGCGCCAAGGCGCAGGTCGAGGCCCTCGGTCAGCTCGTGGCGCCGGGCGAAGTCCTTGAGCGCCTCGGCGCCCTCGGTGTCGGCGAGCTCGTCGAGCATCGACGCGACGCGGCCGAGCTCGCTCTCGAGCTTCTCCCGCGTCGCGGGCTCGGACGCCTCGGCGCCCTCGGTGTCGGCGAGCTCGTCGAGCATCGACGCGACGCGGCCGAGCTCGCTCTCGAGCTTCTCCCGCGTCGCGGGCTCGGACGCCTCGGCGCTCATGCGGGCCTTGACCCGCGCGCGCACCTCGTCGAGCTCGGCCTCGACCTGGCGGTCGAACTCGGCCTGCTCCCGCGCGGCCGCGAGCTTGGCCTCGTGCTCCTCGGTGGAGACCACGCAGTTGAGCGCGTGGAGACGCTCGAAGTCGGGGTCCGAGAGGGAAACCGTCTCCCCCGGCTCGATCCGCTTCCCCTTCAGGTGGATGGGGCTGGTGACGATGCAGTTCATGAGCGATCCCTTCCTGGGCGATGCGCGACGAGTGCCGACTACGCGGCGGCGTTCTGCATCAGGTAGGCCGCGTCGTTCTGGACGATGACCTCGTCGTCCGAGAACTCCACGCGGATGATGGTCGAGCCGCCCTTGCCGCGGTCCGGATCGAACCAGCGGCGGACGGTGATCCCCGGCTTGCACCGGAAGCTGACGCTGAACGCGTGGATGCGGTTGCCGCGCGGCCGCTGCGGCACGCGGACGATGACCGCCTTGGTCGCGTCCCAGATCCGCGAGAGCGAGATCGCCTGACCCTCGTTGGCGGAGTCGACCCACGCGTCCGACACGAGGATCTCGTCGACCTCGAGCGCCTTGGCCGCCTCCTCGCGCGACACCTGCCCCGCCACCGTGCCGCCGCCGGCGCGTAGACCGGTCAGCTGCGGATGGGTGCGCAGCGCGTTCCAGACGGGCCGGCTCATGATGGCGAGCGTGCGGCTGTTCGCGATCGGGGGCAGAACGGCGAGCCCCGTGTTGAAGTCGTCGACGGGCACGCCGTTGGTCCGGTCGGTCCACGCGTTCGTGAGGGTCGTCGAGTTCCCCGACGCGAAGTTCGCGGCGGTCGTGAGGAGCGTCGCGACGCGAATCTCGCGCTCACGCATGAGCGCCTCCATCACGACGTCCGTCTCGTCTTCCTCGGGGCTGAGCGGGGCATCGGCGTTGCGCTCGACCTCCATCGGCACCACGCCGTTGAGGCCGCGATCCTCGACCGAGTAGTTCTGGTTGCCCTGCGTGTAGCCGACCTCGTTCGCGTGGCCCTGCACGCTGAGGCGGTCGTCCACGCGCTTGGTGACGTCGCGGCGCGAGTACGTGAAGTACTTGTCGCTCCGGTTGTCGACCGGCACGGGGGGCGAGAGCTTGTCGGCGTGGTAGTCGCCGTTGGAGTAGCGGCTCGCGAAGTCGCTGAGCGCCTTGTCGACGTGCACCTGGTTTGCGCTGGGCATGATCGTTGGCTCCTATGAGAGGTGAGGTGGGGTTGCTGACCAGGCCCGCTCAGGCCGCGAAGTAGACGAGGTGCTTCTGGATGCGGATGCTGATGACGTCGCCGTCGGCCGCGCTGGCCTCCTCGGCGAAGCCGATGCACTCGACGTTGCCCGCCGAACCGCCGGTCGCGTTCTCGCCGAGGCCGAGCGCGCTGTGCGCCGCGATCGAGGCGCCGTAGGCGATCCCGCCGTTGGCCGTGCCGTCGACCGCGCAGAGCGCGAAGCCGGCGACCGCGACGCTGATCGGCTGCCCGCTCAGCGCGTCCTCGAGGGTGATGCCGACGAGCTGCGTGTCCTCGGCCCCGGTGGGGTAGATGACCGCGTCGTCGGTGGCGCCGATGATCACGAGGCGCTTCGCGAGCAGGTCCTCGCCGGCGACCATCGGCATGATGAGGGTGGGCTTGTTGTAATGCATGGACGGACTCCTCCGTGCCCGGTGCGCAGACGCGTCCAGGCCGCTTGGCGCCCTCCAGGCGCCGTCAGGGGGTGGTGCTCGAGAGGGCGGCTAGCCCTCGTCGCCCTCGCGCGCGGGCTTCGGGGCGAGCTCGGGATGGGCCTTCGCCGCGAGCTTCTTGGCGTAGGCGTGGATGTGATGGTCGGGCGCGTTCGGCCCCAACTCGGCGCGGGCCGCCTCCGTGTGCTCGGCCGCGGCCTCGTCGAGACTCGCTGGGCTCATCTTCGGCGCCTTGCCGGCCTTGGGCTGGATCCCGTGCGCCGCGAGTACGCTGGTGCTCGGCGGCTCCTGCCGACTCGCGCCGAGGCGGTCGATGGTGCTGATCGCGAGCTTCTCCTTGCCGCTCCGCGCGAGGTCGACGACGTCGGTCCGTTCCTCCGCGGTCAGCGTCGCGCCGGCGCGCGCGCACTGCTCGTCGACCCAGCGATCGAGCTGCGCCGTCTCGAGTGCGCTGAGGGCGTCCTCGAGCGTGGCCTCGTCGTCGCCGAGCAGCTCGCGGGCGCGCGACGTCAGGCTGGCCACCCGGCCCTCGAGGGTCGCGAGCTTCCGCCGGTTCGCCACCGCGCTCGCGTCCTCCTCCTCGTCCTCGTCGACCGGGCCGTCGATGGGCGACTCCTCGTCCTCCTCGACGTCGTCGGCCATCTCCTCGTCCTCGTCCTCCTCCTCGTCGACGGCGGCGGGCGCGTCGACCGTGGTCGCCTCGGAGACGCCGGAGGCGGAGTCCGAGGTCTCCTCGTCGTCGGTGGTGCTGGACTCGGCCGCGTTCGAGCTGTTCGCCATGGGGCGCTCCTTGGTGCTGTGGGTGGTTGCCGCGGCGGCGGCGTTCAGTGCCTCGCCGAGGACGAGCGCACGCTCGGACTCGGTCATCACCGCGGACGGCGAAAAGAGCTGGACCGACACGCGCGCTTCGCCGCGCGCGGCCAAGGCCGAGCGCGCGCTGTCGCGGTGACTGCGCCCCGCGCGGACGCTGTCGATCATCCCGCGACGCTCGGCCTCATGCGCGACGAAGCTGGCGCCCCGACCGAACGTCTCGGCCACCTCGTCGCGGGCGACCCCGCGGCCGACGGCGATGCGAGTGGCGAAGAGGTCGAAGAGCGCGTCGAGCTCGCGCACGACCACGGCCCGCCCCTCGTCCGTCTTCAGGTTCGGCCGCTTGTCCGGGCTCTCGCTGTTCGTGAGCTCGAGGACGAAGTCGGAGACCCAGAAGCTCACTGCGACGCCGACCGACCCGAACATGCTCGCGTCGCTCTTGGCCTCGATGGGCCCCGCCACCGCGGCGATGCCGTACGCGGCCGAGTGTGCGGAGGCCGCCTTCACACGGACGGTCTTCTCGGACCGCAGCTGAGCGAAGGCGTCCATCGTCTCGTAGAGACCCGAGGCCGAGCCGCCGGGGCTGTCGACGATCACGTCGACCTCGCGGATCGATGCGTCGCTGCGCACCTCCTCGATCGCCGCGAGCAGGTCCTCGTACGCGGTGTTCGCGACCCCGAAGATCTCCAGCCAGAGGTCGGGCTTCATCGTGAGCACGCCCTCGACCCGGATCTCGGCGACGCTGCCGCGCACCGACAGGCTCATCGGCCCGTCTCGCTCCGCGCGGCGCGCATCGATGCGCGCGCGCGCCTCCTCGAGATCGGCGCCCTCGCGCGCCTCGCGCTGGGAAGCGAGGTCGGCGAGCACCTCGCCGCGGCAGAACCACGCCAGGCTCTGCGACATCTGCCGCTCAGGCGTCGTCATCACGGTCCTCCGTCGTTGCACTCGGGGGCTGCGCGGCCGCGATGTCGCGGCGAACGCGGACCTTGGCGCCGAGGGCGCTGGCCGCAGCGTCGAGCGCGCGCCGCATGTCCTCGGTCGTGAGGCGCGCGGGACGCTCGAGCTCGAGCACAGCCTGCGCGCGCGCGCCGGTGCCTCCGATCCCCTTGAGGATCAGTCGTCGTACGACCGCCATCGTGGCCTCCTACAGCGCGCGACGCGCGCCACTCTCGTCGTCTGCCGGGCTCGTCCCGTCGTCGGGCTCGTCAGGCGCCGGCCCCGGCGCGGCTCCGCGGACCTTCAGCCCCGTCTGCGGGGGCAGGTAGGTGTCTCCGCCAGTCCCCTCGGGCTTGGCCGGGTGTCCCATCGTGTGGCGCATCTCGTCGGCGTTGCACAGGCCGTTGAGGTAGTGCTCGGTCTTGAACACCTGCTTGCGGCCGGTGTTGATCTCACAGATCGGGACCGGTGCGCCGGGCATGTTGAACCGGATGATCGGCTCGCAGAGCTGCTGCGTGATCGTCTCCGCCAGCTCGACCGCATCCGCGATGAAGATGTCGTCGGCGACCCAGCGGTGCGTCTCGCTCGCCGCGAAGCTCCCGCCCTGCACCTCGGTCGTCAGGTTCTGTCCGAGGATGGAGATCGCGATCTCGATCTTGGCCCACTCCGTCAGCGCCTTGTGCACCTCGGCGTCAGCCTCGCCCGAGCCCTCGATCTTGTGGATCTCGACTTCCTTGCCGAAGACCGCGTACCAGTAGCGGCTCAGGCTCTTGAGGGAGCGCTCGAGCAGCGCCTTCGTGGACGAGGTGCTCTCGTCGTCGGCGTCGAGGTCGGTCGTCGCGTAGACCTGCGGCATCCCGAAACGCTCGGCGAGCGTCAGCCAGTACTTGATGCCGTTGCGCTTGATGAAGCTCGGGATGATGCACGAGCGCAGTGCACCGCGGCGCCAGGGATAGTCCGACTGCCCGATGACCGGCAGGTGGCTGATGAACGAGTCCGGGTAGTTGCTCAGCGGCTCGATCTCCCAGCCGTAGCGCCCGCCGACGTAGAACCCGAGCTCGAGCGTGTCGCGGTGGAAGCCGAAGCGGTTCGGATGCGACCGCCGGTCCACGAGGTGCGGGACGTACTCGCCCTCGCGTGAGCCGGTCCAGATCTTCTCGAGGGCGCCGTAGCCGTTCAGCGAGGCTGAGCTGAGATGCTGAAGCTGAGAGCGGAACCCGAGGGATCGGACGAGCAGCGTCTCGCGAACCAGCTGGGCTGCCGCGAGCGCCTCCTTGTCGTTCTCGAGACCGTCCTGCGGCTTGAAGACGATGGGGCGCCCCATCATCGAGATCGCGCGCTTGCTCGCGACGCCGTTGAGGAAGCCGTCTCGATCGCGCGCGTCCGAGAAGACGTCGATCATGCGCGACGTGTCGCCGAGGTCGGCCGCGCGCATCGCGGTGAACCAGTCGCGGTGGTCCGCCCGCTCCGCGAGGTAGTCGACGAGCTCTTCGTGCGCCGAGGGTGCGGTGAACCCCGCGGCGGTCACCGGCCCCTTCGGGGGCTTCTTCGGCAGGTCGCCGAACGCGGAGGCGAGCGCGCTGACCCGAGGACGGATCGCGTCGAGCAGTCCCATGGAGCCTCCAGAGGTCAGGTTCGGAAGCTCACCGAGTCGAGCTCGTCGCCGACAACCTGCGCAGTCACCCTCCCCGGGATCCGGTTCCGGTGCTTCATCTGCAGCGCGATCGCCCACGCGACGACCAGCCCGTCGTCCGCGCGCCCCTTGCCCTTCCGAGGCACACGGGGCTGGCCCTTCACCAGCTCGATGCTCGCGAGCTCGGCCGCGGTCTTCGCGTCGGGGGTGACCAGCGACCCCTCCTCGATGCCGTCGGCGAGGTCGCTGAAGAGGATGTCGCGGGTGACGTGCGACGTCGCCCAGCCGGGCTTGCCGTCCTCGGTGTGAAAAACGCGGCTGCGCGGGTAGCGCTCGTCGGTCAGCAGCTTCTTGAGCGTCGCGCGGCCGCCGCCGCTCGCGCTGTCCTTCTCCTTGCGCCAGACGTTGCGCTCGACGCCGATGATCGCGCGGTTGTACATCCGGCCGATCGTCGCGACGACGCGCCCCAGCAGACCCGGCTTCACCTCGTTGGAGTCCCAGACGGCCGCGGTCACCGCGGTCCGATGGTCGAGGACGTAGATGCCGGCCTCGTCGCTCCCGCCACCCTCGGAAGGGTCGCACCCGATCACGTACCGCGCGCCCTCGATCGGGTCGACGTAGACACGGAGCGACGAGAGCTCGCTCTTCAGGATGATGATCGGCCCGAACCGCAGCGGCGTCCGGACCGCGTCGTTGACGCGCTCGAGGTGCTCCGGCTCAAGCCAGGTATCGGTCCCCGAGGCGAAGGCCGCCTCCGGCGTCGGCGGGAACTCGCGGAGCGCCTTGTCCAGGCTGCCCGCGCCGACCGTCATCCGCCACCACGCGAGCTGCTCGGCGCTCACCCCCATCCGGAGCAGACGCTTCTCCCAGAGCTGCTCTCGACGGGTCTGCGGCGGCTCGCAGTAGACCGCGGGGTCTGCGACGTGACCAGGGTGCTCGAACCACGGGTAGAAGTGGAACTTGTAGGGTCGGAAGCCGCCCTTCTGCAGGTCGACGACCTTCTCGTGGAACCAGGTCCCTGCGCGGTCCGCGGTGCTCTCGAAGACCACCTCGCGCGCGAGCTTCGTCGATCCGAGGAGCGAGCCCCACGTCACCTCGGCCGCGGGCCAGAAGCCGACCTCAGTCGCGTGCAGCCGATCGATGGTCCCGGAGCGCGCACGCTTCTGGGCGGTCGCCTCCGTGCTGCCGCTCTCAATGATCCGGACCGTGCTCTCGAGGTCCTTCCACGCGATGTAGTTGACCGTGTCGCGCTTCGTCGGCGGCGAGAGGCCCAGGGCCTCGAGCGCGTGCGCCATCTTCCGCAGCCGCGCGAAGAAGTCGTCCTTGACCTCCTGGTCGTGGACGATGATCAGAACGTTGCTGCTCGGGTGGAGCAGCGCGAACTGCAGGTCGCGCGCAAGCTCGAGCGTGCTGAAGCCGATCTGCCGCGGCTTGAGGATCAGGTCGAAGCCGGTCCGCTCGCGCTCGAAGCGGCGCTGCTCGGGGTGCCAGTTGCTGACGCCGAAGTCGATGGTCGGCGCGCCCGTGCCGCTGGCGTTCTTGATCTCGAGCAGCTCGCCGAAGAGGCGCAGGTCGGTCAGGACCTCTGCGACCTCGTGGGCGAGGTCGGTGTCCTCGACGGTCACCGCGTCCTCCCGCACGCCTCGCCGAGCTTGGGGATATCTACCCCACCTCGAGCGGGGCGCGTGCGGTTGTTGCCCATTGTTGCGGTTGTTGCCTATTGATCGCGGTTGATGCGCATTGCTGCGGCATCGACGACTACCGGTCGTCGGCGCCGAGCGTGCCCTCGGCCTCGGGTGGCGTTTCCCCCTGCGCGAGGAGGTCCTCGAGCCAGGTACGCGGGATCTTGTACTGGGCTCGCTTGCCCCGGCCGATCCGGATGCACGGGATCGCGTCGAACCGCGCGCTCGGGTCGAGCTCCACCATCTGCCGCCACTCGTCACGGGGCACGAGGTGACGGCGGATGGTGTCCTGGCTCCACCCGAGCGTCGCAGCCACGTCGCCGGTGCTGCAGAAGAACGGGAGGCCGGCTGTGGTCGGGCGGCCCACGTCGTGCGTCAGTGCGAGGCGCTCGCCCCGCGCACGAGCCCAGCGTCCGCGAGACGCTTCTCTTCCGCGGCGCGCGCATCGAGTTCGACGAGGGGAACGATCGTCCGCTCCTTCTTCCCGTCGGCTGTCCCGCGCTCGAGCACGCCGACCGGGATCCGCTCGCTGGCGTGCTCGATCGGCACGTAGTGGATGACGCCGCGGTCGCCCTCGGGGTCGAGCTCCACGATCTCCCACACCGGGACGGGAACGGCGCGCGCGGCCTGCGGCTGGTCCTGGCCGGGCACCGCGATCACCGCCGAGCCTTGGGAGACGACCATGAGCTTGGGCCGGAGCGTCCACTGCGCCTCGTCGGCGTAGAAGACCCGGCGCGGGTTGCCGTGTCGATCGATGACCGGGTGCACGAGCGCGATGCTCGGCAGCATCTTCTTGCGCGGGTCCTGCTCCTTCTTCCTCATCCGTTCGTTCCCTTCACCCGCCCGAGCGGGCTCCATCCCCGCCGGCCTTCTCGCGGCCGACGCGGCTCCATCTCGCCGCTCTCGAGGAGCGCGACCTCGACCACCCGGGTGAACAGGCGGCGCAGCTTCTGGATGTTGTGGACCGCGATCGCGTCGCACGAGTCCTGGCCGGCGACCCCGCAGTCGGCGCGGTCCGCGTGGCAGAGGCGCAGCCCGTGGTCGATGCGAACGTGTTCGACGAGGTCGAGCGCGCCCATCGTGACGCGCTCGCGGTGCTGTCGGTGGTGCCCGGGCCGAGTCGGCTGCGCGCGCTCCCGGCCGACGAGCAACAACAGGTAGAGCTGGCGCGCCTGCCGAGGAGTGACGCACGGGCACGCCTCGCTGATGAGCATCGGCAGCTGCTCGGCGGCATCGAGCGCGCGAGCCACCGTCGCGACCTGCTCGACCGCGGCGTGCTCGCGACCGCCGAGACTCGGATCGCTCGAGGTCTGGACACGGTTGGCGCGCGACGGGTCGCACGTGGAGCGCAAGGCCGCGCCTTCGTCGTGCACGCGCACGTAGCGCTTCACCGCCGCCTCGGCGCTCCGAGCCCACGGGCGAACACCGTCGCTGGGCGCGCGCTTCGAATCCTCGATCGCGCGCCGGCCGTAGTCGTCGAGCGTGTGCGCTCCGCGGCGCGCGCGCTCAAGCAGCTCGGGCTCGAACGGCGGCGGCGGCGGCTCCACGAGTGCGAGCCTCTTCTGGCATCCGCGGCAGGTCACTTGAGCGACCTCGGCGGCGAGGTGATCGGCGTCGTGCGCCGCCCGGCCGCACAGCGTCCAGAGGTTCGACGCGAAGTCGGCGTTGGTGTGGGGCCAGTGGACCCGGAGCTTCGACATCAGCTCTCGACCTCCGTCGCCAGCGCCTCGAGGCGGTCGGCGTGATCGGGGTGACGGCGCGCGAGGTGCCGGAGCGAATCCGGCAGGCTCCGCTTCGTGATGATCGCGGCGACCTTCTTGCGGAGCGCCGCGAGCTTGTCGTCGCCCCCTCGCTCGAGCTCGCGTGCGCGGTCCTTCTCGATCTGCCGAAGCTGCGCGGCCGCGCGGCCGCGCTCGCCGAGGGGCACCCGCTCGTCGTTGATGATCGAGCGGAAGTACTCCTCGCTCGTCTTGGCCTCCGTTCGGATCGTTGCGGGCGCCGCGGGCACCTTCGCCTCGTCGGGCGGGTCGTAGCGCCGCTCGTCGCCGATGGGACCGGAGTACTCCCCTCGCTCGCGTCGAGCGCGGAGGATCGCTTGGACCCGGGGATCCGCGAGGAGCGTCGCGGCGCGCGCGCTCAGCGTCCGCGAGTCGCCTGAGTAGCCGACCTCGCCGGCGGTCTTGATGCCTCCGCGCGGCCCGGGGTACCGCTCGGCGAACGCTCGCGCCCGCGGCACCAGCGGCTTCGTCGATGTCTTCGCGCGCTTCTTCGGGGTCTTCCTGGTCATCTCGTGCCGGGTCCAATAGACCCCATACCGGGGCGAAGAGGGCGACTGCGGGGCCCCAAATGGGTAGTTGAGACCCCGATTTTGACCGCCGAAGTGTCTGAGAGGGTTGCCCTCCGATCCCTATCCGGGGTCAGCAATCCCCAGTTAGACTCTAGCGGGGCCATCCGACCCCGCCCCGGACCCATGTTCGCGGACGCTGTGGGGTCCATCGTCACGCCGCCTGCTCCCCGGCCGCGGCCGCGCCCTCGACGTGGACCCCGACCAGCTCGGCCCCCAGCGCCTCGAGGAGCTGCCCGAAGGTCCAGCGCGCCCCGTCACCATCCGGGCGCACCACGGGGTGCAGAAGGCGCGCGAGGGTGATGCGATGGCCGAGGGGGTGGGCCTTGGCGCGGAGCTCCTCGAGGGCGCGTGCGCGCGTGCAGGCGCCGTCGGCGAGGGCGACCGCGAGGGACTCGTACTCGAGCGGGGTGAGGCACACCTCGCCGGCCTGGGCGGCCCTCTGCGCCCGCGCGCGCGACGCGGTGAGCAGCACGTCCCCTACCCCGGCCACGCGGACGCTGAGCGTGCTCGCCGCGGGCATCTCCGCGAGGAGGCGCACCGGGAGGCCGAGGACCTCGTCGAGGGCCGCGCTCACCATCGGGCCGGCTCCTCGCGCCGGGGGCTGGCGGGTCGGTCGAAGTCGTCCCCGTCGTCCAGCTGGAGGGCGAGCAGGTCCTGCTGCCCATCCTCCGGTGTCACCACGTCACCGGTAGTGGATCGGGGCTCCGTTAAGGGTTGATCACCAACTTTGTCTGCTTGCGCAAACGAGATGTCTTTCTCCCGCGCGCGGGCGCGAGTGACACTGGTGACAGCGGTGACATGCCCGGAATCATTCGCTTTTTCGGCTGGCCCGAGTAGTGGTGACGTAGTGGTGACACTAGTGGTGACACCCCCCGGAGCCCCGGCAACACGGTCACCCGGTGCACCTGCCGTGCCACCGCCCTCGCCTCCCTCGCCGCCCTCGGGAGCATCTCCCCGGCCGTTCGGGTAGAGCCACGCGTTCGTCGGCTCCCAGGCCCAGCGCCGCCGCCCGTCCGCTCCATCACGTCTCTGGATACGCTCCCACCCCAGGGCCCGCAAGACCGCGCAGATGCGCCTCGACTCGCGCCTCGTCGTCTTCGAGACGCTGATGTCCAGCTTCTCGAGGCACTGCCCGGGCAACTGTTCGAAGCGGGCGCGCCGGCCGGACGCGATGGTCCGCACCGCGAGTTCCCGGTAGGTCTCGAGGTAGCCGCCGATCGGGACCTCCCAGGGGTCGACCTCGCGCCGGCTCTCCTGCTCCTCGGCGACCTCGGCCTCGAGCTCGCTCGAGAGGTGCCACGCCTCGCCCGACTGGAAGCGGCGCACGGCCTCGCCCCAGAGCTGGTCGCGCCACGCGCGCAGACCCACGAGGTCGACCTTCCGCGCGAGGACCGGCCAGTAGCGTCGGTTGCCCGTGGCGTCGCGCAGGTACTGCGCATCGTTGGTTGTCGCGCAGAAGACCACGCGACGCGGGTGCCGGCGGAAGTAGCGCCCGTAGGCGGGGCGGAACGAGTCGTCGCGGCGCGTCAAGAAGGCCTTCACCGAGCTCGACTCGCTCTTCGCGATGGCATCCAGCTCCGCGATCTCACAGATCCAGACGCCGGAGCTGACGAGCTCGCCCACGTCCTTGTTGCTCCGAAGCTCGGGCATCGCGTCGGTGAAGTACTCGGAGTCCGGGCACAGCTCCGCGAGCGCGGTGCTCTTGCCGATGCCCTGCGCTCCCTCGAGGACGAGCACGTAGTCGGCCTTGCACCCCGGCTGCATCGTCCGCGCGACCGCGCTGATCAGCCACTTCGCGCCGATGCCCTGGACGAGAGGCGTGTCGTCGGCGCCGAGCAGCTCGGGCAGCCACCGCTCGAGCCGCTCCTGGCCATCCCAGGCGGCGCCGGCGCGCTTGAGGTACTCACGCACCCGGTCGAACGGCGAGAGCGTCGCGACGGCGATGAGGGCGCGGTGGATGGTCGCGTTCTTGAACTCCACGCCGAGCTGATCCTCGTACCAGGCGCCGACGTGGCTCGCGTCCTCGTCGCGGATCTCGCGCGGGAACGGGCCGGCGAGGTCGGGCACGGGCGGCTTGCGGAGCCACGTGACCTGCTCCGAGCGCTCGTTGTAGCCGAGCACGCCGAGCCATCTCTCGTCGGCCTTGAGCGCGACGATGAGGTTGCCCTCGGAGGCGACAACACGGTCCTCTTTGTTCCGGCGCAGGTCGAGCATCCACTTCGCGCCGAACGAGCTGCCCTCGCCGATGATCTCGATGCGCTCCTCGACCGAGACGTGGCTGAACCACGACTCGTCGACGCGCGGGCCGTCGGCGAGCTCGTCCGGCTCGAGGAGCCGCGGGTCGCTCTGCCGCGCCGCCTCGAGCATCGCCGCGACGACGTCGGGCTCGCGCCTCGCCTGCGCCGCGTGGTCGAGGATCCAGCGGGTGCGTGCGCTGATGCGGACGTCCTCGTGCTGGACGAGCTCGCGCAGGGCCGCGCTCAGGTACTTGAGCCCGGTGACGTCGGGATCGACATCGAGGTAGACCGGGGCGTCGCGGGGGATGCGCGCGAGCCACTCTCGCGTCGGCTCCTGCCCCGGGAAGCCGCCCACGGGGCCCGCGAACCAACGCGACCACGCGCACCAGCTCGGGGTTCCCTCGACGAGGAGGACGCCAGTCGAGCGGGCGCTCTGGAGCGCGGTCTCGTAGCCGAGGAGGCGCGCGCGGTTGCGCTCGTCCTTGGACTCGCCGCGGCAGAGCGCGCGCATCGGCTCGTTCATGAGGAAGGCGCGCGGGTTGAACTTCGCGGGGTTCTTCGCCTTGCCCTTCACCACGTCGTCGGGGCGCAGGTGCACGGTCGCGAGCGAGCCGCGCGCGTCGTAGAGGGCGAAGAGCTTCCCGGGGGGCCAGCGCTCGGCCCACTTCGGCCGGAGCTTGCGCACGTCGTCGCCGAGCAGGACGCAGAGGCCCAGGCCACCGACGGTCGCGTAGGTGCCCACGCCGGGGCGCGCGCGGCCGCCGAGGGAGAACACCTCGCCCGAGGACGGCGGCTCGTGCGCGTTGGCGAGCAGCCGCGCGACCTCGCGGGGCGGAGGGTACGGCTTGGAGTTCTTCGCGCGGCCGCCCTGCCCTGGCGCGCTGCCGTCGCGAGCGAGGGCGAAGCTGCCGTCGAGGTCGACGCCGAGGGCCTCGAAGGTCGCGCGCACCGCGCGCTGGAACATCTCGCCGCGGAGCTTCTCGCCGGCCGTGACGCTGAGGTCGCGGATGGCGACGAAGTGGAAGACGTCGCCGCCGGTGCCGCACTGCGAGTGGCAGCGCCACCCCCCGTCCTCGTAGACCTCGAAGTTCGCGCTGTCGCCCCGGTGCAGCGGGCACGGGATGCGCGGACCGCCGCGCGAGCCCCCGTAGAGGGAGGTCACGTCGACGGTGCCGCGTGCGATGGCGGCCCGTAGGGCGCGGGCGGCGCCGCGCGCGTCGAAGGTCTCTTCGTTCATCGAGGTCCGTGCGGTGACGGGGGAGGAGCGCGCTCAGTGGATCCGGGTGACCTTGGCCGCGGGCGCGGGCGCGCCGTCCGACTTCGGCGGCGAGGTCGTCGGCTTCTTGGCCGCGGCCTTCTTCTTGGTGCCGAAGCGCTTCGCGGCCGCCTTCTTGGGCGGCGACTTCTTCGCGGCCTTCGCGCCGGCCTTCTTCTTCGACGGCGTCTTCTTCGCGTCGCTGCTGGCCGGCTTGCGCGCGGTCTTCTTCTCGGCCTCGAGGGCGAGCTTGCCCTGGCGCTCCTCGAAGGTCATCGGGCGCGTGTCGATGACCTCGACGGTGTCGAGGCGGACCGTTTCGATGGTCCGCCTCTCCTCGTTGCGGCGCTCCTCGACCTGGACCTTCTGGTGCTCGCTGCCCGTGAGGACCGCGCGCTGGATCGTCTCGATCTCCTTGCGCAGGTCCTTGAGCTTGCGACCGAGCTCGCTCGAGACCTCCTTCTTCTGCGTCTCGATCTGGCCGATCTCGCGCTGCTTCTCGGCGGCGGTCGTCGCGCGCGTCATGCGCTCCTCGTCGGTCAGCTTGACCGGGAGCTGTCGGAACTGGGGCTGGCTCATCGTGATCATCTCCGGGTTCAGGAGGCTCGCGCGTGGACTGCGCGCGCGAGCCGGAAGTGGTCGTGGTCGAGCGAGGCGACGATCGAGCCGAGCGCGTCGACGGGGTGCTCGTGCTGCTTGGTGGCGCGGATGCCCGCGAGGTGGGCCTCGAGCTGGCCGCTGAGACGCTCGTCGAGGGCGCGGCGCACCTCGGCCTTGCTCGCCTTGCGCTGGCCCGTGGTGGCCTTCTTGATGGTCTGGGGGCTGACCTGGAGGAGGCCGGCCTGAAGGACCTCGCAGAGCGTGTCGACGATGCCCCAGGCGCGGCCCATCTTCGCGATGGTCGCGACCTGCTTCCGAGCCTCGGGCCCGCCTCCCCCGTGGCTGAAGGCCTCGGCGCAGAGGATGGCGGGCCGGTGTTCGCGGGTGACCGCGAGGAGCGCGCGCACGATCTCGCCGCAGCGACGGTGGTCGTCGTCGCGGAGCAGGACCTTGCCTTGCGCCTTCTTCGTCCGGATGACGCCGAGGGCGAGGAGGTCGAGCGAGACGGGGTCGATCGGGGTCGGGCCGTCCTGCACACGGACCGCGGCCCAGCCGAACGACGCGAAGCCCGGGTCGAGGCCGAGCGCGATCACGAGCGCACCTCGCGCTGGCGACGGAGGCTCGCCTTCATCGACTCGACCTTGCGCTGCACGCCGGGGTCGCGGCGCATGAGGTCGCGTGCGTCGCCGCCGCGGCGGATGATGGCGAGGACCTGGTCGAGCCACATGACCTCGCTCGCGCGGAACGAGGTCGAGGCGGCCGCGCCGGGGCGGTGCGGGTTACTCGGCACGGGCCACCTCCACGAGGTCGGGGTACGGCGCGGGCTCGCCCTGCAGCCGCGCGAGCACGTTGGCCGAGGTCATGAGCGCGTGGAGTTCGTGCTGTCGGTCGGCGATGACGCGCTCGAGCTCGGCGAGGGTCCTCGCGATGCTCGAGGTCTTCGGCTCGGCCGAGGCCGGCGGCGCGGTCTCGCCACCCGCGCCCTCGAAGTGCTCGTTGAGGCGACGCCCGGCGGCGGTCTTCGCGGCGCTCGAGCGCTTCGGCTTGGAGCGCTTCGCCGAGGCGGTGCGACCGCGCTTCTTCGCGTCGGAGCGGCGCTTCGACTCCTTCAGTCGTTTGCTCGAGCACGGCTCGCAGTACTTGCGCCGCGGGTGCGCGCCGACGACCGTCCGGCCGCACGCACCGCACGCGATGGTCCTCGTTCCCGTTGTCACGTCTCCTCCAGCGGCGGATGCCGGCTCGTCGTTCGTCTCGTCGTCATCCGCCTCGCCCGCGGCCTCCTCGGGCTCAGGAGCGCGGCTGTCGTCGTTGTCGCCGCCGGTCCACCTGCTCGAGCGAATGGGCAGCTGCGGATCGCAGACGGCGCACGCGGTCAGGTAGGCGGACACGCTCTCGGCGAAACCCGGGCAGGGCTCGCCGTGAGGGCAGCGGTGCTCGTGGGGCTTGAACCACTCCGCGCCGCAGTCGCGCGGCGCACGCGTGCCGCACGACGGGCAGACGGGGCGGCGCTCTTCGACGGCGCTCTTGGCGCGCCGCACGAGATCCGGGTCGGCCTTCATCGCGTGTCTCCGCGCTGGAAGTTCGCTCCGCCCGTCTCCTTCGGCCGCGCCTCCTCGCGCGCGCGACGCATCCCGCGGAGCAGGGCCTCGACGCACGCCTCGGCGAGTTCGGCCGCGCGCTCGGTGGTGACGTAGTCGGTCCCGCCGAAGTCGCGCTGGTGCCCGATGAGCAGCGCCGAGAAGAAGGGCTCGTAGGGATCGTCGCGGTCCCAGAGCAGCACGTCGTCGACCGCGGCCTCGGCGACGAAGTGGAAGTTCTCGCCAAGAGGGATCGACAGGACGTCCGCGAGCTCCTCGAGGGCCGCGGCGCGCACGCGCTCGAACATCGTCGGCTCGCTCACATCCACCTCACGCGGCACGGTCCCGGCGCGCGTCGGGCGTCGAGGAGCACGATCTCGTCGCTGCCGCCCTTCTCGCCGAACGGGGGCCGGCTGATCAGGTGCACCTTCTGGCGCAGGTACCATCGGACCTCGCCCGGCTTTCGCTGAGCGTCGTCGTCGGAGAAGCGACTCCAGACCTCGGCGAACCGCGCGCGCCCATGCAGGGATCGCGCGGGCAGAAGGAGCAGCGCGCGGTCGCAGACGTCGAAGATGCGGGCGAGGTGCGGCCCTTCCTCGCCCCCGTCGAACGGGACGTTCGCGACCGCGATGTCGTAGCGGGTGCGCGGGAGATCGACGGTCAGGAAGTCACCGTACGTGACACGGCCTGGCGCGAGCGCGGCCAGCGCGGGGATGTGGCGCGCGTCGAACTCGATCGCGTCGATGCGCGCCATTGGGCATGCCCGAATCACCGCGCGCACGAGGTTCCCGGCGCCGGCCGACGGCTCGAGGACGCGCGGCCGGTACCAACGACGGTTCGCGTCCTCCCAGAACGCGCTGGCGAGCCCCACGAGCCGGTCAGCATCCTCGGGCCGGGTGAACCACTGAGCGAGTTCAGGTGAGGGCACGGGCCCGCATGCGGCGATCGCGAGCTGTCCGGTCATCGCGGCAGCCACCGCTGGAGGACGTTGAGCGGGGCGACGAGCTCGGTCACCGAGACGCGCAGCACGTGGGCGACTCGGTAGAGCGTCTCGAGGTCAGGCAGGTGCCGCCCCTTCTCGATGCGGCAGATGATCGGGCGGTGAGAGGCGCAGAGCTCCGCGAGGCCACCCTGGCTCAGGCCGGCCGCCACGCGCGCCGATCGGATGCGCTGGCCGACCGCGAGCGCGGCCGCGCGCTTCCACGCGGCGCTCGACATGACCTGCACGCTCATCGACGCACCGCCTCGCGGAGCGCGCGCTCGGCGTCCAGGATGGCCCGGCGCGGCGGGGCGCTGGGCGCGGGCGACGTGTCGCGCCCCGAGGCGCTCAACGCCTGCGCCCGCGCGTTCGCGTCGTGCAACGCGACGAGCCGCTCGGCCGCGCGCTCGATGCGCCGTAGCCGCGCGATGCTCGCCGCGTCGACGCCCGCGGCGAGGCCGTTCGCGTAGGCGGCGACCGTCTGCTCGAGCTCGGTCGACGCCACGATCGCCGGACGCTCGTAGGGCTTGCGGCTCATCGCGGGCGCGCCTCCCACGCGAGCACCGCGAGAACGAGCGCCGGCGAGGCCAGCAAGGCGCCGTGCACGAACGCAGCGACCAGCTCGTCGATCATCGGACGACCCCGAGGTTGCGCGGCTCGCCCTTGCACTGGAGGACGCGCCAGCCGCGTGCGAGCACGTCGGCGACCCACCGCGCTCCGTCCCAGCTCTGCGGCGCGACCGGGCAAACGATCGGGAGCGTGCGGAAGCGAGTCGCGCGCTCGAGGTGCGCGAGCCATCGCGGGCGCTCGCGGTGCCATGCCGTCTGCGTCCCCGGCCACTGCCGAGGGAGCCGGCCGTCGGGTCGCAGGTGTCGCGTCCACCGACAGCGCCCCGGGCGCTCGAGGGCGCGCTCGAGCGGGAGCCGACCCGAGACGCACGGCGAGTGCCGCGAGAGCCAGCCGATCCAGCGCTCCGCGCTCGGACCGTGCGCACGGGCCGCCTGGTGCACGAGGGCGAGGTCCGCCTCGCTGTCGCCGGCCTCGTTGTAGCTGACCCGCGCGAGGAGCAGCGCGTAGACGCGCTCCGTCGTGCTCAGGTGCGCGGGCGCGGGCACCCTGGGCGCTCGGTCCTGCGCGTGACCGATGCCGCGCAGCGTCCACCACGCAAGCGCGAGGAGGCCGAAGAGGATGGCCGCGCGCAGCGCGTGGGCGAGGCGGTCGCGCAGCATCAGCGTGCCTCACGAACCGGCGCGAGCCCGCACGCGGCCAGGAGCTGGGCCTCACGCTCGGCGAGCGCGTCCTTCGCTTCGCGCAGCTCGCGCAGCTCTCGCCGTGCCTCCTCCGCATCGAGCGTGCCGTCGAGGTCGTGGTCGGTGATCGCGCGCACGACGTCGAGCAGTTCGTGGATGGTCCGCCGACCGGTCTCGGTGTCGTACGTGTTGGTGGTGGGGCGGAGTTCGAGATCCAGCCTCTCCGCCACCCAGGCGAGGAGGTCTCGCGCGACGACCTCGTGGGATTGCCCCGCGAGGACCAGGTCCGCGACGGTCATCGTCTCGGAGCGACGACGGTCGGCCCAGCGCTGAACGATCGACGCGCCAACGCCGACCGCCTCCGCGAGCTCGCCCTGATCGACGTCGCGCTCGAAGAGCGTTCGCGTCAGCACGCGGGCCATCTCGGCCTTGAGCGCGGCCCTGCGCTCCCGTGCAGTGGTCCGGGTGCTCATCGGCACGACTCCCCCCCAGCGCCGGCCGTGCCCAGGCTGCTGGTATGGCCAAGGTCGGGAAGCTCATCAGTGGATTTGGTCCACTCGCTCGCGAGGACCGGTCCCTCCGGCCACTCGCGCGTCTCCCGCTCGATCGCGAAGGCCACGTCGAGGCCCGGACGACGGGTCGACCCGTCGCGCAGGAGCAGAGACAGATATGAGGGGTGACACCCCAGCTTCTTGGCGACCGCGACGAGGGAATCGTGGGTGTCAACCCACCTCCGCAGCCGCTCACGAGCTTCGTCCATGCGGCTACGCTGACTTCTGTCAGCACTCGTGTCAACGACAAATGTCAGCGGTTCGTGTGTGACACTTGTCAGCACGATGGCGCGCGCGCTCCGCACCGAGCGATTCCTCATCCTGATCGACCAGCTCTCCGAGGAACTCGGGAGCCAGGCGAAGGCCGAGGCTCGCCTCGGGATGGCGAAGGGCTACGCCTCGAAGCTGCGTCGCGAGGGGCACCGTGATGTTGGCGCACGGGTTCTCGCTGAGGCCCGGCGGCGCCTGCGCATCGCCGACCGGTTCTTCAGCGACCCGAGCCTTGGTGACACCCCACGCTACCGCGACTTTCTCGGCTCACCGGACTCGTACGTGGAGCACGAAGACCGCGCGGCCTGGCTCGAGCTCGTCGACGAGGGGTACGTCGAGTACGCCCGCGGCGAGGGCGTGCTCGAGGAGGAGATCCAGTCGATCCGCCACTACTCCGACGGGCGCGACGGCCTCGCCGCCGAGGACTTCCGCGAGATGCTGGACCGCGCGATCGCTCGCGCGCGTCGGTCGCTCCACTTCAAGGCGAGCCCGGCCGACCGCGAGCTGCCGGAGTCGAAGGAGGCGCGGGAGCGGCGTCAGCGAGAGGGTGGCCGGGTCACGAGGCTGCGGGGACCCGAAGAGACGCCTGAATGAACTCGCCATCCTCTGCTGCGGATAAGATCCGCACAGTTCTCTCGAGCACCGAGAACTTCCTCAAGGGCGTTCTTGAGCAGGCAGGCGGCTTGTCGCCCGACATCGAGTTCATGCTTCGGCAGCACGCCGAGATGCTCATCGTTGAGGTGCACGCCAGCCGCTCGATGGCGTCGCGGGCGGAGACTCTGAGGGAGTCGGAGGCGGGTCTTCGTTCGACGGGCAAGGAGTGGGCCGAGGCGGGATCTCCCAACGCCCTCGTCCTCTACGAGATTGCCGACAGCGTTGCGGCTGAACTGGCACAGGCTGAGACCGATCTGTCAAACCAGATCGTTCGCGTTGCGACGCTTGCAGAAAGGTTCAGGCAGCGAGTTCGCGAGATGCGAGAGCGGCCCTTAACGAGCAACGAGGAACAGGCTGCAGCCTTGGCGTCTGTTGCCTCAGACATCGTTGGCACCTATCGAGATGCCCCCGAAGAACGTGAGCCGCCGGGAACTACTACTGCTTCCACGCACGCGACCTCCGACTGGCGGCTGAGGATTGGTCGCTGGTCGATCAGCGGGTTTCGAGCAGCGAAACACCTGCTCGGTCTTCTCGCCATCGTGAGCATGATCGGGGCAGCTGTCGACCCGTCGGCGGTGGCGTTCATCGTACTGGGAATAGTTGCTGCGATCGGGTCGTGGGTAGCCGGCGTGCTTGAAGAACCGCCGCTCGAGGCAATGCCAGCGCCCCCACGGAGCGGCCAGAGCACGCTACCGCACGCTCCACACCCGGCGGAGACACTCAAGCTGCGGGCGCCGTCAGAGCCAGACGACTTGGAGGAGCTTGCGCTGGAAACCGCTCAGCAGAAGACTGCGATGGAGAGCGATGCCAATGAGTAGGCGCGGCTGGGGAGTGGTTCTTGCGGTTCTGGGCTTCGTTGCCTTGTCCACCACTGCTTGGAGCCTGGTCAATAACTTGTCCGCGGTCGAGGTGCGCGTCGCCGTGGCAGCGATCGGCATGGCTACTGCGCTGCTGCTGCTGGCAGGAAGCGCGGCCGCTCTTCGGCCCGGCGCGCGATCCCGTCAGTCGGACTGACCCTCGCGCGTCCGTCGGCCGGTGAGCCGACAGGATGTGGAGGGGCTGGCGGACGCGTTGCTCGACCGCCACGACATCACCGAGCCGGTGAGCCCGTGGGCGGTCACGGCCGCCTTCAACGTGGCGGTCGAAGCGGGGCCACGCGGGGCGAAGGCGCGCATCGAGTGGCGCGCGGGCGAGTGGGTCGCGACGGTCGACGGCAACGCGAACATGGGGCGCGTCGCGGCCTCGGTGCTCCACGAGCTCGCGCACGTGCTGCTCCGCCACCACGGCCTACCCAACGACGAGGACCACGCGTGGTGGCTCGCGGCCGCGTTGCTGCTCCCGCGTGCGCACTTCCTCCGCGAGGTCCGACGCGCGGACGGTCGCCTCGACGAGCTCGTGACGGTGTTCCCCCACGCCTCGAACGAGATGATCGCGCGCCGGCTCGTGGGCCTCGGCGAGAGCCTGCACCTCTGGGTCTGGGATGTGCGGCCGCGCTGGAACCGGCGCCGAGTGCTGAGTCCGGGCTGGCGGTGGTCCAGCCCCCACCCTTCCCCACTCGAGCAAGAGGCGATGCAGCTCGCGCTGGCGACGCGGCACGCGGTGGAGCCGGTCGGCGGCGTCCGCGCCTGGCCCGTCCTCGACGATCCCTACGAGCGCGTGCTCTGCGTCGCGGACGGCGAGGTGCTCCTCGGAAATTCACCCCAGCGCTGACTTTTGTCATTGACGCCATCGCTGACAGTAGTCAGTGTGTGGCGCATGGCTGACAGCGACTCCCCCAGCAACCCCTCGGAGCTCTTCGTGCGCGCGCACCGGCATCGGCTGCGTGACCGCGTGAGCAACGCCTTCCTCGCGCTCGAGACCGCGAAGCTGCGCGGTGACGTCGCGCTCGTCCCGGCGCTCCGCCGCGAGCTCGTCGAGGCGCAGGCCGAGCTGACCCGCTGGGACCTCGAGTACGGCGAGGGTGACGGCCTCGACGTGGGCGCGCAGCCGACGCGCGGGAAGCGGTGGGCCGCGTGACCGCCCCGCCCCCGAAGCTCTACCGCGTGACGTCGAGCACGCTCATCGCGGCCCGTGGTTGGGACGACGCGAAGCGGCTCGCCTACGACCTCATCGAGGACGGTTCGATCGACGTCGAGGTGGAGCGCGTCCACGTGACCGACGTCATCGAGTCGCACCTCCTCCACCTTCTCGAGGTGGTGCCGCTTGGGGACGCGGACCACTTCACCGGCCAGGAGATCCTCGACGGGCGCACTGGCAAGCCGCCAGAGCCGCCCGAGGGCGTCGCCTCGATGTCGGAGTGGCTCGAGGCCGGTACGCACGCTGTCGATCGGCCGCTCGACGCGGACCGCAACGGGGTGGTCGCCGGCTGGCGTCACGTCACCAACGGCCGCGCGGCGCTTCGCTGCGAGACGACGGAGTCCGCGACCGGCGGCGCGGACGCCCAGCGCATCGGGGGCCACATCGCCGAGATGCTCGCGATCACGCCGACGCACGAGGTCTCGACGGCCGAGCTCGGCGAGGTGCTGCGGCACGACCACAGCAAGCACGCGGTGGACCTCCTCGGGCTGGCGTTCGAGGGCCGGCTCCTCCGCGCATACGTCTGGGCGGCGGCCCGCGCGGCTGGGGCGGAGCGGTTCCGCGTTGGGCTGGGCAAGCAGCGCCACACCAAGCTGCCGCCGCTCCTCGCGTTCGGCGAGGGCTGGCAGGCCTGCATCATGCCCCTCTTCCTCGAGGACGAGTGCGAGGGGAGCCCCTACCAGACGCGCGCGCGGGTGCCGGCCGTCAAGCTGGGAGCGGGCTCGTGACCGCGCGGAGCGTCGATCTCGAGCGGCTCCGGGCGCGCGTGCTGCGCGCGCGGGGTGACGCCGACTTCGCCCAGGCCGAAGCAGCGAGCGCGGAAGCCGCGTGGTGGGAGGCCGAGGCCGACGTGATGACGCACGACGGCCAGATGCATCGCGCGGCGCTCTACCGCGGGGTCGCCCAGGGCTGCCGCGACAACGCGGTGCTGCTCCAGCGATCGGCCGCGGGCCAGCTCGCCCGCGCCCTCGCCGTCGAGCTCCGGCTCCCGAAGCCGGCGGCACCGCCCGTGGCCGCCGCCGCCGCGCCCTCCATGGACGGCGAGGAGATGATGCCGTGGGCGGAGCCGATCGACGCGGCGCTCGTCGAGGTGCCGTGATGGGCGGCGCCTACGAGGACGAGCTCGTGTCCGACTACCGCGACTGGATGGTCGGGCCCGACGAGGAAGACGAGCCCGACGAGGAACTCGCCTTCGAGCAGAGCGATGGCACCCCGGGCTGGCGGGGCGAGACGGCGGGGCGCCAGCCTTCCCCCGCTGTCGCTGAGGTGCCGGCGTGACCTGGGACCATCGGCAGTACGCGTCGGCGGACGACCCTGCGCGGCAGAGCGACCTGAACGACATCGCGTCGCCGCACGGGTGCAGCAAGCGATTCTACTTCCGCAAGTCGGAGGAGGCTGACGGCCGCGTGGTCGAGCGCCACTCCGCGCCGTGGCGACGCGTGAACGGGAGCGCCATCCACAAGCTGATCGAGCGGACGCTGGCGCCGCACGTGTGGAGCAAGCTCGCGGCCGGCGGCGAGGAGCTCATCCGGCAGCCGCGGTTCTTCGCGCGCCTGCAGGAGCTCTACCCCGAGGCCCTCGAGGACGCGGCCGAGGGACTCGCAGTCGACTGGGGCCGCGACAACCCCGACGCCGTGCGCGACGACGCGTGCACGATGGTGCGCGAGGTCCTCGTCGACCTCCTCGGTCGCATCGAACGCCCGCTCGCGGTCGAGGCCCCCTTTCGCGTTGCGGTGCGCGGGCAGCGCGATCGCGACTACCACCTGCAGGGCACGATCGACCTCGTCTACGAGCCGAAGGGGCTGCCCGGCCAGGTCGGCTTCCTCGACTGGAAGAGCGGCCAGCTGCGCATGCACCCCATCGTGCTCGCGCACGGCTACCAGGCCGCCATCTACGCCCACGCGGTGGAGCTCGGGACCTTCTGGCCGGGCACCGAGCGCGAGGTCTCCTTCGGGCAATTCCCGTCGGAGATCTGGATCGTCCACCTCCGCGAGCTGCTGCCCTACGCGAAGCGCACGACCTTCACGCTCGAGCGGACCGAAGAGGTCGAGTGGGTCGCGGCCGCGGTGCGCGGAGAGCTGCCGAGCGTCCGCGCCGACGTCGCGGACGAGCGCGAGGCCGACCGCGTCCTCGCTCACCTGGGGCCGGGCTCGCGCGTCGAGGTCGAGCCCACGACCGCGCCGCCGCCCAGGACGAAGAAGAACGGCGAGCCCTACAAGTCGCGCGCGCGGTCGAAGCCGCCGCTCGTGAAGCTCATCGGCGATCGGCGCGGGCCCGCCTGGTACGCGGCGCACCGCAGCCCCGACGACGTCGCGCGGCTCCGCGTCTCGCTCGACAACATCGTCGGCACCGTCCGGCTCGGGCGCTTCTTCGAGAGCATCGGCGACCAGTGCGGCCGGTGCGCGTTCCGCTCGATCTGCCTCAACGAGGGGCACGAGGTCGACCGGAGCGAGATGACGCAGGTGAACCGCGCCCTCGCGGGCGTCGAGCTCGACGAGCTCACCAACTACGCGGTCTGAGGCCGCGCGATCGAGAGGATAGAGATGGCACGCAAGAGCGCAGCGAAGAGCGAGAGCGAGACCGAGGAGCAGACGTCGATGGTGCTCGCGGGGAACGACCCCCTCGCGGACGTCCTCGGCGACGAGGACCTCGGCATCACGGGAGTCGAGGAGGCGGACGCGAGCGACGTCCGGCTCGCGAAGCTCATCTGGAACTTCAAGGGAGTCAACGAGAAGACGGGCAAGGCGGTGAGCCCCGACACCCTCTTCAACACCGTGACCGAGGAGACGAAGGACGACGCGCGCGTCGCGCTCCTCGTGCTCCACAAGAGCCACGAGTGGAAGGAGTTCGACGAGGCCGCGCAGAAGAGCGAGCGCCGCTGCTCGAGCTGGGACCGCGTCACGGGCGAGATGGCGGACGGTACGCGTCGCTCGTGCGAGGGCTGCCCCGATCGGCAGTGGACGAAGAACCCGGAGACGGGCAAGCGAACGCGTCGCTGCTCCGAGGTCGCGAACGTCGTCGGCCTCGACCTCGAGGACGGGCAGCCGGTGGTGCTCCGCTTCAGGCGGACGGCCGCGCGCGCGTGGAGCGACTTCCTCAACAAGTACATCCTCGGCAAGCGGATCGTGAACGGCCGCCGGCAGAACATGCCGCTGTTCGCGTACCCCACCGAGGTGTCGATCAAGATGGAGAAGAAGGGCAACTTGACCTGGGCGTTGCCCGTGCTCGAGCGCGGCGAGAAGCCCTTCTCGCGCGACGAGATCCTCTACTTCGCCGAGAGCGCGCGCGGCTTCAAGGAGCTCTACCTCGACGAGATGCGGCACGCGGCCGAGAACGGTCCCGACGAGGACGGCGACGCGCCGCGGGGTGACTCGGGGGCCGGGGCGGTCAGCCCGGGCGACTTCGAGGACGACGACTTCCCGCCCCGCGAGGCCGCCGAGCCCGCGGCCAACCGCTTCTGACCTCCGTGCCCGACGCGTGAAGGCGTCGGGCGTCGGAGAGGCGCGACGAGTCGGGGTGCACCCCCCCCCGACGCCACCGACTCGTCGCGCCTCTCGGACGAGGAGCACCACGTGAGCGAGACACTACGAGGACAGGTCGAGGCCGTCCGCGTGATCCGCGACGGCTGGGGCACCATGACGGTGCTCTGCGGCTCGGCGCAGGAACGCGCGGCAGTCACCGGGCACCCGCTCGGCATCCGCGAGGGCGACACGGTCGAGGTCGAGGGCGAGTGGACGACCCACCCTCGCTTCGGTCGCCAGTTCAAGGCGAGCCGGATCGAGACCGTCGCGCCGTCCGACGCGCGCGGGGCCATCGAGTGGATCCGCAGTCGGCTCCCCGGCGTCGGCCGGCGCCGCGCGACGGAGATGCTCGAGCGCTGGCCGGTCCCGGAGATCTGGGAGGTCCTCGAGGAACGTGCGCACGAGCTCGCGTGCATCGACGGGATCACGCACCAGCGAGCGCTCGCGATCGCCGAGGCGTACGCGAAGGTCGCGCACGAGCGCGAGGTCCTCGTCGCGCTGCGCGGCTGGGGGCTCACCGACGGGCAGGCCGCGCGCGTCGTCGCGAGGTGGGGAGCCGAGGCGCCCGCGAAGCTGCGCGAGGACCCCTACATTCTCGCGGACGAGGTCTACGGCTTCGGGTTCAAGCGAGCCGACGTCGTCGCGCTGCGGATGGGGCTCGCGATCGACCATCCCTCGCGCATCCGCGCGTGCCTGCTCTACCTCCTGGGCGAGGCGGAGAACCGCGGGCACTGCTACGTCCCCGCGCCGAAACTGGTCAACATGGCCGCGGCGCACCTGAACGTCGCGAGCGAGCTCGTGTGGCGCGCCGGGCGAGACATCGTCGCCTCCGGCCGCATGGTCCAGCGCGAGGTCGAGGGCAGCAAGGGCGCGCGCGTCTATCCGGCCGAGCTCGCGGCCGCCGAGGCGTCCGTGGCTGCGAGCGTGCGGCGGCTCGTGACCGGAGCGATCGAGCGCCGGCGGGCCGAGGTGGCGGAGCGGCCGCCGGCGACGTCGCCGAGGCGCTCCGCGAGCTCCCCGGTGCCAGAGGTGCCGGGCGAGCTGGACGCCCTGCTGGAGGCCATCTGATGGGCCGCTACGACCGCAACGAGCCGATCGAGGTCCGGCTCTTCGTGCTGGGCGGCGCGACCGAGCGCGCGATCCGCGTTCGCCTCGAGGACGACTTCGGCGACGACGAGGGGGCCTGGCTCCCGTGGAGTCAGGTCGAGTCGATCGAGGACGACGACGGGCCGGTGGACCCGGACGAGCTGAGCCACGGCGACGTCGCGACGTTCACGATCCCGCTCTGGCTCGCAGAGGATCGGGGCTTCGCGTGAGGCTCGATCCCTCGCAGGAAGCCGCCGTCGAGCTGATGCTCCGCGCGCCGCTCGGCGTGGTGACGGGCGGCCCGGGCACCGGCAAGACGACGACGACGCGGCGCGCGCTCGACGAGCTCGACGCGCGCGGCGAGACGTACCTCCTCGCTGCGCCGACCGGAAAGGCCGCGCGGCGCATGGAGGAGGCGACCGGGCGCGAGTCGCAGACCATCCACCGCCTGCTGAAGTGGGGGCTCGGAATCGGGCCGTCGAAGTTCTTCTACGGCGAAGATGAGCCGCTCGAGGCCGACGTCGTGATCGTCGACGAGGCGTCGATGATCGACACGAAGCTCGCCGACCCGCTCTTCGCGGCGGTGCAGCATCCGACGCGCCTGATCCTCGTGGGCGACGCGGCGCAGCTGCCGAGCGTGGGCGCGGGCATGGTCTTCGGCGACCTCATCCGGAGCACCCGCGTGGAGGTCGCACGGCTGACGACCCTGCACCGGGCGGCCGCGGAGTCGTGGGTCTGCTCGCAGGCGCCCCGGGTCCTGCGCGGCGAGGTGCCTGACCTTCGCGGCCGCGCCGACTTCCGATGGCACGAGGCCGAGGTACGCGACCACGCGGTCGACGCGGTGGTCGAGCTCGCGGCCGGCGACCTCGGCGGGCTCGGCGTCGCCCCGGAGGACGCTCAGGTCCTCGTCCCGCAGAACGTGGGCCCGGCCGGCGCGGACCTCATCAACCGCCGCCTGCAGGCGCGGCTCAACCCCATGCGCGCGGGCCTCAAGGCGTGGACGGTCGGCAAGGGCGAGGGCGCACGCGAGCTCCGCGTGGGCGACCGCGTGATCCAGACCCGCAACGACTACCCCCGCGGCGTGATGAACGGCGAGATCGGCGTGGTGGCGCGCGCCGACGACGAGCTCGTCGTGCGCTTCGAGGAGCTCGTCACGTACGACCGCGGAGGCGCAACGGCGCTCCGGCTCGCGTACGCGCTGACGGTCCACAAGTACCAGGGCAGCGAGGTGCCGTGGGCGGTGGTGCTCTGCCACTCGACGCACACGCAGATGCTGACGCGCCGACTCTTCTACACGGCGATCACGCGGGCGAAGCGCGGCGTCGTTCTGGTCGGCGACCGCGCCGGCATCGAGCGCGCCGTGAAGAACCAGAGCGACGGCAAGAGGAACACCGGGCTGATCGAGCGCCTCGATGAGCTGTGGAGCGAGAACGAGGGCGACGAGGAGGAGCGAGCGGATGATCACGCGGCGTGAAGCGGAACGGCTGGTGCGAAGGCTCGTCGACGAGCGAACGGCGGAGGGGGCGTGCCTGCGCCTGAACCCCGCCGAGGAGCGCGCGGTGCGGCTGCTCCTGGGCGACGAGGCCGCGTCACCGCGTGCTGAAGAGGACCTCGCCCTCGAGGCCGCGCTGCGCGAGGCCGCGCGCAACCTCCGGCGCGCCGAGGGTCTCAGCGCGGACGGTGCCCCGCTCTGCATCGACGGTCTGTCGCAGCTCGCGAGCGACGTCGGCATCAGCGCGCCGCGGCTGCTGACCTACTTCGTCCGCGTGCTCTACGCGATCGAGGACCCGTCGATGCTCGGCCAGCGGAGGGCGGGCTGATGTTCGAGTTCGCGCTCGAGCTCCTGGTCGGGGCCGCGGATCGCGCGGTCGTACGGTGGCACCGGCGCTTCCAGCGCTGCGAGGCCGCGCCGCTGTCGCTCGTCGAGCGGGACGGCTGGATCTACGGCCGGTGCGCGGACTGCCGCCGCGAGATGCGCATCGGCCGCGCGCCGGCGGGGGGCGAGAAGTCATGAGCCTCGGCCCCTTCGATGCGAACGAGTCGATCCGGCTCGTTCTCTGCCGATGCTGGGACTGCGGTCGGTTCTGGGCTCACGAGCCAGCGCGGAACGGGACCTGTCCGGTGTGCGCCGCCGAGAAGGTCCGTCAAGCGAAGGACCGCGTCGAGACCTTGGAGCGCAGCAACGCGAGCCTCCGTGGCGTCGTTGGTCGCGAGAAGGCGAAGAGCGCCGCGGAGCGCGAGCGTCTCCTCAAGCAGATCGAGGGGCTCTCGTGACGGCCGCCCGCGGTATCCCCTTTTCGGTCGACATGGTTCGCGCCGAGCGCGCGGGTCGGAAGACGAACACCCGGCGTGTCATCACGCCGAAGTGGGCACGCTGCCTCGACCTCGATGATCCCGAGGATCGCGCCCGCGCGATCGAGATGTGTCCCTACGGCAAGCCGGGCGACCGGCTCTACGTGCGCGAGCCGCTGCGACCGAAGACGCTCGGCGGCCACGAGCTTGCCGTGTACGCGGCGACCCCGAACGACCTCGTGGTCAGTGCCGAGAACGGGCACCTGGTGTGGTGGCCGTGGAAGGCACGCTACATCGCGAGCCGCTACTGCCCGCGCTGGGCCTCGCGCACGACGCTGGAGCTTGTCGATGTGCGGATCGAGCGGGTGCAGGACATCAGCGAGGAGGACGCGTTCGCGGAGGGCGTCCGAGGCGGGAGTTGCTGCCGATGTGGTGACGAGGTCGGCGACGACGAGGACTCGTGCTCTCACCGCGACGGGCACTGTGAATGCTGGTGGGACTCCTCCGCGATCAACGAGTTCGAGATGCTCTGGGACAGCATCAACGCGGCTCGCGGCTTCGGCTGGGACGCCAACCCGCACGTGTGGGTGCTCGTCTTCCGGAGGGCCGCCCATGTCTGACCGACCCGTGATGATCGTCGCCGACGAGGAGCTCATCCGGCGCATCGTCCGCGAGGAGGTGGAGCGCGTGCTCGCCCGCGAGGCGGGGCCGCGCCTGCGCCTGCTGACGGCCGACGAGGTGGGCGAGCGCCTCGGGGTCGACCGCCGCACGGTGCTGCGCTGGGCACGCGAGGAGGGCCTCCCGTCGAGGCGGCTCGGCCCGCGCGAGGTACGCTTCGCGGCCGAGGATGTCCTCGAGTGGAGCGAGACGAGGAGAGCAGGGTGACGACCGACACCGGCATCCGACAGCGCACCATCCGCGGGCGGCGCGTCTACGAGATCAACTTCTACGATCAGGGCGGCGCCCGTCGCTTCGAGATCGTCGGCCCGAGCCGCCGGCGCGCCCGCGCGGTCCGCGCCCAGCGCCTCGCCGAGGTGAAGGCGGGCACCTACCGACCGGAGGCCCCCGGCGCACGGATGACGCTCGACGAGCTCGCGACCCGATGGGCAGCCGAGAAGGCGGCCGACGGCATGCGCTCGCTCTCGGACGCCGAGGCCTGCTACCGCAACCACGTCGCGCCGACGCTCGGCGACGTCGCCCTCGACGACCTCACGCCGCGGATGGTCGCGGACCTCGTGACCGAGCTTGGGCGTCGCGGGCTCGCCGCCAAGACGGTCCGCAACGTCCACGGCGCGCTGCACTCCATCCTCGAGCTCGGGCGCTTCGACGAGCTCATCGGCGCGAACCCCGCGTCGCTCCCGCGCGGGAAGCTCCCGAAGGTCGGCAAGAAGAAGAAGCCGCGCTTCAGCCGCGACGAGCTCTGGCAGCTCATGACCGACCCCGCGATCGCCGAGCACCGGCGGGTCTTCTACGCGCTCATGGGGCTCGCTGGTCTGCGCCTCGGCGAGGCGAGCGGGCGGCGCTGGCGCGACCTCGACGAGGACGCGGCCGGGCTCGCGGCGCTGACCGTCGACACGCAGTACGACGACCAGCCGCTCAAGACCGACGACGGCGAGGAGACGCACGAGCGGATCGTGCCCGTGCACCCCGCGCTCCGGGCGACGCTCGAGCGCTGGCGCCGCGAGGGGTTCGCCGCCCTCTACGGCCGGCACCCGGGCGCGGACGACTGGCTCTGCCCCGACCCGAAGACCGGCGAGCCGCGCACGCAGAACCAGGCGGTGAAGGCGCTCTACCGCGACCTCGCCCGCGCGGGGATCCCGCACCGCGTCGGCGGGTCGAAGCGGGGGCGCGGCTGCCACGCGTTCCGGCACGCGTTCATCAGCCTCGCTCGCTCGGACGGCGCGCGCCGCGACGTGCTCGAGCGCGTCACGCACAACGCCAAGGGCGACGTGCTCGACGGCTACACCGACTGGGAGTGGTCGGCGATGTGCGAGGCGGTGTCCTGCCTGCGCCTCGAGGTGGAGCGCGCGCAGGTCCACCATCTCGAGCTCGCGGCCGGCGACCCCGCGGGACCGCGCGCATCGCTCGATGGTGGCGGGAATGGTGGCGGGGATCGGTTTGATCCCCGTATTCCTAGTGGAGGCGGCGGGAGTCGAACCCGCGTCCGCGAACAGTCCGCAACACTGCCATCTACGTGTGTAGTCTGCGATTTGTGTTTCGCGACGCGTTCGCCCGCAGACGGGCTATCGCGACGCTAGCGACCCTAAAGTCTCGCCGTCACCCCGGGTCACGTGGGATCTGGCCAGTCAGCTCAATGACGCCGCCGGTGGAGCGCTGACGGGCTCCAGCCTTTGACGGCTCCCTAACTGCGACTAAGCAGCGAGAGCAAGCGCGTTGTCGTTCGCACTTATGGGTTCCGAGATGTTTTTGACGCCGTTACTCAGTCCGGCGACACGCCAACAGGGCTTCTCCGTCCCCGTCGAAACCGTTTCGCCCCCGATTCGATTGTCAACCGAGCCTCGCCCAAGGTGCGGACGAATGCTCGCTGGAGCAAGGGGTACCACGTCCGAGGCCCGGCGCACGCGGTCCCTGACCGGGGGGCGCTCGAGCCGGCTCGCGTTGGGAGGTCGCGTGCCGTAGATGACGGCGATGCTCGACCGCAAGCTCCCGAAGTGGATGCCCGACGCCGGCCTGCTCGCGCTCCGGCTCACCATCCCGCCCATGATGCTCCTCGGCCACGGGCTGCCCAAGCTCGAGCGCCTGCCCGGGCTCCTCGAGAGCTTCCCCGACCCGCTCGGGGTGGGGAGCGCGACCTCGGCCGTGCTCGCGCTCGTCGGCGAGGTGCTCGCCGCGGGCCTGCTCACGATCGGGCTCGGGACTCGGCTCGCGGCCGCGCCGTTCCTCATCACGATGCTCGTCGCGGCGTTCGTGGTGCACGCCGACGATCCGTGGGAGCGCAAGGAGCTCGCTCTGACATACGCCGCCCCCGCGTTGGCGCTGCTGCTCGCGGGCGGCGGCCGGTTCTCGGTAGACGCCCTCCTCGCGAAGCGGCTCGGCCGCGCGAAGAGGTAGATCGCGGCCTCGAGGAGGCCACGGGGCGCGGCCCGCGCGACCTCACCCCCGCGAGGTCACGCCGGAGGCTCTCGCCCGGCGCGGGTCGCGGCCACCGCGCGATCGACGGCGGCGAGGATCGCGCTGGCGTGCCCGAGGAACACGCGCCCCGACGGCAGGAGCGCCATGCCGCGCGGAGTCCGCTCGAACAGCGGCCCGCCGAGCTCGTCCTCGAGGGCGCGGATCTGACGGCTCACCGCTGGTTGAGCGACGCGAAGGCGCCGCGAGGCGCGGCCGACGTGCCCCTCCTCGGCGACTGCGACGAAGTAGCGGATCTGCGAGAGGCTCACGGGTCGACGGTACGGTTCGGCGCGCGGGCGTTCAAGCGCCGCGCGGGGCGAGCTCGAGACCGAATCGGTATTGGACCGACGGGCCGCGCGGGCGCCATACCCCCGCGATGGCCATCGCGATCCTCAGCTCCCCGGAGATCGAGCGCATGCGCCGCGCCGGTCGCGTCGCCGCCGAGACGCTGGCGTTCGTCGGCGCGCAGCTCCACCCCGGGATGACCACCGGAGACATCGACCGGCTCGTCCGCGAGGATACCGCCCGGCGCGGCGGCCGGCCGAGCCAGCTCGGGTACGAGGGCTTCCCCGCAGCGGTCTGCGTCAGCCGCAACGAGGTCGTGTGCCACGGGATCCCGCGGCTCGACGAGTCGCTCGCGCCGGGCGACATCGTCAACGTCGACGTGACAACGACCCTAGATGGCTACCACGGCGACACCAGCGCGATGTTCATGATCGGCGAGGTCGAGCCCGCGGCGAGGCGGCTGGTCGAGATCGCGCGCCGCTGCCGCGACGCGGGCATCGCGGTCATCCGCCACGGCGCACGCCTCGGCGATATCGGCGCGGCCATCGAAGAGCTCGCGCACGCGGAAGGAGTCAGCGTGGTGGCCGAGGTCGGGGGCCACGGTATCGGACGACGGATGCACATGGACCCCCACGTCTCGCACACCGGCCGACGCGGTACGGGGGCGCGGCTCAAGGCCGGGATGGCGCTCACCGTCGAGCCCATGATCAACCTCGGCGGTCCGTCGATCCGCGTGCTCGACGACGGCTGGACGATCGTCACCGCCGACGGGAGCCTGTCGGCCCAGTGGGAGCACACCGTGCTGGTGACCCATGACGGCCACGAGCTGCTGACCGCCTTGCCGTGAAGCGCGCGTCGGGCGCCTCGGGGCCCCGAGGGTTCCGCTCGCGAGGAGCACAACGCCCCGGAATCGAACGGGAATGCGGCCGGGGGCGGGCCGACGTTCCGCGGCGACCGGGAACGCGAACGCGGGCCCCTGGACGCGTCACGAAGGGGTCATGCGCATCCACGCTTCGGTCGACTTCAAGCTCGCCGCGTTCCTCGTGCTCGCTACGTCCCTCGCGCCCGGCTGCGGCCCCAGCGTCGCCTGCGGCCCAGGGACTCACCGGGAGGGCGCGGTCTGCGTCCTCGACACGATGGACGCGGGCCTCAGGGACGCGGGAGCCAGTGACGCGGGCCTCACGGGCGACGCGGGCAGGCGCGCCGACGGCGGGCCCCGAGCGGACGCGGGCCCTGCCTCCCTCGACGCGGGCGGCCTCGCGTGCGCGTCCCAGTGCGACTGCCCCTCGAACACGGTTTGCTCCATCGAGGGAGCTTGCGAGGGCGACGCCTGCGTGCCGGAGTGCCGAGACGCCGCCGACTGTCCGTGCGGCAGGGCGTGCGTGGACGGCTACTGCGACTTCGGCGTCGGGAGCCTCGGGGCGTGCACGATGGACTGCGAATGCCCCAACCACGAGGTCTGCGCGGGCGGGCGCTGCCAGCGTCGCTGCGGCCGCGGCGTCTACTGCACAGACAGCTCGCAGTGCAGCGCGTGCGGGTCGCTCTGCGAGCACTTCACCGGCGCGTGCGGGCCCCCCGAGACCTGCTCGTGCACCCAGTCCTGCTTCGACCATGGCCTGCGCGGCCAGATCTGCAACACGGACGCGCGGGCGTGCGAGCGGCCTCCGGGCGAGCTGCTGCGGCCGGCGGGCGGGCCGACCCATCGCGACACGTTCCTCTCCTACGTGCTCGACACGCGCGCCACCGCCACGACTCCGGGCGCGGTGTCGACCATCAGCGTCGTCATCGACGCGGCCCACGACACGCTCGGCGGATACGCGGGCGCGCGGCTCACGGCGCCGGACGGCTCGACCCACTCCGTCGCCCTCGAGTGGAGGTGTCGCGGCGCGTCGGGCGGCGAGCCGTGGGATGGGAAGGTCGAGCTCATCGCCCCGGTCATGCGGCCGGGAGAGTGGCGCATCCAGATCGGGCTCTCGACTCCCGAGACGCCCGCGACGCCGCCGGTGGTGCGCGACATCTGGGTCTACCTCGGCCCATAGCGCCCGCCCAGGGGTCACTTCGCGGTGAGCTCCTCGATCACGAGCGCGGTGAGCCGCTCGATCAACGCCTCTTGGTGCGGCGCGCGCGCGCCGACGATCAGCCGCAACCGGACCACCCCGCGGACCGCGCCAAACGCCACGAAGGCGCGGACCTCGAGGTCCTCCGGCGGCGCGACGAGCCGCTCCCGGAGCCACGCGCAGAGCCGCGTGATCACGGACTCGTTCACCTGGTCGATGGCGTCGACCACGCCGCGCAGCGGCAGGTCCAGGTTGATCGCGCGCCGGAGCGCCTCATCCCGCGGCCCCATCCGCGCGAGCCCGACAACGAGGGCGCGCAGCGTCTCCTCGACGCTCTCCCCGCGCGCCAGCACCGCGTCGAAGGCGCAGAGCAAGGCGTCGTTGCGCCGTCGCGCGAGCTCCGCGAAGATCGCCTCCATGCCTCCGAAGTAGCGATAGATGCTCGCCACGCCGACGCCCGCGCGCTCGGCGATCCGATGGACGGAGAGGTCCGCGATGCCCTCCTCGGCGAGCTCGACCGTCGCCCCGAGGATCGCCTCGACGATCGCCTTCGAGTCAGCGCGCACCGGCGGACGCTTGAGCCCACGAGCCTTGGGGGTCACCGCCCCATCCTACGTCCTCGCGCCGCCTCCCCGCAGGTCGTCCCGCGATCGGCCGGCTACCGCGATCGCAGGTACGCGAGGAGCGCGGCTCGAGAGGCGTCCGAGGCCCCCCGGAGGTCGCCGTGCTCGCCCGTCTCGGCGCCGACGAGCGCCTCCTCGAGGGTGGCCGCGCTGCCGTCGTGCAGGTAGGGCGGGCGCAGCGCCAGCCCGCGAAGCGGCGGGGTCTGCCAGCGCGCACCGAGGACGTCGTGCGACTGGCCGTCGGTGCCCTCGGGCCCGACGTGACACGTGTCGCACCCGGCCGCGGCGAAGACGCGGGCGCCCTCGTCGACCGCCGCCGGCTCGAGCGTCGGTCCCGCGGGCGGCGCGGGCAAGCGCTCGAGCCAGGCGCGGACCGCCGCGAGCACCTCCGGCTCGAGCGGAGGGCCGGCCATCTGCTCGGCGAGCGAGCCCATGAGATCCTCGAGCGTCGCGACGTCGCCCGCGCGGTGGTACGGGGCCATCGCCACCGCGCCCTCGAGCGGGAGGGTGCGCACGGGGCGCACCGCCGCGAACTCCCAGACGTGGCCGTCGTCGCCCCCCTCGGGGTGACACGACGCGCAGGCGATGCCGCCGCCGGTGTCGAGGTGGAAGACCTCGTGACCGGAGTCGCGCGTCGAGGGGCCGCCGAGCGGGACGTGGACGTCGCCGATCATCAGGCCGGCCGGCGCCCGGAGCTGGACGAGCAGCGTCTCGCCCGCGTAGGCCACCGCCACGGCCTGCCCGGGGTAGGCCTCGTCCCGTTCGACGTCGAGGCAGCCACCGGCCCTCGACGCGCGCGCGGCGTCGGTCTCGACCACCTGCGGCCCGTAGCGGAAGTCGCCGCCCGGCTCGCCCGCGAAGGCGAGCGCCACCCGGCCCCCCTCGGAGGTCGCGACGTCCACCGGGACGACGCCGCCCGGGACCGACGGAGCCTCATGGAGCGCGGCGCCGTCCTCGCCGAGGAAGCTCGCCGCGGCGTGCACGACCGCGTTGCCGCAAGGGTCTCGCCACGTGACGTCCTCGTAGGTGACCGGCCGGTTCGAGTAGGTGTAACCGCTCGGGGGACGCGAGGCGCGCCGGAACACCGCCTCACGCCCCACCCGCGCGCGCTGGTGGATCACCACCGCGCCGCCCCGCGCGCTCCGCATGCGCGGCGCGACGCCCGGGCGATAGCTCTGCCGCAGCTCGGTCGGCTCACCCGCCTCGTCGACGCCGGTCAGCGTGACGTCCGGGAGGGCGGTCGCCGACAGCGTCGAGGTCGCGCTCACGAGGATGAGGTCCGCCGACCGGAAGCGGCTCACCACGAGGCCCGCGTCGGTGACCACCACGTCGCGCAGGTCGGGCGCGAGCGCGAGGCTGCGCTCCGGCGCGCGGTCCGGGTCGAGCGTCAGGAGCGTCCCGTCGGCGCAGGCCACGTGGAGCCGGTCCGTCGCGCCGTCGAGCGCGAGACCCCGCGGGCTCGCGCAGGCCTCGAGGCTCCGGGTCAGCGAGCCGCGCTCGAGATCGATCTCCACGACGCGACCCGCGCGGCGGAGCGCGACGTAGGCCCGACCGGCCGCGTCCACCGCCACGCGCCCCGGCTCGCTGTCGGTCGGGAGCGCGACCTCGCGGACCTCGTGGGTGCGCAGGTCCACGAGGAGCACGCGATCGAGGTCCGGGTCGGCGACCACCGCGTAGCCGCCGTCCACGCTCACCTCGAGGGTGCCCCCCGCGATGGGCGGGGGCGCATCCGCGAGGCTCACCGTCGGGCGTTCGTGGAACGGGTCGTTGCGGTTGAGACCGCACGCCGCGAGCAGCGCGCACGAGGTGAGAGCGAGGATTCGCAGGCTACGGTTCACTTCTCCTCCTTCGATCATGGACGCCACTCCAGCCCCGCGCCGACGGTGGGCCCCGCGTACCAGCGAGGCCGGCCGCAGGGCTCCGCGAAGCGGCAGAGCGGCTCGTAGAAGACGCCCCCCGCCCCCGCGCTGAGGCTCAGCCCGAGCCGGGGCCGGTTGGGGGCGCGATCCAGCCAGACGACGGCCGCGAGCTCCGCGAGGGCGAGGCCCTCGTCGCCGCCTGCCCCTCGCAAGACGAGATCCACCCCGTCGAGCGGCAGGCGCGCCTCGACCCGCAGCGAGTGGGTCCGGATCGCGTCGGCGACGACCGCCCCGCGCAGCTCGCCCGCGACGTGGAAGCCGGTCAGGTCCCCGAGGCGAGCCCGGAGGCCCGCCAGCAGCGCCTCCTGGTCGGGTACGCCGGGCTGGCGACGCCCGAGGACCCCGACGCCGAGCCCCGCGCCGATCGCCATCCAGTCCCAGTCGACGAGCAAGGTGAGCTGCGCCGCGCCCCCGAGGAGGCCGCCGTGGACGCCCCCGGCGAGGCCGACCGGGCCCGCCTCGAGGCGGAGGACGAGCGGCGCGAGGGTGCGCACCTCCACCGTGAGATCCGCGAGGCCGCCGCCCCCCGCGTTGTCCACCGCGAGCAGGCCGCGGGCGTGGAACGAGAGGCGCACGCCCGAAGACTCCGCGGGGACGCCGCGGGCCTCGACCCGGTAGGCGATGACCCCGCCGCACGAGCCCCCTCGGTAGCAGTCGGCCACGAGGGTGTAGGCGCCGGCCCCACCGCGCGGGACATGATGAGCGAGGCGTGAGCCGTAGCTCCCGAAGCAGCCGTCGTCGTTCGCGACGACCTCGCGCCCGCTCGGGTCCAGGAGCCGCAGCACGGTGTCGGCCTTGGCGGAGGCGCCTTCGAGCCCGCAGGTTCCGGCATCGAGCCGGTCGCCGTCGTTGAGCCAGACGACGTGCGCGCGCCCGGGGACGTGGTCGATCCGGCCCTCGCGGGCCGACGGCGGAGGCGTCGCCGGCGCGTCCTGCGCGGCCGCGCGTACCGAAGGGACGGCGAGGACCGCGAGGACGACGAGCGCGAGCGAGGACCCGAACCGCGCCTGAGAGCTCCCGCTCCCCAGCGCGCGACGACGATCGACGACGCGGCACCCCCTCACGTCGAACAGATGTAGGCCAGCTCGACCGGCCGGACACCGGCGCGGGCCCGATCCTTACAAATCTTGAGACGAGCGCGCGTCCACGGACGCGATCCCTCGGACGCGCCCGGCTCAGCGCCCGGGCGCGCGTAGCTCGTCGACGGCGAGGCGCCACGCGCGCCGGGCGTCCGCCGCGAGGGCCTCGCGCGGGCGGTCCAGCTGCGCGAGATCGTAGAGCCGCAGCGCGCCATCCCAGCTCGCGGTGGCGAGTCGACCGTCCGGGGCGAAGCCGAGCCAAGCCACGCGGCCGCGAGGTCCGCGGAGGCGCGCCCGCAGGACGCCGTCGGAGGTCGACCACACCGTCGCGGTGCCGTCGTGCGCGCCGGCCGCCACCCATCGGCCGTCCTCCGACAAGACGACGTCCTCGAGCCCACCATCGGCCGGGAGCGCCAGCGCGCCCTCGGACCGCTCGAGCCGGACGTGGTCGGCGAAGGCGATCGCGAGGCGCACGCCGTCGCCCGCCACCGCCCGCGCGAAGGGGTACGTGCCGACGAGGCTCAGGCGGTCGGGCGGCACGAGGCGCCGCACCTCGCCGTCGGGCGCGAGCAGCGTCGCGCCCCGGCCGTCCGGATCGATCGCGAGGTCGATGGTCTGGGGCGCGTCGAGCACCCGCGGCGCGCCGGTCGGCTCGCCGAGGTCGAGGCCCGGTCCGTAGCTCGCCCCGACCACCCGCTCGCCGTCCGGTCCTCGCAGCACGCCGACGCGCCGGAGCGCGCGCCCCTGACTGGATCGGCTGACCACCCGCCAGGTCCGCGTGTCGAGCGCGACGGCCCCGTCGTCTCCCGCGAGCGCGACCCACAGCCGCCGGCTCGCGTCGCCGACCGCGACGCGCTTCACGACCACGTCGGCTACCCGCACGTCCGCGATCGGCGCGCCGTCGGCGAGCGACCGTACCGACACGACGCCGTCGCCCCGCGCGAGCGCGACCCAGGCGCCGTCCGGGGCGAACGCGGCGCCGCTGAGCCCCGCGCCGACCCGGAGGGTGGACGGCGCCCGCGCGGACTCGAGCTCCCAGCGCCAGCGGCTGCGCCCGGCCGCCGTGAGGAGGCCGCCGCCCCGCACGTCCACCCGGTCGGTCGCCGAGACAGGGAGCCGCAGCAGCTCCGCGCGCAGGGACAGCGAGCACACCCGCGCGACCCCGCCCTCGGGCTGGATGACCGCGCGATCCCGGTCCAGGAACGCGACACGCGCGATGGGGCGCTCCGCCACCGACCACGGGCGAAGCGCGTCGGTCGGCGCGCCGTCGGCCCGCTCCCGGAGGGGAACCGCGAGAAGCTCGCCAGCCAGGTTGCCGAGGAGCAGCGTCTCGTCCTCCGGGCCGAAGGCGAGCGCGAAGGCGGGGAGCCGGTCGGCGCCGAAGGGGATCGCGACGACCCTCGTGGGCCCGCCGACCAGCGAGACGACGCGCAGCTCGCCGGGGGCGCAGGCGAACGCGACGTGGCGCGCGCCGAGCGCCATCGCGTGGACGGTGCGGTCGGGGCACGGGGCGAGCTCCCGAGCGGCGCCGCCAGCGAGCCGCAGCTTCATCGTGGTGCGGAAGCCCGCGCCGAGGTGCGCGCCGTCGGGCGAGACGAGGAGGCCCCGCGGCGCGAACTGGCCGCGCAGCGACGCGACCTCGGCGCCGTCGGCGAGGTCCCGCACCGAAGCGCGGTCCGGCCCGCGCAGGACGACGTGCTCGCGCGCAAAGGCGGCGTCCTCGGCGACGAAGGGGACTCGCCAGCGGGCCTCGCCCCCGTCGCGCGGGACGTAGACGACCTCGCGGTCCATGAGGCACACGTAGCCCTCGACGTCGAACACCACCGAGGCGCAGCCCTCGGGGGCGTCGAACCGCGCGGCGCGGACGCGCCCTCCCCCGTGGGCGGCCGCGAGGACCCCGCGCGCCTCGCTCGATTCGCCGTGCCGGAGCGCCTCGGCCGCGAAGATCTCGGCCTCGGCCATCGCGCCGATCGCGCTCGCGGTGCTCGCCCTCCCCTCGAGCGCCTGAGCGAGCGCGCGCTCCGCCTCGCGCAGGCTCGTCCGGGTGCGCTGCTCGGCCTCGACCGCGCGCCGCCGCCCCTCGCGCACGTCGCGGTAGGAGAGCCCGAACGCGAGCGCGGCCGCGAGGACGCCCGCCGCGATGGCGAGCAGCGCCGCTCGGTGACGGCGCGCGAGCCGGTGGATCGCCTCGAGGCTGGGCTCGTCGTGGGCGTGCACGCGGCGCCCCTCGAGGAAGCGCTCGACCTCGGCCGCCAGCTCGAGCGCGGAGGCGTAGCGCCGCTCCGGCTCCGGGTCCCGCGCGCGCCTGGCCACCGCGTCGAGCGCGGCGGGTACGGGGCCGGGCGCGTCGAGCAGATCCCCGAGCATCACCCCGAGGCTGTACACGTCGGCGCGCGGATCCGGCGGGGCGCCCGCCCACTGCTCCGGTGCCGCGTAGCCGTCCGTCCCGTGGCCACGGGGGGGCTCGGGCGGAACCCCTTCGGCCGGCTCGTCCTCGGGCCGGACGAGCAGGCCCGCGAGGCCCCAGTCCACGACCTGGACCTCGCCGAGCTCACCGATCATGATGTTTGCGGGCTTCAGGTCGCGGTGCACCACCCCGCGCCCGTGCGCGTGCGCGACCGCCTCGCACACCGTGAGGAAGCCGCGGAGCAGGCCGAGCCGCTCGGCGATCGTGCGGCGGAGCGACAGCGCCTCACGGAACGCGACGCCGCGCACGAGGCGCATCGTGAAGAACTGAGGGCCCTCGCCCCGGGTGCTCGCGTCGTAGACCGGCACGATCCCCGGGTGATCGAGCCGCGCGGTGATCCACGCCTCCCACGCCAGCCGCGCGCTCGCGTCACCTCGGCCGGGGCGCGCCCGCTTCAGCGCGACCTCGCGCCCGAGCCGACGATCGAACGCGGCGTGCACCGTGCCCATGCCGCCCTCGCCCAGGACGTCGTCCCATCGGTAGCGCACCAGGCGCGGCGGCTCGTCCGGGAGCTCGTCGTCGGGCTCGCCGCTCCAGCCGGCGCCCGACTCGAGCGCCCTCACGCGCGGTCCTCCAGCGCGTCCCCCGCCGCGAGGACGAGCTGGAAGAAGCCGCTGTGGTCGGCGCGCACGAGGTCCGAACGCACGTGCGCGTCGCGCAGCTTGCGCCGCAGGCGGCGCAGCGCCGCGTCCCAGCGCTGGCGCAGGTCGACCTCGGGCCGCTGTCGCGCGTCGGGCCAGAGCTCCTCGGCCACCGTCTGCCAGGGCACCGGCCCACCGAGCGCGGCCAGCTCGCTGAGGATCCGCGCGCCCAGCCCGCCGATCGTCACGACCGGGTGGCCGGCGCGGTGGATCTCGACGCCGTCGTAGAACGTCACGATGCGCATCGGCGCGAGGTGCCCCTCCGGGCCTCGGGTCGAGCTGGCCGCGCGCGGGCGATCCACCTCCACGAAGGCGAACCGCACCCCGTCGATCTCGATCGCGTCGCCCGGCGCGACCGCGCGGCTCTCGCCACCGACGCGCGCGCGCCAGCCCGCGCCGAGCGACCACACGTGGGCCGGCGCCTCCGCGTCGAAGCGCCCGAGCAGCCGCGGCGTCGCGCCCCCGAACAGGCTCGCGACCGGGCCCAGCCTCCGCAGACCGAGCCCCTGCGCCTCCACCGCGAGCACGCGCTCGGGGATTCGTGCCTCCAGCACGTCGATCGCGAGGCCGGTCGCCAGCTCCACCCGCAGGCCCGCCGCGAGCGCGACCTCGCGCACCGGGCGCCCCTCGACCAGCACCATCCGTCGGAGCGCGAGGAGCATCAGCCGACCGCGCCGCAAGGAGACGAGCGCGTGAGCCTCCGACACCCGGGGATCGTCGACGAGGAGCGCGGCGGTGGGCACGCGGCCGATCAGCTCGCCCGGGTAGAGGAGGACCTCGCCGCCGTCGGGGGCGCGGACGCGGACGTGCGCGGGCGTGAGCGAGGGCGACATGGGGCGAGACGAGTCTATCCCCGCGACGCGGATCGGACGCGGGCGCGTCCGATCCGCGTCAGACCGCGGACCCGCTCGCGTCGCTACCGTGATCGCGGAGGTGTCGATGCGCTGGATCGCGGTGGTCGGATGTTTGGCCTGGGGATGCGGCGGTCCGAGCCCAGGTGATGCGGGCGTGGACGAGGCGGGCGCGATCGACGCGGGCGCGCGCGACGCCGGCGATGAGGGCGCAATGGACGCGGGCGCAGGCGACGCCGGCGCGGCGGACGCGGGGCCCGACCTCGACGGCCCGACGCTGACGGTGGACTTCCCGATGGCCGACGCGCTCCTCGAGCGCGACGCCGTCCTGATCGCGGGCCGCGCGCGTGATGCGACCGGAGTCGCCTCCGTGCGGGTCGCCGGCGTCGAGGCGACGTCGTCCGACGGCTTCGCGACGTGGCGCGCGACGGTGAGCCTGAGCCCGGGCGACAACGCCATCCCGATCGAGGCCGAGGACACCCTGGGCCACGTGACCCGCGCGGAGCGACGCGTGCTCGTCCGGACCCCGCTCGGGCGGGTGCGGCAGCTGGCCCACGACCGGGGCGCGAACGCGCTGATCGTCCTCGCGGTCCGAGGCGAGCAGCCGCTCTTGCAGCGGGTCGACCTCGCCACCGGGCTCGCCGAGGACGCGGTCGATCTGTCGTCGCTCGTCGGCAGCGGAGGCGCGCAGCCGCTCGGGCTGGCGCTCGACGTCGCGACCCAGCGCGCGTTCCTCACGGTCGCCCAGCCCGGGCCCACCGCCGACGTCGGCGTCTGGGTGGTCGACCTCGCCAGCGGCGCGATCGGCCCGTTCTCTACCGCCACCGTGCCGGACACGAGCGCGCCCGTGCTCGAGATGCCGGGGAGCGTGGTGCTCGACGCGAGCGGCGGCCGGCTGATCGTCGCCGACCGAAACGCGCGCGCGATCCTCGCCGTCGATCTCACCACGGGCACCCGGAGCGTGATCAGCGACACGGCAGACCCGGGACCCGCGATCCTCGACTACTCGCTGACCCTGGCCCTCGACCCCGCGGGCGGTCGGCTGCTCGCGTCCGCGCACCGCATCCGGTCGCTCCCCGGGCTCTACGCGATCGATCTCTCGACCGGCGCTCGCAGCGCGCTGTCGACCAACGCGGACGGCGCGCCGCCGCTCCTCGCCGAGCCGAACGGCACGATCCGCCTCGACGCGAGCGGGCCCGCCTACGTGCTCGATCGGTTCAACGGGTTCTTCGAGGTCGACCTCGCGACCGGCGTCCGGCGGCTGCTCGTGCCTCGCTCGGACGGCTTCCACAGCTACGGGTTCAACCTGATCCCGCTCGACGGCGCGATGGCGTTCGGCGACTCGAGCGCCGGCCGCGTCACGCGGGTCGACGCGAGCGGCGCGGTGAGCCCGGTCGCGCAGAACGCGCTCCCGCGTGACCTCGAGGCCTGGCCCTTCCGGCTGAGCGCGCCGGTCGACGACGCGCTGTGGCTGATGGGCGACCGGACGCTGCTCCGGCTGCAGGCCGGCGCGGTCACCGAGCGGGTGGGCCCGGCGGACCTCGACCCCGCGCGGTCGGTGCGCGCCTTCGCGGTGCACGGGCCGTCGGGCGCGGCCTACGCGACGCTCGATGTCGGGGGGGTCGAGCCGGCGCTGGAGCGGATCGATCTCGCGACGGGCGCCCGCTCGATCGTGCGCGACGCGACAACCTCGGGCCCCTCGATCGGCGACGCGCGGGGGCTCGCGATCGACGCCGACGGCGGGCGCGCGTTCGTGCTCGACGAGGCCTACACGCTGTTCGCCGTGTCGACGACGACCGGCGTGGCCGAGCCGGTGGGCGCGCCCGCTGTCGCCGGCGGGCAGCTCCTCACGTGGAGCGCCGGGCGCGTCCTCGTCGCCTCGTCCAACGACCGGGTAGTCGCCGTGGACCCGGGCGACGGGTCGGTCACGGTGATCTCCGACGCGCCGGCCGGGGGACCGGCGATCTCGGACCCGGACGGCATGGGGGTCACGTCGGACGGCACGATCTGGGTGAGCGACCGCGAACGCGTGATCGCGATCTCGCCGGACGGCACACGGCGGCTGGTCGCCGACTCGAGCACGGTCGACGCGCTGTCGCTCCGCGACGAGCTCGTGGGCCTCAGCGTCTCCGGCGCGCGGATCCTCGTGCAGGACGGGCAGACCCGCGTCCTCCAGCTCGATCCGGTGACCGGGGACGTGGTCGTGATCGCCGAGCGCCCGGGGGGCTCCTGATACGCGCAGGGACGCGCGCCCTCGCCCTGGCCGCGTTCGCGGCGCTGGCCGCTGTCCCGCCGACGTGCCCCGCCGAGTTGGCCCGACGGCACCGGCCGGTTCGAGACCGCCTGCGCGAGCCTGATGGGCACCGGCCCCCGAGGCGGCATGCTCGGCTCGCCGGGGCGGACCGACGTGCAGCTCACGCAGGGCTGCGTCTCGACGTTCGCGTGCGCGCCGCCGGC
>JAUHXR010000271.1 GCA_030426845.1 Polyangia bacterium | reverse complement strand
GCTCCCGCTCGTCGAGCACCTGCGCGACTGCACCCTGCCGGTCGCCCTCCAGGCGTTCGCGGGTCAGCCGGTCGGGTTCCCGGCGGAGTGGGCGCCGCTCTCGGTCGTCGCGCCGCTCACCGAGCTGGCGGCGGAGTACCAGGCGATCGCCTACGCGCTGAGCACCGAGGGGGTCACGCTCGAATTCGTCGATCGATCGGTCGACCATGTCTTCCAGTGGCGCGACCCGCAGGAGGACCCCGACGCCCCGGAGCACGACCTCGACGAGGAGGACGAAGAGGCGGCGCGCCTGCACGGCGACGCCCTCGGGATCGAGCTGGGCGGCGTGACCCCGAGCTTCGCCGAGTTCCGCGAGTTCCTGCTCGCGAACGCGCGGATGAGCCACTTCAGCGAGTGGATCGCGCTCTACGTCGAGGGGCCCACCCTCGCGGCCGACACCGTCGCCTACCGCGAGGTGCTCTGCATGATCGGGAGCCTGTTCCGCCGGCTCGGCTCGACGCCGCACCGCCGCGAGGAGATCCGCCGGCGAGACCGCTACATGTGGACCCGCATCAAGGAGGCGCTCGCGCGCCACGAGGTCGCGCCCGAGGACGCGGTGTTCGTCTGCGGGGCCGCGCACATCGTCGACGACGACGTGCCGGAGTGGGGGCTCTCGAGCGACGCGCGCTGGACGGACGCGCCCCCGCGAAGCGAGACCCGCTGGCAGTACGGCTTCATCCCGTCGAGCTACGGCGCGATCGAGATGCAGTTCGGTCACCCCCGCGGCGCGGTCGCGATGGCCGAGGCGGAGTGGACCAAGGCCTTGAAGCGCCAGCGGCTCACGCCCTACTCGCTCGTGCGAAAGAAGACGAAGAAGGCGGGCGGGTCGAAGGGCAGCTCGAAGGGCGGGGCGAAGGGCAAGCGAGCCCGCAGGCCGGCCACCCCCGAGCAGCTCAACCTGCGCTCGATCCTCCGCGACTCGCCCACGCTGACCGAGGCGGACCAGGACGAGCTGATCGGCTGGTGCGCGTCCATCGTGGCCAGCGCCCGCAAGAACCGCTACCTCGCCTCGACCGCCGACGCGATCGCGATCTACGAGACGTCGGTCCTCCTCGCGCGACTGCGCGCCCGCAACCGACCCTCCCCTTACGACTTCATCGACGCGGCGGAGACCTGCCTCGAGAAGACGCGCGTCCCCGGGCGGCGAGACATCCGCCAGCTCTGCCACCGGATGCTCGGCGGCGACCGCGTGGGCCAGGTCGGCTACGACTCGCTGCCTCCCCTCGTGCAGGATGTCTACGACCGCCTCGCGGTCATCGGGATGACGGCCCAGACGCGCACCGTGAAGCGCGTGCTCATGGACTTCGACGCGCGGCCCGAGCTGCGCCCGGTGAGCCGGCTGCTCTGGCGCCTGCACTGGATGCTCCCCGGGACCCGGGTGGCGCGGCCGATCATGGGCGAGCTCGCGCTCGGGGTGACGCCGCGCCAGGAGAGCTGGGACGTGCGGATCAGCGGGCCCGAGCAGCAGGCGGTGATCCAGCTCGCCTTCCAGGGCGTCTCGGTCGAGCAGGTCCTCGAGCGCCGGCTCCACGAGCGCGCCTTCGACAAGGAGGCGCGCACCATCCACGCCCTCGAGGCGGCAGAGAGCTGCGCGCTGCTGCTGGACTCGGCCCGCCTCTTCGAGACCCTGGGCGATCGAGCGGTGGCGCTCCTGCGGCTCGAGGCCGGCCCCGACGACGCCCCGGAGATCTTCGAGCGCGTCCGGCGCCTGGTCCATCACTTCCGCGCGCGGCCGGAGGGGCTCCCCGCCTGGCTCGAGCGCTTCGTGGCCACCGGCTACGCGCACTACGCCACGCTGCTCCCGACCGCGTTCGCCGACCGGGGCACGAGCCCGGCCCAGCTCTCCGCGATGCTGTCCTTCGTGTTCACGCTCGAGTCGCTCGCGCTCGCCATGGGCTGCCAGCGCAGCCAGCTCCTCATCGCGGTCGAGCGAGCCGGCGCGGGGACGAGCGATCCGGAGAAGCTCGGGCTGCTCTGGGCGACCGAGTGGCTGCTGATGCTGCGCGACGAGGCCGCGGTGCGCCGGAGCTTCGGCGCGATCCTCACGCACGCGCTCGGACGGGCCACCTACCCGCGGTACCTGAGCGGCTTCATGCAGGCGATGGCGTTCGCGCCGCGCGTGGCGCCGCTCGCGGTCGAGCTGCTCGGGCGTGCGTTCGAGGCCCTGCCGGACTCGGTGCTCCTGCCGTGGATGCCGGGGCTGCTCTCGACCCTCGGGCCGCTCCGCGGCGACGTCATGCCCGGCCTGCTGAAGGAGCTGACCCGGGACCTGCCTCGCGCCTACCCCGCGCTCGAGGGCTGGGACGCGCCCTGGATGAAGCAAGACGACGCGACCGCGAAGGACGCGGCGTCCGACCGCACGCGGCGGGCGGCGCCGTCGCGCTCGCCGGACGCCGAGGCCACCCACCGGCTGCTTCGAGCGCGGCCCGGCGCGGTCGAGGCGCACGCCCGCGGGCTGGGGATCGAGGCGCGGTGGTCGGAGTCGACGGGGGCCGAGGCGTCGGGGTCGGGATCCGAGCCCCCTGCGCCCAACGGATCTCCGTCAGAGCCACACGAGGCCTCGCGGCTCACCCTCGTGTCCGATCACCCCGCGGCCGCCGCGGCCTGGGCGGAGGCGCTCGTCGGTTGAGCCGCGCCGCGCCCTCGGAGCTTGATTCGCTACCGGGCCAGGGCTGCTATGGTTCCGCCCCCGGGAGGAGTGGCCGAGTGGTCGAAGGCAGCGGTTTTGAAAACCGCCGAGCTCGCAAGGGCTCCAGGGGTTCGAATCCCTTCTCCTCCGTCGCGCTGACCTCCCGCGAGGTCAGCGCGTTCTCGTTGCGGGCGCGCTCACTCCCAGCGCGCTCACTCTCAGCGCTGTCACTCGCAGCGGTTGCCGTAGCAGCACGTCGGGTCGCCCACCGGGCACCAGTGCGCGCAGAGCTCGCCGGCCACGCACGCCTCGCCCGGATCGCAGTCCGCGTCGGCGCGGCAGTCGCCGGCCGCGGGGAGCGCCTCGCAGCGGTTGCCGGTGCAGCACGCCGGATCGCCCGCCTCGCACCAGTAGAGGCAGAGCTCGCCGGCCACGCAGGTCTCGCCCGCGGCGCAGTCGGCGTCGCTCCGGCACTCGGCCGCCGGGTCGGTCACCGCCGCCTCGCGGCAGGTGTTGCCCTCGCAGCACGACGGGTCGCCGATCGGGCAGTCGTGGGTGCAGAGCGCACCGGCCACGCAGACCTCACCCGCGGCGCAGTCGGCGTCGACCGCGCACTCGCTCGGCGACGGATCGCGCGGGACGCAGGCGTTGCCGGTACAGCAGCTCGGATCGCCGGCCGCGCACCACGTCAGGCAGAGGTCGCCCGGGGCGCAGCGCGCGTCGGCGCCGCAGTCCGCGTCGCTCAGACACCCCTCGGTCGGGCGCGCCTGACAGGTGTTGCCGAGGCAGCAGGCGGGGTCGCCCACCGGGCACCAGTCGAAGCAGAGCGCGCCCGGGACGCAGCGCTCCGTCGCCGCGCAGTCGGCGTCCGCGAGGCAGTCGGAGGCCTCGCAGTCGGGGTCCGGGCTCGGGCAGAAGTCGTCGCACTCGCCGTCGCCGTACCAGCCGAAGCGCGCGCAGAGGTCGCGCCCCGCGTCGCTCGAGCCGCCGAGGGCGCGCGCCTCCTCCTTGGAGGCGCCGGGCGCGTCGGTGACGCAGCCTCCGAGGAGGAGCGCGGCGAGGGCGAGGGGCGAGACGAAGGGAAGACGGGATCGGATGCTCATCGGGGCTCTCCAGGTTCAAGGTCGAAGTTGGGTGGAACGAGACGCAGGAAAACGGGACGGACGGATCCGTCGGCGCGCGCGAGGCGCACGGGTCCCGCCGCGCCGGGGACGGCGCGTCGAGGGGCTTCGGGGCGACGCGAGACCGACTACTCGGGCGGGGCGGTCCAGACGGTGATCGCGCGGACGCCCACGGAGGAGCCGGCCAGCTCGAGGAGCACGGTGGCCTCCGCCCCGGCGGCGGGCGCGAGCTCGAGGCTGAGGACCCCGCGCGCGCCGGGCTCGAGCCGCGCGGCGCTGAGCCGCGGGGTCACGGCGAGCGGGGGCGACGTCTCACGCACGCGGGCCAGCAGGCTCACCGGCTCGTCGCAGCCGTTGACGAGCTCGACCGCCTCGACCGTCGCCTCGTCCCCCGCGCCCGCGCGCACCTCGAGCGCGGGCTCGAGGCTCACGCACGGCGACGCCACCGGCGCGGCGGCGAGGGTGGACGCGTCGCGATCGAGCGGCGCGGATCGATCGGCGCCCACCACGTGCTGCAGGCGGAGCACCGCATCCGACTCCGCCAGCAGCTGGAGAGTGAAGGAGCCGTCGGCCGCGATCGGCGCGTCGACCGGAGGCCGGGCCGTGCTGAGATCGGTCACGCGCATCACCCCGTCGCCGGACGCGACCGCGCCGGGCTGGCCGCGCAGCGTGAGGCTCCCCCCGGCGAGGAACATCGTCTCCATGCGCCCCGGATCCGGCGGGGTCAGCGGGGGGTTGCCGGTGTCGGTGACCGCGCAGCCGACGAGGCCGAGGGCGACGAGCGCGCCCATCGCGCGAGCGCGCATCGAACAAGCAAGCGGAGTAGCGGGCCTCACTGGTCACGTCCTTGGGTGAGAGGGAAGAGCTGGACGCCGAGCTGGAGCACGCGATCTCCCTCGGTCTGCTCGGCGAGCAGGCCGATGAGCTCCTGTCGAAAGCGCGCGACGCGCTCGCGGACGCGCGCGTGGGTCGCCTCGTCGACGCAGAAGGTGAGCGAGGCGACGTAGCGGTCGGCGGCCGGCACCGCGTCGATCGCGCGCTTGGCCGCGTCGAGCATCTCGGCGTGGTAGCGCGCGATGTGCAGGCCGCGGGTCTGCTCGCCGGTCGAGACCACCGGGTCGCGCTGCCGCACCCGGCCGCCCTCCTCGACGAGCATCCCGAGCCGGAACAGCACGTCGAGCGCGGCGCGCGCCTCCGCGGGCGTGATCGCCGGGATCATCCGCGGCGCGATCCAGCCGGGGTCGGCCACGAAGTCGGCGCGCAGCGCCATCTCGCGGATCGCCGGCACGTACCAGCGCTCGTGGTAGTCCGCGTAGCTCTGGTCGATGATCTGCGCGGCCTGGTAGCCGCGGAACCGGCGCACCTCGTCGTAGGCGCGACGCCGCAGGTCGCGGGACGACGCCTGGTTGAACCGCACGAGCGCGGCGAAGAACGCGGCCCGCTCGCCCTCGAGCCCCATCGCGCGGGCGTACTGGCCGACCGAGCGCTCCGACAGGTTGCGGTCGCCGTCCATCACGCGCTTGAGGTGGTTGGGCGAGGCGAGCCCCGCGCGGCGCGCGAAGGACCGGTAGGAGAAGCCGCGGCCCTCCGACTTCTTGTGGCGGTAGTAGTCCGCGAGGAGCCGGCGGTAGTCGAGGTACCGATAGACGTCGAGGGCGGCGCTCACCCGGGACAAGCTGGAGCACGCGGACCGGCCGCGCACGCCGCCGAGGCCACAAACCGTAGCCTCCCGGGATACATGAGAGGGCGATTCGCCCGTCTCCTATCCAGGATTCCGGCCCGAACGCGCGCTCAGGGGCGGCGACTCAGGATACGCGGCGGCGACCGCGGGATACGCGGCGGCGCGCGAGGCGAAGCGCGGCGAGCGCGCCGAGGAGCCCGAGCCCACTGAGCCCGAGCCCACCGAGCCCGAGAGACGACGGGGACGAAGCGCCGATCGCGCAGCTCGCGCAGCCTCCCCGCGCCGGCTCGGCCCGCGGCGCGGGCGGCTCCACCTCGTCGTCCGGACCGATGTCGACCGGCACGACCCCCGCCTGCAGCACCTCGAGATCGGTCTCCGCGTCCTCGATCCGCTGGGTCCGATCGCAGAGCCCCGTCCGGAGCGCGCCCTCGCGGCGCTGGGCGTAGACCAGCCAGCTCGTGTCCGCCACGAACTCCACGCCGCACGCGGCCGAGCTCGACGCGGTCCGCAGCTCGACGCGCTCGGTGTCGACGCCCTTCCAGTACTGGACGACCGCGAGCGTGATCACCCGCTCCATCCCGTCTTCGCGCACCTCGACCACGCGGCCCTCGAACACCGCGTCGGCCCGATCGACGGCCTCGCGCGCCGCGATCTGCATGCAGCTGCAGGCGCCCGCCTCCGCCGCCGCCAGGGTCATCGCGCTCGCCGCCACCAAGCCGAGGATCGAGCCCATCGTCACGCCACGCATGGGCCTCGATATAGCAGGCGCGCGGGCTCGATTGACAGCCGCCGAGGCGCCGGCTAAGTAGCTCGTCCTTTTCGCGGTGGCCCCGGCCACCAGTTGAAAGCTCAGCTCGTGGGAGAGGTGGCCGAGAGGTCGAAGGCACTCGCTTGCTAAGCGAGCGTACGGGTAAAACTGTACCGCGGGTTCGAATCCCGCCCTCTCCGTTGACAGCCCGGGGTGCGCAGCTAAGCTCCGCCTCCCTTTTCTTCAGCGCCCATAGCTCAGCTGGATAGAGCGCCGGTCTACGGAACCGGAAGTCGGAGGTTCGAATCCTTCTGGGCGCGCTCGGCGCCGCTCCTGCTCGGAGCGGCGCCGTTTCTCTTTCTGCCCCTCACGTTTTCCCCCCACGACGGGCCGCGCGATGACCCTCGAGGACGACGAACGCTGGATGGACGAGGCCATCGCGCTCGCGCGACGGGCCGAGGCGATGGGCGAGGTTCCGGTCGGCGCGGTCCTGGTCAAGGACGGCGTCCGCGTGGGGCAGGGGCACAACCTCCGCGAGCGGGCCCAGGACCCGACGGCCCACGCGGAGCTGATCGGCGTGCGGGCCGCGGCCGCCCGCCTGCGGACGTGGCGCCTGAGCGGCGTGAGCGTCTACGTCACCCTCGAGCCGTGCCCGATGTGCGCCGGCGCGCTGGTCAACGCCCGGGTGGATCGGGTGGTCTACGGGGCGACCGATCCGAAGGCCGGCGCGACCGAGACGCTCTACACGATCGGCGACGATCCGCGCCTCAATCACCGCTTCCAGATCACCTCCGGGGTGCGGGCCGAGGCCTGCGCCAACCTGCTCTCGGACTTCTTTCGACGCATCCGTGAACGCCGGCGTTGACGCCTCTCGGGCCTTTGCTATGGTCCGCGGCGGAGGGCTGGCCGAGTGGTCGAAGGCGCTTGATTCGAAATCAAGTGTACCGGTGACGGTACCGTGGGTTCGAATCCCACGTCCTCCGCTCGCTCCCGACTCGTCGGGAGCTTGTTCTTTGTGAAGATTGCTCTTTGAGTGGCGCCCGCTCTGCTCGTGACCGGAGGCAGCTCCTGTGACGAGGCCGCGCGAGGCGCCATCGGCTCGTTGGCCGAGTCCCCAGGAGGGGTGACCGAGTGGTCGAAGGTGCACGATTGGAAATCGTGTGTACCGGCAACGGTACCGCGGGTTCGAATCCCGCCTCCTCCGCTAGCCGCTGCGCGTGAGCGTGCCGGCCTTATGGCCCCGCCAACGCTGGCCCGCTAACCCCGCCAGGCCCGGAAGGGAGCAACGGTCGCGGTGTCCAGCGTGTGGCGGGGCCTTTCTATATTCTCCGCTCCGCCGCGTCGGGGCCCGTGTCGGGAACCCCGAGGGCGCGGCGGCGTCTGCCCTCGGTGGAGACTGTGCTACACGCCAGCACGATGAGGGCGCTCGTCATCGGGGCCTCCGGCTTCATCGGGGGAGCGATCGCGCGGCGGCTCCTCGCCGAGGGCGTCTTCGTGCGGGCGCTGGTCCGCGACGACGCGACGGCCGAGGCCTGGGAGGCCCTCGGGGCCGAGACCGCGCGCGGCGACCTCGGGGACCCGAGCGCGATCGCGGCCGCGGCCGAGTCGATCACCCACGTGGTCTGTGCGGCCGGCATCACGAGCTGCCGCGCCGCCCCCCGCGCGCTCCGGTGGACCCACGTCGCCGGCGCCGAGAACCTCGTCATGGCGTGCAAGCACGCGGAGGTCACCCGCCTCGTCTACGTGACCTGCACCGACGTCGGCCTCACCAACGAGGACCGGGTGCACTGGGACGAGAACCGCGCCCCGGCCGAGCGGGCGTTCGGTGATCGGGCCCGCTCGCTCCAGCTCGGCGAGGAGCTGCTCCTCGGCACCGCCGGCCCGGAGCTCGAGGCGGTCTCGCTGCGCGCAGCGTGGACCTGGGGTCCCGGCGACACGAGCCGCCTCCCCGGGCTGCTCGACGAGGCCCGCCGCGGCGGCGTGCGGCTCGTCGGCGACGGCCGCACCTACCTCGCGACGACCTACATCGACCACCTCGTCGACGCCGCGTTCGCCGCCCTCACCGCGAGCGACGCCGCCGGCCGTCCGTTCCACGTCGTCGATCCCGTCTTCCAGCACGCGCGCGACTTCTTCACCGCGCTGAGCGAGGCGCTCTCGCTGCCCGCGCCGCGATCGAGCGCGCCGATGGCGGTGGCCTGGCCGATGGCGCGGCTGCGCGGTCAGGGCGCGGGCGGGCTGACGCCCGACGAGATGCTCCAGCGCGGCCGCTCCACCCTGTTCGACTTCAGCGCGGCCTGCGGAAAGCTCGCCTACGACCCCCAGGTGGGCTTCGACGAGGGCCTGCGCCGCCTCGCCGCCTGGGTCGAGGAGCGCGGCGGGGTCGACGCGGTGGCCGCCCTCCAGAAGGCGCCTCCGTCGGCCGCGAGCGTCGACGCCCAGGTGAGCGCGGCGGGCGGCGACTGACCGCGAGACCCAGCGGCGGTACCCTCGAGGGGTGGGTCGCCACGCATGGCCGCTGCTCGCGCTGAGCGGGATCGCCCTCGCGAGCTGCACCCTCGCGAGCTGCATCCTCGCGAGCTGCACGGTCGAGTCGGAGTGCGAGGACCTCGACCTCGACGGCTACGGCCCGTTCTGCGAGCTCGGCGAGGACTGCGACCCCAACAACCCGCTGCGCAACACGAGCTGCGAGACCCAGCCCGCGCCGGACTGCGCGGCCGAGCCGGGGTCGACCGGGTGCCCCTGCCTCGTGGACGCGCGCGACACCTGCCTCGACGAGGCGGACGGGGTCGGCATCTGCCGCGCGGGCCTCAAGCGCTGCGTGAACGGCTTCTGGGGGATCTGCGACGGCGGGATCGCGCCGCAGTCGGAGCGGTGCGACCAGCGCGACGAGGACTGCGACGGGATCGTCGACGAGGGCGTGGTCAGCCCCTGCGGCGGGTGCACGCCGGGCTGCGTCGGCGGCGTCTGGGGCGAGGCGCCCAACGCCTTCGAGGCGACCGACGGGCTCGCGCTGACCCTCCGGGGCGAGCTGACCCTCGGGACCATGGAGCGGGCGTTCGGCGCGCTCTGGATCGCGAACACCGCCGAGGCCACGCTCTCGCGCGTCGACACCGACGAGGCCCGCGAGACCGCGCGCTACCCGAGCGGCGGGCCCGAGCCGAGCCGGGTCGCGGTCGATCACCGCGGCGACGCGTGGATCGTCAACCGCGCGTTCGACGGCACCGCCTCGGTCACCAAGGTCGCGGGCGAGGCGCCGCGCTGCGTCGACCGGGACGGGGACGGCCTGCGCACCTCGAGCGGCCCGAGCGACGTGCTCGGGATCGACGAGGACGAGTGCGTGCTCTTCCACGTCGCGGTCGGCGGACCGGGCGACGTGGCGCGCTCGATCGCGATCGACGGCGACACGGGCCTCGACGGGATCAGCGGCGGCGACGCGTGGGTCGGCCTGCACGACGGCCAGGCCATCGTCGAGCTCGACGGGCTCACCGGCGCCGAGCTCCGGCGCGTACCGACGCCGGGCTTCTCGCCCTACGCGTCGACCTTCGACCGCTGGGGCACGCTCTGGGTCATCTCCCGCGACGGCCTGCTCGCGCGCGTCGACCCGCGCCCCGCCGTCCCGACGGTCGAGATCGTGGAGGTCCCCTTGCCCTGCTACCTCCTCTACGGCCTCGCGGCCGACGAGGAAGGCCGCCTGCTGATGACCGGCTTCAGCTGCGATCAGGTCGTCGTCTACGACCCGGCGATCCAGCGCTGGAGCTTCGCCGACGCGCCGCTGAGCCCCCGCGCCGCGACCCACGACCCGGCGGTCGGCTTCTGGATCGCGCACACCGCGGCGATGGCGAGCCACGTCACGTTCGACGCGCGCCCTCGGGTCGACGAGACCTGGAGCGTGGGCGACGACGCGGTCACGCCGGTCGAGACGATCGGGGTGGCGGTCGACGCGGCCGCGCAGGTCTGGACGGTGAGCTCGCAGGGCGGCCCCGACGGGCGCGGCGTGGCGACGCGGCTCGACCCCGAGACGGGCGCGATCGGCGCCCAGGTGACGGTGGGCCTCGCGCCGCACGTGCAAGGCGACCTGACGGGCTCGCGCCTGCGCGTCGCGCCGGTTCCGAGCGCGTCCACCACCGAGGTCTTCGAGGGCTGCGTGCCGGCCGCGGACACCGAGTGGCTCAACCTCCACGTCGCGGGCACCCCCGGCGGCCAGGGCTCCATCACCCTCGAGGCGCGGCACGCGCCGGACCGCGCGGGGCTCTCCGCCGCGGCCTGGGTGACCCTCGGCACGATCCCGGACGATCCCGCGCCCTACCCGCTCGCGTTTCCCGCCGGCGGCGTGCTCGAGGTGCGCCTGACCCTCTCGGTCGACGGCCTCGCGGGGGCGCCCCGGGTGCGGCGCGTGGGCGTGGAGTGGCGCTGCCCCGGGCCCGACTGAACCGGAACGCCGGCCGGCGCGTACTCAGGGTTCTGGGGCTGGCCCCGCGGCTGGGGTAGGATGCCCGCGATGAGGAGCGACGCATTGCTCGGATACCGCCCCCTCACGGCCCTCGCCGTGTCCACCCTCGCGCTGTCCGTGCTCGGCCTGGCGCTCGCGCTACCGGCCGCCGCGCAGGAAGGGGAGGCGGACGAGGAGGCCCACCCCAACATGGCCGAGGCGATGTCGGGCGGCGGCATGACGGAAGATCGCCAGCTCGACGACGCGCGGGCCCGCGAGCACTTCCAGATCGCGACGCGCTACTACGACGAAGGTCGCTTCATCGAGGCGGCGACGCAGTTCGAGGAGGCGTTCGGCCTCAGCGATCGCCCCGAGCTGCTCTACAACGCGTACATCGCCTACCGCGACGCGCACCGGCCGAGCGACGCCGCGCGCACGCTCGAGCTCTACCTGCAGCGCACGCCCGAGGCGCCGGACCGGGTGAACCTCGAGGCGCGCCTTCAGGAGCTGCGCCGCGCGGTGGCCGAGGAGGAGCGGAACCAGCAGCAGCTCGAGAGCGCCCAGGCCGCGGCCGACGCCGAGCGCGCGCGGGCCGAGGCGGAGGCGCGGCGCGCGGCCGAGGCCGAGGCGCAGCCCGAGGTGTGGCCCTGGATCATCCTCGGCGTCGGCGCGGCGACCGCGATCGCGGGCGGCGTCGTGGCCGGCATCGCGCTGAACGACAGCAACGCGCTCCGCTCGCTCTGCACCGACGAGGACCCGCCGCGCTGCACGGTGTCCAGCCAGGAGAACCTCGACGAGCAGCGCGACGCGGCCAAGAGCCTCGCGCTCGCGGCCGACATCCTGATGTTCGGCGGCGGCGCGATCGCGGTCGCCGGCCTGATCCTCGGGCTCACGGTGGGCCTGCCCGGCGGCGCCGAGCCGGCGGAGGAGGGCGACGTCCAGGCGAGCGTGGAGTGTGGCCCCGGCTACTGCGGGGCGAGCGTCCGGGGAGCCTTCTGATGCGTGGTCTACGTTTCCTGCTCATCGCGACGGCGGTCCTCACGGCCACCGGGTGCTCGCTCGTGGTCGGCGACGAGCTCGACCCGCTCCAGGTCGACCTCAACGCGCGGCGCACCGTGTCGCTGCGGCTGATCGACTTCGTCCCCCACGTGAACCAGCTCGTGGTGGCGGAGTTCATCCGCACCGACACCGTCCCCAACGTCTCGCAGGCCCAGGTCCGCATGGACCCGCTCTCCTCGCCGTGCATGGACATCACGCTTCCGTTCGGCGCCTCGATCGGGGCGACGCGGGTCGACTTCTGGGCCGACCTGATGGACGACGGCCTCGACGATCCGCCGACCGATCACACCTGGCGGCGCGACCTCGACGAGAGCGGCCGCCTCGAGTTCGCCCACGAGTTCAACTTCGACTCGGTCCTCACCGATCGCCCCGGCGTGCAGGGCGTCGACCTCATCCTCGACGTCACGGGCATGGACGCGATGGAGGGCAGCCAGGTGATCGCCTCGCTCGTGCGGGTGGTGAACCTCAACCCGGCCGGCGAGCCGAACAACGTCGAGTCGGTCAACGCCGTCTACCGGAGCACCGTCCAGAGCGGCAACCTCGGTCCGCGCCGCGGCGCGGGCGCCGACGAGCCGCCGGTCCTCCGCGGCGTGGTGGACCAGGGCGTCCCCTACACCCTCGAGCTCAACATCGACAACGGCGCGATGCGCTGCCGGCTCGACCGCCAGTCCGATCCGGCCGACGACTTCACGCTCGCGGCCGACTTCAGCGAGTTCACCTGCGACACCGAGGCCCCCCTCGAGGTCCTGGTCGACTGCGCTCGCTGAGCCTCGAGTCCCCCGGCGGGACCGGCGGCCGCCGGCGGCCCGCCACCCGATCCGCCGATCCGCGCCCGTAACCCCGCGGGATCACTGAGCCCGAGATCCGGAACGCGCCTTGCCCAGGTCCGCGCCCATGTTGGCGAGGACCCAGGCGGGGTGTGTGGTGGGGGTGAGCGCGCGGGCGGTCTCGGTCGAGGTCCACCTCGGCAAGGGCCTGCCCGGC
>JAUHXR010000533.1 GCA_030426845.1 Polyangia bacterium | reverse complement strand
GTCGGCGAGATCGCGATGCCCTGGTGCGCGTTCGGCCTGCTCCTCGCGACCCGCGGGGTCCCGTACGCGGTCGGCTCCTGGCTCCCGCCGATGGTCTTCTGTGGCCTGATCGTGTCGAACGCGGTGACGCTCCGTCACCGCCGGAGCATGGCCAACGGGATCGGCGGCGCGGTCGTCTACCTGTTCCTCTACCTCGTGGCCCTGCGCGACGGCGTCGGGGACGAGCTCGCCGGCGAGCTCCTCTACCGCCCGCCGACCCACGTCTCGCGCGTCGTCTCCCTGGTCATCGCGGGCGCCGGAGGCGCGTTGGCCGCGCTCGCGCTCCGCCGGGTGATCGGCCGCGCCGAGGTCGTCAGCCGCGAGCGCGACCTCTTCGGCAAGTACCGGCTCCTCGGCAAGGTCGCCTCGGGGGGGATGGGGACGGTCCACGAGGCCGTCTACTGCCCCGAGGGCGGCTTCGAGCGGCGGGTCGCGGTCAAGCGGATCCACCCCCACCTGGCCGAGCAGCCGCGCTTCGTGGAGGCGTTCCGCCGCGAGGCCGCGCTGAGCGCCCGCCTGCTCCACCCGAACATCGTCCAGGTCATGGACTTCGGCCGGGTCGACGAGCGCTACTTCCTCAGCATGGAGTTCGTCGACGGCGTGCCCCTGAGCGATCTCTCTCGCCGCGCGCGCGCCGATCGCGACGTCCTGTCGCCGGTCCTGGTCGGCCACGTCGGGCGAGAGATCCTCGCCGGCCTCCACTACGCCCACCGCGTCGCGCGCGACGCCTCGGGGGCGCCGCTCCGGGTGGTGCACCGAGATATGTGTCCACAGAACGTGCTCGTCTCCAGAGCTGGCGAGGTCAAGATCAGCGACTTCGGCGTGGCGCGGGCGCTCGAGGACGGCGGCAGCGCGCTGACCCAGACCTTCGTCGGGCACGTCGGCTACTTCGCGCCCGAGCAGGCGAGCGGCGAGCACGAGATCGACCCGCGGGCGGACCTCTTCCCCGTGGGAGTCATGCTCTGGGAGCTCCTCGCGGGGCGCACCCTCTTCCTCCGGAGCGCGCAGGGCGCGACCATCAACGCCGTGCTCCAGCACGAGCCCCCGACCATCACCTCGCTGCGGCCGGAGCTGGACCCGCGTTGGGACGCGTTCTTCGCTGGCGCGCTGGCCAAGGATCCGACGGCGCGCTTCGCGAGCGCGCAGCGCATGCTCGCGGCGCTCGAGACCATCGGGGACGCGGAAGGCGACGGCGCCGAGGAGCTGGCCGCGATGTTCGTGCTCGACCCGGTGTCGCGCGAGGTCCCGATCCCGCTGGAGGGGGACTGAGCCCTACATCACGACGACGGCGTTCGGCACGAGGCCGTCCGTGAGGGCGCGCTCGAAGGCGGCCGGGTCGACGAAGGCCGCCGACAGGATCTGATCCGCGGTCGGGAGCGTGACGAACCGCTCCGGCGCGCCCGCGCCGTCGAGCGCCCGCTCGAACATCTCGAACGGCGCGCTGGCGACCCAGTCGTCAGCTTGGGTGAACCGCTCCTCGTAGACCGCGTCGCCCACCGCGAAGGAGAGCGCGATCTCCACCGCGTCGTCGGTCGGGCCCGTCTCCGCGCTGACGCCCGTCACGGGGAGCCGACCGCCGGTCGCCGCCGCGAGCCGCTCGACGAGCTGGACGTAGTCGCCGCCGGAGACGAAGCCCTCGGTGTCGAAGGAGACGTCGGCGAGGGCCGGGAAGACGTAGAGCATGCGCGGGCTCCGCTCCCACGCCGCGTTGAGCCGCCCGCGCAGCGCGTCCACCCGGGCGTCGGCCCAGTCCGCGGTCCAGCCCACCGCGCGCAGCGCGTCGAGGTACGCGTCGGCCGACTCGAGGCCCTTGAGGCGCCGCCGGTAGCGCTCGATGGCGGCGTCCCACGTCTCCGGATCTTGACTGAGCAGCGTGCGCATCGGATCTCCGCGTAGGTCGCGGGAGCGCCGCCACGCAGGCTCGCGGCCGGCCCCCCCCCGCCGTCGCTCGACGCGGCGGCCGAACCGAGATAGCACCCTCCGACCGCGCGACCAAAAGCCGCGCCGAGGATCCCCGTGCCCCGACCCCGATCCACCTCGACCCGACGAGCCGTCGCCGCGCGCCTTGCGTCGCGGGGGAGGGTCGCGTGGAGCTGACGGGGCGGCGCGTCGCGATCACCGGCGCGAGCGGCATGGTGGGGCGCTACCTCGTGCGGGCCGTCCTCGACCGCGGCGCGCGCGCGGTCGCGGTGGTGCGCGACCCGGCCAAGATGGAGGCGACCGGCCTCGACGCGGAGGTGCGCCGCGCCGATCTCGCGGAAGTGGACGCGCTCGCCGAGGCGTTCGAAGGCTGTGACGCGGTCTTCTCGAACGCCGGCGTCGTCTCGATCGGCGAGCACAGCCGCGAGGCGCTGACCCGGGCCAACGTCGAGGGCACCCGCAACGTCTTCGAGGCGATGCGCCGGGCGGGCGTCGGGCGCGCCGTGATGACCTCGTCGGTGACCGCCTACCGCCCGCGCGGGCGCGCGGTCTACCGCGAGACGGAC
>JAUHXR010000270.1 GCA_030426845.1 Polyangia bacterium | reverse complement strand
CGCCGATCGCCGCGCGGGGCTCTACGGGCCCGGTTCGATCACCTGGGAGGTCAACCGCGAGTCCGTGACGATGCTCGGCGGCGGGGCGGCCGCGCTGCTCCAGCTCGCGCACCCCCACGTCGCCTACGCGATCGAGCACCACAGCAAGACGCGCGCGGACCCCGCGGGGCGGTTCGCGCGGACGTTCGAGAGCGTCTTCGCGATGGTCTTCGGCGACGTCGACGAGGCGGTGGAGGCCGCGCGGCGGGTCCACGCGATCCACGTGAAGATCCGCGGTCGCCTCGGCGAGGACGCGGGCGCGCACCGGCGCGGCGATCGCTACCACGCCAACGCGCCGGACGCGCTGATGTGGGTCCACGCGACCCTCCTCGACACCGCGCTGCGGGTCTACGAGCTCACGGTGCGCCGGCTGAGCCCGCTCGAGCGGGTCGCCTACTACGAGGAGTCGAAGCTCTTCGCGTACCTCTTCGGGATCGACGACGACGCGATGCCGACCGACTGGCCGGCGTTCGAGCGCTACTACCGATCGGCGATCGAGGGGCCCGCGATCGCGGTGAGCGCGCCGGCGCGCCAGATGCGTGCGTTCCTGCTGCGGCCCCGCACCGCGCTCCACGCGCCGGCCGCGCGGTGGTTCGAGGTGCTCACCGCGGGGCTGCTGCCGCCCAAGCTCCGGGCCGCGTTCGAGCTGCCGTTCGGCCCGGCCGATCGCGCGCTCTTCGCCGCGACCACGCGGGCGCTGCGGGCGGGGGTGCGCCTGTCGCCTCCGTCGCTCCGCTACTACCCTGCGTACCTCGAGGCGCGCCGGCGGATCGAGGGGCGCGAGGGGCCGGCGGTCGTCGCGCGGTGGCTCGAGTCGGCGGCGACCCGCGCGCTCGTGCCGCGCTGATCACGGAGGCCGCTTCAGAGCACCTGCGTGAGCGCGCGTTCGACCGAGCCCACGTATCCTCCGCCAAACAGGTTGACGTGCACCAGCAGCGGGTAGAGCTGGTACAGCGGGACGCGCGCCCGCCAGCCGTCGGCGAGCGGCGCGGCCTCGCGGTAGGCGTCGAAGGTCCGGGGCGAGAAGCCGCCGAAGAGCTGCATCATCGCGAGGTCGACCTCGCGGTGGCCGCCGTAGACCGCGGGATCGATGAGGACCGGCTCGCCGCGCGGGCCGGTGAGCGCGTTGCCTCCCCAGAGGTCGCCGTGGAGCCGCGCCGGGGGCTCGGGCGGGCCGACGCGATCGGCGAGGACGTCGAAGAGGCGGGCGAATCCACGCCGCATCCCGTCGCTCGCGCGGCCCGCGTCGACCGCGAGGCGGAGCTGCGGCTCGAGCCGGCGCCGCGCGTAGAACGTCGCCCAGTCCGCCTCGGGGGTGTTGTCCTGATCGAGACGCCCGATGAAGTTGGGCGCGGGGCCGCCGAAGCCGTCCGCGCCGCTCGTGTGCAGCGCGGCCAGCTCCCGCCCGAGGCGCGCCGCGTGGTCGGCCGCCGGCGCGCCCGCGTCGACGTGCTCGAGGGCGAGCAGGCGCGGGGTCGCCGCGAGCACCGCCGGGACGCGGATGACCCCGGGCTCGGCCAGCCACGCGAGGCCCTCGGCCTCCCGCGAGTACATCGTGGGCGGCGCGCTCGGGTGCGTCTTGACGAACGCGCGGCGGCCGTCGGCGAGGTGTACGTCGAACGCCTCGTTGATGTCGCCGCCCGCGAGGGAGCGCGCCGCGGTGACGGAGGCGCCGAGCGCGGCCTCGACCTCGGCCTCGACCTTGGCCGCGAGCCGGCGCGGGAGGCTCACGCCCGTCCCGTGAGGTGCGCGAGCAGACCCTCGGCCGCGGCCTCGCAGATGTCGTAGACCGCGTCGAAGCCGCCCTCGTAGTACGGGTCGGGCACGCCCTGGCCTGGCGCGCCCGCGGGGTCGAAGTCACGGAAGAGGTGCACCTTCGCGCGGTCCTCGTCGGTCCGCGCCAGGCGGAGGAGGTCGCGGTGGTTGCTGCCGTCCATCGCGACGACGTAGTCGAAGGCGTCGAAGTCCTTCGCCACGAACTGCCGGGCGCGCGAGCGGATCTCGATGCCGCGCGACGCGGCCGCCGCGCGGGTGTCCGGGTGGGCCCGCTCGCCGACGTGCCACCCGCCGGTGCCCGCGCTGTCGACCTCGAAGCGGTCCTCGAGACCGCGCTCGGCCAGCAGGTGGAGGAACACCGCCTCTGCGGTCGGAGAGCGGCAGATGTTGCCCAGGCACACGAAGCACACGCGGATCGGTCGGCTCATCGCTCGCCTCTCTCAGTCGGTCACGACGACCAGGCTGCCCTCGAACCCGGTGCCGCGGTCGGTCGAGACGCCGTGCCAGCCGAGGGGCACCTCGGGCGCGGTGTGCTCGAAGACGTAGCGCGCGTCGCGCGGGGCGAGGTTCACGCAGCCGTGGCTGCGCTGCAGGCCGAAGCGGTTGTGCCAGAAGGCGCCGTGGAGCGCGATGCTCCCGTCGAAGTACTGGGTCCAGGGCACGTCGTCGATGCGGTAGGAGTCGTCGCCCGCGTCGGGCCCGAGGTTGGCCATCGTGTCGGAGACGAACTTGCGCCGGATGTGGAACTCGCCGCGCGGCGTGTCGTGGCCCTCGAGGCCGCTCGAGACGAGCGTCGCGTAGAACGGCCGGGCGCCGCGGTACATCACGAGCGTCTGCTCCGAGACGTCGACGTGCACCCAGACGTCGTCCGCGCCGACCGAGCGCGGCGGATCGATGGCCTCGGCGACGCCGACGAACCAGGCGCGCAGGAACCGCTCCTCGCCGTCCGGCGTCTGCACCACGTGGTAGACGTGCGCGCCGATCCGCTCGCGGCGGAGCCAGGGCACGCGCTCTTGCCGCTCCCACGGCGTCGCGCCCTCGACGCCGCGCATGCGCTCGCTGCCATCGGCGCGCACCTGGCGCTCGAGCGGGGCGGCGGTCCGGGTCGCCCACGCGATCGGCAGCGTCGTCTCCTCGTCGAGCTCGACGCCCTGGAAGCTCGCGCCGCTCGTCTCCTCGAGCTGAGCCTCCTTGACGTAGCTGCCGCGCACCGTGCGCACGAAGCGTCGGCTGGAGCGCGTCTCGACCCCGTTGCCCGCGACGTAGAAGCCGCGGTGGAGATAACGCGCCACCACCGCCGGCATGCGCGGCTCGCCGGCGAGGCGGCCTTCGCGGAGCAGCCCCGCGCGGCGCTCCTGCCCGTCGTTCAGCAGCTCGGCGTAGCGCCGGCCGTGCTCGATCGCGTCGCGCTGATCGTCGCGGCTCGGGAGCTGGTGGTACTCGGGCGTCTGCGGGTCGCGGACGAACATGTAGCGGTAGGGGAGCGGGCTGTCGGTGTCGGCCGCCATGTCGGCCGTCGTCTCCGGCGCGGACTCCGAGACGTCCACGCCCTGACCGGCGCAGACCCAGCCCCGCGGGTAGAGCTCGTACCAGCCGGTCGCGCAGCGCGGCGCGACGCGGGGCTCGCGGCGCATGCGCACGTGGCCTCCGAGCCGCAGCCAGCCGAGGGTGAGCGCCTCGCCGTCCGGCTCGGAGCGCACCCGGAGCTGCGCGGCGGTCACGATCCCGTGCATCGGGAACTCGCGCTCCAGCATCCCCTCGAGCGCGGCCCGCTCGCGCGCGCGACGCTCTGCCTCGGTCTCGCCCTCGGGGGGCGGCGGGCCGTCGGCGGTGAGGGTGGGGGGCTCCTCGACCTCCGCGTCGCCGCCGCTCAGCCGCGACGTGCCCCACGCGGCGAGCGCGCTCACGACCAGCAGCGCGGGGACGATGAGGTTCTTGCGTCGCACGGCGGACGGAACGTGTAGCCCCGCCGCCGTCTTCCGTCGACTCGCACCCTCGGTCCCACGTTCGGCCTCGGATGGATCGCGGTCCGCGCCCGCGCCGACGCGGCGCTTGACCGAGGACCCGGCCATCGACGATAGAGTGGGGCCGGAGGTTAACGCCGTGGACATCCTTCTCGCCCCCGACGTGTACGTGAACGCCTCGGTCGCCGGCACCGGCCTCGCGCCCGAGCAGGTGGTCAACCGCGCGCTGGGCAACCCGAAGAAGCGTCACCGCACCACCGAGTGGGTGCTGCAGACCACCGAGGCGATGCTGCGCGCTCACCCGCACTTCAAGAAGGACGCGATCGAGCCGCAGATGAAGCTCATCCGCGACCTGGTCGATCTGGTGAAGCCGGGCGACTTCGATGCCGGCGACTGGAAGGCCGCGCTGGTCGCCTCGGCCAAGGCGGCCGAGGTCGCGCGCGTGGTCACCGATCACCCCGATCTCGCCGACCAGGACGACATCGACGGCGTCGAGTTCATCTCGAGCGACGCGTGGATGATCGAGCAGATCACGCCGCCGCCGCCGCCGCCCGGCGGCAAGAAGGGCTGACCGCTCGCCGGGGCCTCCCAGGCGCGCCGTGCTACTACCCACCGGCGCGCCCCATGGACATCTTCACCCTCACCGCGCCGACCGTCGGCGCGACCCCGGTCCTGGTCGAGATCCCCCACGCGGGCCTCGCGGTGCCGGACGGGGTGCGGGAGCAGCTGCAGGTGTCGCGCCGCGTGATCCTGCGCGACAGCGACGTCTACGTCGACAAGCTCTATGACGGCGTGCATACGCGGGGCGCGACGGTCCTCGCCGCGCTCGTCTCGCGTTACGTGGTCGATCTCAACCGCTCGCCGGACGACGTCGACTCGCAGACCGTCCCGGATCACCCCGACCCGCGCGGGGTTCAGCCGCGCGGGGTGGTGTGGCGCGTGACGACCGAGGGCCGCCCCGCGCTGCGCGAGCCGCTCACCTACCGCGCGCTCGAGGAGCGCTTGCGCCGCTACCACGCGCCGTACCACGCGACCCTGCAGCGCACGATCGCCTCGCTCCGGGAGCGCTTCGGCTACGTGATCCTGCTCGCCGCGCACTCGATGCCGTCGGTCTCCCGCGTGGGGCGCGGCAGCGTCACGCGCGCCGACGTGGTCCCCGGCACGCGCGGACGCTCCACCGCCGCGCCCGAGGTGATCGACGCGGTCGACGCCCACTTTCGCGACGCGGGCCTATCGGTGCGCCACGACGAACCCTACCGCGGCGGCTGGACGACCTCGCACTACGGTCGTCCGGCGGAGGGTGTGCACGCCGTGCAGATCGAGCTCAACCGCGCGCTCTACATGGACGAGTCGACCGGCCGCCCCAAGGACGACGCGTTCGACGCGCTCCGCGTGACCCTCGCCTCGCTGGTCGAGCGGATGGGGACGCTCGAGCCGCGCAGCAGCTAGCGACGCGAGCGGCTCAGCGGCTAGCGACGCAGCAGCTAGCGACGCGAGCGGCTCAGAGCTCGACGGCTCAGCAGCTCGACGGCTCAGCAGCTCGATGGCTCAGCAGCTCAGCGTGCGCCGGCTTCGAGCGCGACCGGATCGCCGCCGCGGATCTCGAGGCGGTACCGACTGTTCGCGGTCTGAAGGTAGTAGACGTCCCGACCGCAGAGCCGGAGGATGCGCTTGACCGGCGTCGTTACGTACTCGTGGAGTCCATCGGGGAACTCGATGACGAGAACGCTCCCCTTGCGGGGGGCCCGGAGGAGCCGACCGACGACCGCTCGGCCCGGCTTCCGACCGACCTTGCGCAGCACTACCTCCACCTGGTCAAACCTAGCACAGGCCTCGCGTCTGGCAAAAGCGGTTTTCTACATGTGACAAGGCCTCGCCGACCGGGTATGCCGGCCTCGTTCGCGGTCACGGGCGCCGACCGGCACGGGGCCTCGCGCGGACCCTCGGAGAGAGCTTCGAAATGCACGTGATGCACGCCGAGGTCGGGTGGGTGGAGGTGATCTGCGGCCCGATGTTCTCTGGCAAGAGCGAGGAGCTCATCCGGAGGCTGCGCCGCGCCCAGATCGCCCGGCAGCCGCTCCAGGTCTTCAAGCCCGCGATCGACGACCGTTACCACGCGACGCAGATCGTCAGCCACTCGCGCGCCGCCATCGAGGCGGTGCCCGTCAAGGACTCGGAGGAGCTCGCGCGGCGCGTCCGGCGCGACACCCGGGTGGTCGGGATCGACGAGGCGCAGTTCTTCGACGACGGCCTGGTGGAGGTCGTGGAGCGGCTCGCGACCCGCGGCTCGCGCGTGGTGCTCGCCGGGCTCGACCAGGACTACGCCGGCGCGCCCTTCGAGCCGATGCCGAGGCTGATGGCGCTCGCGGAGTACGTGACCAAGACGCTCGCGATCTGCATGCGCTGCGGCGCGCCGGCCGGACGCTCTCAGCGGCTCGTGCCCGACGGCGAGCAGGTGCTCGTCGGCGCGACCGAAGCCTACGAGGCGCGCTGCCGGGCCTGCCACTCGCCGCGAGCGGAGGCGACGACCCGCGAGCTCTTCGGTGGCGACGGGGGCGAATGAGCCCGCGCTTCGAGATCCCGTCTCCCGAGGAGGACCGGCCGCGTTGGGCGACGGTGGCCGCCGTCGCCGTGATCTCGCTCGCCGTCGGCCTCGGCCTCGCGGCCTGGGGCACCGACGAGGCGCGCGGGGAGCGGGCTCCTGATCGGGCCGCGGGTGAGGGGGCGGCCGACGGTCCGACCGAGGCGCCCTCGGAGGACGGGCCCGACGCCGTCGACCCGACCGGCGACGATCCGGATCGGGCGGCGGACGTCGATCCGACCAACGACGCGGCCCGCGAGACCGGGCCGACCGAAGCGGACCCGACGGAGGTCGAGCCCACGGAGGCCGCCTTGGCGGAGGCGGACCCGACGGAGATCGAGCCAGCGGAGGCCGAGCCAACCGAGGCCGAGCCGGCGGAGGTCGAGCCCATCGAAGCGGAGGCGATCGAGGAACCGATCGAGGCCGCGGGCGAGTCATCCGGCGATCGCGGGGCGCTCTCCGGCGGCTACCGGATCGTGCCGGGGCAGGTCGCCTACCTGCGCTGTGACGGCCTCGCGGCGCCCGGCCGCCGATGTCCCCGCGATGAGGCGCTCGAGCGGACCGTGTGGGCGATCGTCGGGCGGCTCGCGGAGTGCCCGGGGCGTCCGCGCGGGCCGGGGCAGGCCGACTTGCGGATGGACTTCGGCGCGGGCCCGCCCGAGCTCGCGTGGCGCGACACGTTCGCCCCCGAGGTCGCGCGGCTCGACGAGGGCGCCACCCTGGCCTGCCTTCGGGCGCCGCTCGCGACCGCCCGCCAGACGGTGGGAGCCTCGCGGTTGCTCGTCTCGTTCCGGTTCGCCGTCCAGTGACGCGGTCGCCGCGGCAACTTGCCGCGGCAAGCCTGCGCGAGTCCCCCCGGGGCCGCCGCGCCCGCCGCGCCCGGCCCGGAACATCGGCCATGCGGCGATGCCGGCACAGCCCCTGCACAAGAGGCGCGTCGCAAGGGAAAGGAGCCGCCGATGACCTGCCACCGCCCCGCGAGCCTCGACGCCTACCGCCGCGACCTCGTCGACGTCGCACCTCTCGACGCGACCACCGAGCTCGAGCTGGCCACGGCCTGGCGTGCTGGCGATCGCGGTGCGGGCGAGCGGCTGGTCAAGGCGAGCCTCCCGTTCGTGATCCGTGTCGCGAAGGAGTACCGACGCTGGGGTATCCCGATGGAGGACCTCATCCAGCAGGGGAACCTCGGCTTGCTCAAGGCCGCGCTCAAGTTCGACCCTGATCAGGGGTGCCGGCTGATCACCTACGCGGTCTACTGGATCCGGGCCGAGATCCGCGACTACGTCGTGCGGGGCTACCGCATCGTGCGGCTCGGCAGCACGCGCACCGAGCGCAAGGCGATGCGGGCCTACCGCCGGGACGGCGTCGAGTCCGTCGAGCAGCTCGTCGAGATCAGCGGCATGCCGCTCGCCCGCGCCAAGAAGCTGTGGCCCGTCCTGACCCAGCGCGACTTTGCGCTCGACGCGGTGACGGACGAACGCGGCCCGGCCGTTGATCGGCTCGTCGCGCACGGGGCCTCGCCCGAAGACGCGGTGGCCCGTGAGCAGCGCATCCACGGGGTCCGCGAGAAGCTCGGCGCGGCCCTCGACACGCTCTCGCAGCGCGAGCGCCGCATCATCGAGGAGCGCCTCCTCACCGACGAGCCGCGGACCCTGGAGTCGCTCGGCTCGGAGATGGGGGTGAGCAAGGAGCGGGTGCGCCAGCTCGAGGCGCGGGCCCGCGGCAAGCTCCGCGGGGCCCTGGCCGACTACCGCCCCGTGGCGGCCTGAGCGCCGCCCACGGCTGAGCCGCACGCCGTCCCCAAGAGGGTGAGCCGTTCCACCGGGCCGGCGGTACCCATGTCCGATGCGTGCACAGCCAGCGTGGTCTGGGCTCGTCGCCGCCCTGGCCGGGGGGACCCTCCTCGCCGGATGCCAGGGCAGCCTGACCGAGCCCGAGTTCCAGCCGCCGGGGCCCGCCCTCGGCGCGGTGGCCGACTTCGAGTGTGTCGAGGGGTCGGCCCCGACCGAGACGCTCCGGCGCCTCTCGCGGGTCCAGCACCGCAACACGATCGAGAGCCTCCTCGCGCGCTTCTACGCGCCGGACGAGGTCGGGGCGATCCTCGCGGCCGCCGGGCCGGCGCTCGACACCCGCCCGACCGACCTGTTCGCGGATCACCCGGACGAGGCCGGCCAGCGGCTGTTCGCGAGGTCCGACCAGGCGTTCAGCGAGGCCCTCGTCCGCGCCGACCTGCGCAGCGCCGAGGCGGTGGCGGCCGAGATGACGTCGAGCGCCCCGCGCATCGCGGCCTGGGCCGGGGACTGCGCGGTGGACGCCGACGCCTCGAACGACGCCGCCTGCCTCGACGCGATCGTCGACGAGGTGGGCCGCCTCACCCACCGCCGGCCGCTCACCGACGCAGAGCGCGCGTTCTTCCGGCGCGAGGCCTACATCGACGGCGACGTCGTGGTCACCGAGGGCCTCGCCGAGCTCCTGACCGTGTTCCTCGCTCAGCCGGCGTTCGTGCTGCACCTCGAGGGCGACGGCGAGCTGACCGCCTACGAGGCCGCGAGCCGGCTCAGCTACCACTTCTGGAACACGATGCCGGACGAGCCGCTCTTCGCGGCCGCGGCCGACGGCTCGCTGCTCACCGAGCAGGGCTGGGGTGCGCAGGTCGACCGGCTGCTCCAGGATCCCCGCGCGGAGGGCGCGCTGCGCGAGCTCCTCGACGAGTGGTTCAAGCTCGACCGGACTCGCGGCCTGAGCAGCGGCTCCGGCCCGGCCTACGAGGCGCTTCGCGGTGACCTCGTCTACGACAGCGCGCTCGATCGCGCGGTCGACGAGGAGATCGCGGACCTGTTCCTCTACCTCGTGCGCAACGGCGGCACCTTCCGCGACTTCTTCCTCAGCGACCTCACGCTGACGCAGAGCCCCGAGCTCGCCGCGCTCTACGGCATGGAGCCGTCGCCGGACGGCCAGCCGGTGACCGTGCCGCCGGAGCGGGTCGGCGTGCTCACCCGCGCCGCGATGCTGCTCTCGCGCTCGGACCTCACGCCGCCCGGGCCCGGACCGCGCACCCACCCGATCCTGCGCGGGGTGTTCATCACGCGGCAGATCCTCTGTGACTTCATCGCCCCGCCGCCGGCGGGCGCCGTGGACGCCATCGAGGCGGTCGATCAGACCACCACCAGCTCGCGCGAGGGCACCGAGCTGATCACCTCGGGAGGCACCTGTCGGGGCTGCCATGAGCAGCTGAACGCGCCCGGCTTCGCGCTGGAGGAGTTCGACAGCCTCGGCCGCTACCGCGCGGAGGAGCGGCTCTTCGACCCGGATGGGGTCGAGACAGGGTCCGTTTCCGTGGATACGCAGGTTTACTTGTCGACAGTGAGAGCCGATGTGAGCGGCGGGGTGGAGCTCGGCGAGCGACTGTACGAGTCGGAGATGCCGAGCGCCTGCTTCGCGCGGCACTACGTGCGCTTCGCGCTCGGACGACCCGAGGAGCCGCTCGGGGCGGATAGCTGCCTGCTGCGCGACATCGACGAGGCGATCGACGCCGACCGCCCGCTCGGCGAGGTGCTCGGCATGGTCGTGCTGAACCCCGGCTTCCGGGTGCGCGTCTCGGGAGGAGCGAACTGATGACCACACGACGTATCGGGCGCCGGATGTTCCTCGTCGGAGCCGGCGGCTTCACCCTCGCCGTCCCGTTCCTGCCGTCGCTCACGCGGCGCGGCGAGGCCCAGACGATGGGCGCGCCCAAGCGCTTCGTGGCGCTGACCACCGAGCATGGCGGCGTGCACACCGCGCACATGTGGCCGGACGAGTCGCTCGCGGATCAGCCGACCACGGTGATGGGACAGCACACGATCCATCACGGGGCGCTGCGGCCGACGATGGACAGCGGCGACGTGGTGCTCTCGGACGTGCTGCGCGCGTCCAGCGCGCTGCTCGGGCCCTCCGTGCTGAGCAAGATGAACCTGCTGCGCGGGCTCGACGTGCCGTGGTACTGCGCGCACGGCTCCCACATGCTCGGGAGCTACGGTCCGGGCTCCCTCGCCGGCGACGAGGGCGCGCCCGAGACCCCGTCGATCGATCAGATCATGGCGTACTCCTCTTCGGTCTACGAGACCGTGCCGCGGCGTCGCTCGCTCGGCATCGGGCCGTCCGGTCTGAGCACCAACTGGGCGAGCCCGGAGACCCGCTCGGGCGCGATCGAGACCGTTCCCACCACGCGGGGGACGCGCGCGCTGTTCGACCAGATCTACGTCCCCACCACGCCCGGTCCCGCGCCGCGCGCGCCGGTCGTGGATCGCGTGCTCGAGAGCTACAACCGTGTCCGCGGCGGCGCGCACGGCCCGGGCGCGCGGCTGAGCACGCACGACCGCGATCGGCTCGACGACTACATGGAGCGCCTGCGCGGCATCCAGGCGTCGATGACCGCCACCGTCGCGGCGAGCTGCGCTGACGTCACCGTGCCGACCGAGCAGTGGGACAGCACCGACGCGGTCTACGGTCCCCACGCGAACGACCCGGGCACCTACGGCCGCTTCTACCAGCTCTACAACGACGTGATCGTGGCCGCGTTCATGTGTGACTCGAGCCGCATCGCCACGATGCGCTGCGTCGACGACTTCCACGGCTCGATGGACTCGGTCGGCGGATTCCACGAGGTCGCCCACACCGCGAACGCGCAGCCGGAGCGCGAGGCGATGCTCCAGGTGACCAACCGAAACTTCTTCCAGACGGTGTACCTTGACCTCGTGAACAAGCTCGACTCGGTACCGGACGTCGGCGGCACGACCATCCTCGACAACTCGCTCGTCATGTTGACGTCCGAGTCCGGCCCCGATACCCACATCAACGACTCTCAGCCGGTGGTCATGGCGGGCTCGGCCGGCGGCGCGCTCCGCACCGGGCTCTACGTCGACTACCGCGACCGGACGCTCGAGTTCCGCGGGCCCCAGTACGCGGCCAACGGTCGCCGACCGGGGCTCCACTACTACGGGTGGCTCGCCACCTGCCTCGACGCGATGGGGGTGCCGCGCGACGAGTGGCCGAACGGGGCGGGTCAGCCGTACACCGGGCGCGCCGCGATCCCGGGCTGGCTCGAGACCGCGCACCCGCGCCTCGATCAGATCGAGGCCTTCTCGACGAGCTCGCTCCCGGTCATCACGGTCTGAGCCGTACATCTCGTGATCTAGACATTGATCTAGATCCGCATCTCGCCTCGATCTCACCCCGCGCGCCCGCCCTCGGCTGGCACGTGGGGTGCTCGTGCGCCGCCTCCGCAAAGGAGGTGCGCCGTGACCGAGTCGCGCATCAGCAAGAAGACGGATCTGGTTCTCTCGAACGGCGAGTACGCCTTCACCCAGGACGCCACGACCGGCGTGGTCCGCGTGCTCACCGGACCGACCGTCGTGAACGTCACGGGCCAGGAGTACCCCGTGATCTACGACGTGGACGCCGCGCGCTTCGTGACCGTGGACCTCGAGGACGCGGCGCAGAAGGCGCCGATGGCCTCGCAGGGCGAGTACATCGAGCTCCACAACCCGTCGGCGACGGAGTCCGCCTCGCAGCCCCGTGAGGGCGGCAAGGAGACGTCGCCGCCGCTCCTGATGGGCCGCCGGGTCAACCTGCCCGGGCCGGTCACGTTCGGGCTGTGGCCGCGCCAGGTCGCCAAGGTGATCGAGGGTCACCACCTGCGCTCGAACCAGTACCTGCTCGGCCGCGTCTACGACGAGGAGGCCGCGAAGGAGAACTGGGCGAAGGCCGTCATGAAGGCCGCGCCGGGCGCGGTCGAGGAGGTCAGCGAGGGCCCGCAGGGCACGATCAGCGAGCTGACCGAGGACGACCTGAGCGTGGGCAAGCTCTTCGTGATCAAGGGGACCGAGGTGTCCTTCTACATCCCGCCGACCGGCGTGGAGGTGGTCCCGGACGCCGAGGGGCGCTTCGTGCGTGACGCGCTCACGCTGGAGCGGCTGCAGTACTGCATCCTCGTCGACGAGAACGGCGACAAGGACTACCAGCGCGGCCCGAAGGTCGTGTTCCCGAAGCCGACGCAGCGCTTCTACGAGGACCCGAAGACGGGCGTGAGCGTGTTCCGTCCGACGGAGCTCAACAAGAAGCAGGGCATCCTCGTGAAGGTCATCGCGCCGTACACCGAGGACGGCCGCTCGTACACGGAGGGCGAGGAGCTCTTCATCACGGGCGCCGACACCCCGATCTACATCCCGCGCCCGGAGCACTCGCTGATCCGGTACGACGGCCGCGCGAAGCACTTCGCGACCGCGGTCCCGGCCGGTGAGGCGCGCTACGTCATGAGCCGCACGACCGGCGTGATCCGCATGGTGGTCGGCCCGACCATGCTGCTACCGGACCCGCGCGAGGAGGTGATCGTGCGTCGCGTCCTCGAGGACCGCGAGTGCGCGCTGTGGTATCCGGGCAACGACGAGGCCCGCCGCTACAACGGCGAGCTCCGCCAGCTCTCGCGGCGCAAGC
>JAUHXR010000269.1 GCA_030426845.1 Polyangia bacterium | reverse complement strand
CGCACGGACACGCCGTCGTCGCTCAAGAGCCCGAGCCCGGCCACGTCGAACGGCGAGCGCCCCTCGTCCAGCGCGCGCAGGAGATCGACCAGGGTCTCCTCTCCGTCGTGGAAGACCACCGAGTCGATCCCGTGACCGCCCTCGAGCACCTCCCGGTACGCGAGCGTCGGGAACTGCGCCCCGCTCGTCACGTGCCCGCGGTAGCCCGCGTGACGGAGCCGCCGCGCGAGCATCAGGAACTCGTGCGCGCGGTGCTGGAACTGGATCGACAGGCCCACCACCTCGGGGGCGTCCGCCACGACGCGCGCGACGATCGCGGCGGTGTCCTCGGCCACGTTGAACGGCAGGATCGACGCGCGGTAGCCCGCGTCCTCCACCGCCGCCGCCAGGATGCCCAGGCCCAGGTTCTCCTCGAAGTCCGCGCCGATCAGATAGACGTGCATCGATCCCCCCTCCGCCGAAGACGGTGAACGATCCGGGCCACGTCGCTGATGACGTCGCTCCTTGCGATCTCACGCGCGGGGCGTAGGCCGCGCCGGATCGCGGGTTCACCCGCCGTCGGAGGCGCCGTACCTCCGACGGGGATCCGCGCGCGCGTCGGGGCGCTGACGCTTCGCTTGGCGACCATCGCGCGGATCGCGCGGATCGGGCCCGCGCTCCGACGGCACCGATCGTGCTCAGGAACCCGCGCGACCCGCGTGCAGGCCCTCCTCGAGAACCTCGTCCCCCACATCCCCTTCGCCATCCTCGTGATGCTGCGCGTGGGGGTGATGCTCGCGTCGCTGCCCGCCCCGCTCGGCAGCGGCGCGCCCGCGCAGGTGCGGGTCGGGGTCGCCCTGTTCCTCAGCCTCGCGCTCGTGTCGACGCGCTGGGGAGACGCCCCGTCGATCCCCCTCGAGGCGGTCGCGCTCGCGCGGGCCGGAGTCGGCGAGACGCTGGTCGGCGCTGTCATCGGCCTGACGGTGCGCGTCACCCTGGCGGCGGCCGAGGTGGCGGGGAACCTCGCCGGTCTCACGATGGGACAGGGCTTCGCCGCGACCGTCGACCCGAGCTTCGGCGAGCAGATGCTCCCCACGGGCCGCCTCTTCAGCGCCCTCGCGGTGCTCTTTTTCTTCGGTCTCGGGGGACATCACATGGTCTTCCGCGCGCTCGACTGGAGCCTGACCCACGCGCCGGTCGGCGACGCGCTCACCCACGCCATCCACGCGGGCACGATCCGCATCGGCTCCGGCCTCATGGCACAGGGGTTGCGAATCGCGTCTCCCATCGTGGGCGCCATGTTCATCGTTCAGCTCGGGATGGGCCTCGTCGCGCGCAGCGCGCAGCGGGTGCAGGTCTTCTCGCTGAGCTTCGCGGTGATGAGCGCGGTCGGGGGCGTGGTCATCTTCGCCTCCCTGCCCGCCGTCGCGACCGCCATCCAGGAGCTCCTCGGCGAGCTCCCTCACCTCATCCACCGCGCGCTGGGGGGCTGAGCGGTGGACGACGAGGATCAGGATCAGAAAACCGAGGAGGCCACTCCGAAGAAGCTCGAGAAGCTTCGCGAGGAGGGCCAGGTCGCCAAGAGCGCCGACGTCTCGGGGATGGCCACCGCGGTCGGCGTGATGGGGCTGCTCGCGGCGATGGGCAGCTCGATGGCGCGCGCGGTCATGACCTTCGCCGAGCGCGCGTTCACGCTCCAGGACGCGCACCGGCCCGACCAGATGATCGTCGCGCTGGGCCAGACCTCGGCCAAGGTGATCCTCCCGATCGCCGGGGTCGCCGCGATCGCCGCGATCGCCGCGTCGGTGATCCAGACCAAGGGCCTGTTCGCGATCGCGTCGCTCACCCCGAAGCCCGAGCGGCTCAACCCGATCAGCGGGATCAAGAAGGTCCTCCCGACCAAGGAGATGCTCGTCGAGCTCGGCAAGAGCCTCGCGAAGGTCCTCGCCGTCGGGGTCCTCGTCTACGTGACGGTCGACGACGAGATGCCGCGCTTCGCGGTCCTCCCCGCCGCGAGCCTCGAGCGAGCGACCAGCGAGGTCGGCAGCATCGCGCTCCGGCTGATCCTCAAGGGCTTCGCGGCGCTCAGCCTGCTCGCGGCCGTGGACTACGGCCTCGCGTGGTGGCGCTTCAAGAAGCAGTCGCGCATGGCGAAGCACGAGGTCAAGGAGGAGCACAAGCAGCAGGAGGGTGACCCGCTCATCAAGGGCAAGCGCCGCGCGAAGCAGCGCGAGCTGGCCAACGCTCGCTCCGTGCAGGCGGTCGGGGACGCGACCGTCCTCGTCACCAACCCGACCCACATCGCGGTCGCGCTCCGCTACGAGCCCGACAAGGGCGACGCCGCGCCGATCATCCTCGCGATGGGCGTCGACGAGATCGCGCTGCGGATGCGCGCCGAGGCCCGCAAGCACGGCATCCCGATCCTCGAGAACAAGCCGGTCGCCCGCGCGCTCAAGGCGACCGGCAAGGTCGGCCGCGCGATCCCGTTCGACCTCTACGAGGCCGCGGCCCGCATCGTCGCCCACGTCATGCAGATCCGGGCGCGCCAGTCGGGGGCTGACCGATGAGCGCGGCGATCGACCCCAAGCCGTCCGGGGCGGCGATGTTCCCGGTCAAGTTCGCGACCGTCGTCCCGGTGCTCCTCGTCGCGGTCGTCCTGCTGATGGTCGTGCCGCTGCCCTCGCTGCTGCTCGACTTCGCGCTCGCCGGCTCGATCGCCCTCGCGGTCGCGCTGCTCCTGATCGCGATCCACCTCGAGAAGCCGCTCGACCTCAGCTCGTTCCCCACGATCCTGCTCTTCGGCACGCTGATGCGCCTCGCGCTCAACGTCGCCTCGACCCGGCTCATCCTCCTCGAGGGCGGCACCGGCTCGGCCGCGGCCGGCGAGGTGATCCGCAGCTTCGGCGAGTTCATCGTCGGCGGGAACTACCTCGTCGGCGGCACCGTCTTCGTCCTCCTCGTGATCATCAACTTCGTCGTGATCACCAAGGGCGCGGGCCGCGTCGCCGAGGTCAGCGCGCGCTTCACCCTCGACGCCCTCCCCGGCAAGCAGATGTCGATCGACGCCGACCTCGCGTCGGGCGCGATGACTCAGGAGGCGGCGAAGAAGCGGCGCAAGGAGATCGAGCAGGAGAGCGACTTCTTCGGCGCGATGGACGGCGCGAGCAAGTTCGTCCGCGGCGACGCGATCGCGGGCCTCCTGATGACCGGCATCAACATCGTCGTCGGCTTCGTCGTCGGCGTCGCGCAGAACGACCTCGACCCGGCCGAGGCCGCGTCGACCTACACGATCCTCACCGTCGGCGATGGCCTCGCCTCGCAGATCCCGGCCCTCCTCGTGTCGACCGCGGCCGGCGTCGTGGTCACCCGCGCCTCGGCCGCCGGCCAGGCCCTCTCGCCGACCCTCGTGCGCCAGCTCAGCCACAGCCAGGGCGCGCTCTACGGCACCGCCGCGATCCTCGGCGTCGTCGGTCTCCTCCCCGGGATGCCCGCCCTGCCCTTCTTCGCGCTGGGCGGCCTGGTCGCGTGGGGCGCGCGCAGCGCCGGCAAGCTCGAGGTCCCCGAGGAGGGCGCCGAGGGCGGGGCCGAGGCGAGCGACGCGCCGCCAACCGAGCGGCAGAAGCTCGAGCAGATGCTCCCGGTCGAGCTCCTCGAGCTCGAGGTCGGCTACGACCTGGTCGCGCTCGTCGACGCGGCGAACGGCGGCGAGCTGGTGGAGCGCATCGCGGCCATCCGACGCAACCTCGCGTCCGAGCTGGGCGTGATCGTCCCGAGCGTCCACATCCGCGACAACCTGCGCCTGCCCGGCGGGACCTACCGCCTGCTCCTGAGCGGCAACGAGCTCGGACGCGGCGACGTGAAGCCCGGCCGCCTCCTCGCGATGGACCCGACCGGCCAGCTCCCGCCGATCGAGGGCGACGCGGTGCGCGAGCCGGCGTTCGGTCTGCCCGCGATCTGGATCCGCAAGGGCCAGCGCGAGCGCGCCGAGAGCCTCGGCTACACGGTGGTCGATCCGCCGACGGTCGTCGCGACCCACCTGACCGAGCTCTTCCGCACCGCGGCCCCCGACCTGCTCGGGCGCAGCGAGGCCCAGGAGCTGCTCGATCTCTTCGCTCGCCGCGAGCCCCGCATCGTCGACGAGCTCGTCCCGAACGTCCTCTCGCTCAGCGACGTGGTCGGCGTGCTCAAGCGCCTGCTCGAGGAGGGCGTCCCGGTGCGCGACCTCCGCAGCATCCTCGAGGCGCTCGCGGACCACGGGCGCGGCACCAAGGACCTCGACCTGCTGACCGACCGGGTGCGCGAGTCGCTGGCCCGCCACATCACCTCGCGCTTCCGCGACGATCAGGGCCGGGTCGCCGCGCTCATTCTCGACCCGAGCGCCGAGCAGGCGTTCCGCGACGGCGGCCCCGGCGCGACCCAGGCCCAGAACATCCTGTCGTCGCTCGACGCGGCGAGCCGCGCGTTCGCGGGGGTCACCACGCCCCCCGCCGTCATCTGCGCGCCGGACGTCCGGCGCGCTGTCTACCACTTCCTCACCCGCCGGATCCCGGGGCTGAGCGTGCTGTCGTACCGCGAGATCGACGGCTCCGCGACGATCCGTTCCCTCGGCGTGGTGAGCGCGTGACGGAGGCCGATTGATGCGAGAGCACCTGTACACCGCAAGCCGAATGGAGACGGCGGTCGCCCGCGTCCGGCGCGAGCTGGGCGACGACGCGCTGATCCTCTCGAGCCGCCGGCGCGACGGGCGCTGCGAGGTCCGCGCCGTCGCGGCCGAGCACGCCCGCGGCTGGCGCGAGCCCGCCCAGGGACCGGAGCCGCGGACCGAGCCGCTGCTGAGCCGCCTCCTCGCGAAGAACGGCCTCGAGCCGAGCCTCGCCCGACTGCTCGCGGCCTCGTCGCCCGGCGCGCCGCGGACCCTGCGGGAGGCCTCTGAGGCGCTCGCGACCGCGCTCCGCGAGCACGTGGCCTTCGAGCGGCCCGACCTCGACGAGGGGCGCCACGTGATCGCCTTCGCCGGCCCGACAGGTGTCGGAAAGACGACGACCCTCGCCAAGCTCGCGGCGGAGGTGGCCCTCGTGCGGCAGCGCCGCGTCGGCCTCATCACGCTCGACTCCTACCGGGTCGGCGCGCTGGCCCAGATCGAGGCCTTCGCGGAGCTGATCGGGGTCCCCCTCGAGAGCGCGCGCGACGAGCGCACCTTCGAGCGGGCGATGCGTCGGCTCGCTGACGCCGACCTCGTGCTCATTGACACCGCGGGCCGTGCGCCGCGGGACAAGGCGGCTCTCCTGAGGTTGGCCGAGATCCTGCACTGCACCTCGGACACAGTGGACGTCAACCTCCTCATCAGCGCAGCCACCCGCACGAGCGAGCTCGACGAGATCGTCGACCGCCACGCGGCGCTGCTCCCGAAGTGGCTGACGGTCACCAAGGTCGACGAGGCGCGGCAGCACGACGCGGTCGTCGCCGCCCATGTCGCGAGCGGACGCCCGCTCGCGTGGCTCACCACCGGACAGCGCGTCCCCGAGGATCTCGAGGACGCGACCCCCGAGCGACTCGCCGCCGCGCTCTGCGGAGAAGAGGTCTTCCAGTGATCAAGGACAACGACCAGGCCGCGGGGCTCCGCGCGAGTGACCGCCCGAACCCCCAGGTGATCCGCCTCCACCCCGACGGCGCCGGCGCCCGCCGCGTCATCGCGGTGACGAGCGGCAAGGGCGGCGTGGGCAAGACCCAGGTCTCCTCCAACCTCGCGGTGGCGCTCGCCCGCGCCGGCAAGCGGGTCCTCTTGATGGACGCCGACCTCGGCCTCGCGAGCCTCGACCTCGCGCTCGGGGTGAGCCCGCGCCACGACCTCCTCAGCGTCCTGACGGGCGAGCGCGCGCTGGACGAGATCCTCGTCGACTGCCCCGCCGGCGTGCAGCTCATCCCCGCGTGCCCTGGCCGCTACGACGTCGCCAACCTCGACGCGGGCCAGCGCGCCGCGCTCTGGGACCTGGTGGTCGAGGTGGCCCAGGACTTCGACGTCCTGATCATCGACACCGGCGCGGGCATCGGCAGCAACGCGGTCGGCTTCGCGTCCTACGCGGACGACGTCCTGCTCGTGACGACCCCCGACCCGACCTCGCTGCGCGACGCCTACGCGATGGCGAAGGTGCTCCACCGCCGCGCCGGCCGCGACAAGATCCATGTCGTCGCCAACCAGGTGCAGAGCGAGCGCGAGGGGGCCGAGATCCACGACCGCATGAACGGGATCGTGCGGCGCTTCCTGATGCTCGAGCTCGCCTACCTCGGCGCCATCCCGCGCGACGACATGGTCCGCGAGTGCGTCGCCCTCGGGCAGCCGGTGGTGCTGCGTCACCCCGCGTCCCTCGCGGCCCGCGCGATGGAGACCCTGGCGCGCCGCCTGCGGATCGAGACGGCGACCCGCGAGGAGTCGGCGCCGTGCTGAGAGACTCCAACGCGGCCGAGGCGCTCGAGCCGACGCCGTCGCTGTCACGCGACGAGCTGATCGCCGAGGGCATGCCGATCGTGCGCCGCGTCGCCTACCGCATGGCCCGGCGCCTGCCGCCGAGCGTCGACGTCGGCGACCTGATCGGCGCGGGGAGCGAGGGCCTCATCAAGGCAGCCGAGAGCTACGACCCCACGGTCTATCCGCGGTTCGAGCCCTACGCGAAGCAGCGCATCCGGGGCGCGATCCTGGACGAGCTGCGGAGCTGGGACCCGGTCACGCGCCACGGCCGCCGCAAGATGCTCGAGGTCAGCAAGGCGGTCGATCGGCTCACCATCCGCCTCGGCCGTCAGCCCGAGGAGCACGAGGTCGCGGACGAGCTCGGGATGCCCCTCGAGGACTACCAGCGGATCGCGATGGAGCTGGCCCGCGGGCCGATGCTCGGCCGGCTCGGTCAGGTGGAGCCCGACCACGTCGACAGCGGCTTCGACGACCCCGCGTCGATCCTCGGCAAGCGCGAGATGATGGAGCGCCTCGCCCGCGCGATCACGCAGCTCCCCGACCGCAGTCAGACGGTGCTCGCGCTCTACTACCAGGAGGACTGCACGCAGGCCGAGATCGGCGAGATCCTCGGCGTCACCGAGAGCCGGGTCTGCCAGATCCTCGGTGAGGCCGCGGCCAGGCTGCGCGCGCTGCTGGCGCGCGACGAGCGGGTGCACCCGCCCCGGAAGGTGAGGATCTGATGTCGGACGGGATCTACAGCGCGCTCAGCGGCGCGGTCGCGCAGCAGCGGTCGCTCGACGTGGTCGCGAACAACGTGGCCAACGTCGGCACGGTCGGCTTCCGGGGAGACGCGCTCGCGTTCCGCGAGGCGGTGAGCCGCGAGGCTGGCGGCCCGGCGCCCCAGGACCTGCGCTACGTCGCGATCGCGCAGGTCACGACCGACGAGTCCGCCGGCCCCCTCACCCAGACCGGGAACCGGCTCGACGTCGCGCTCTCCGGCGACGGCATGTTCGCGGTGCGCACCGGTGACGGTCTGCGCTACACCCGAGCGGGATCCTTCCGTATGGACGCGCAAGGTGTCCTGCGGACGCCCGGCGGGCACGCGGTGCTCGACGCCAACCGCCCCGAGGGCGCGCCCCTGACCGTCCCCCCCGGCACCGGCGAGATCGGGATCGCGTCCGACGGAACGGTCACCGCGGACGGCGAGGCCGTGGGCCGCCTCCGGGTGGAGCGCTTCGCCGCCGGCGCCCTCGAGAAGGAGGGCCTCACCATGTACCGCGCCACCGGCCCGGGTCGGCCCGCAGCCGAGACCGAGGTGCTCCAGGGCTACCTCGAGGGCGCCAACGTCAGCCCGGTCGCCGGGATGAACGAGCTCATCAGCGCGAGCCGCTCCTTCGAGGCGTTCCAGCGCGTGATCCAAGCCTTCAAGTCGATCGACGAGCGCGCCGCGCGCGACGTGGGTCGCGGAACCTGAGCGAGAGCGGGAGAACAGACCGATGATGAGAGCCCTCCGATCCGCGGCGTCCGGCATGGTCGCGCAGCAGACCCACATCGACACGATCGCCCACAACATGGCGAACGTGGGGACGACCGGGTTCCGCCGGCAGCGCGCCGAGTTCCAGGACCTCATCTACCAGAACGTCCGCACCGCCGGCGGCCGAACCGGCGACGGCGGGACGCTCCCGACCGGCGTGCAGATCGGCCAGGGGACGCGCACCGTCTCCACCGAGTTCATGCACACCCAGGGCGCGCTCCAGTCGAGCGGCAACCCGCTCGACGTGGCCATCGAGGGCGACGGCTTCTTTCAGATCACCCGGCCCGGCGGCGACGTCGCCTACACGCGGGCCGGCAACTTCAAGCTCGACAACAACGGCCGCCTGGTGACGGTCGACGGCATGCCGCTCGAGCCCTCGATCACGATCCCCCAGGACGCGACGAGCATCACCATCAGCCCGGACGGCACCCTCAGCGTGACCCAGCCGGGGAGCACCCAGACGATGGAGCTCGGTCAGCTCCAGATCGCGCGGTTCCCCAACCCGGGGGGCCTCCAGGCCCTCGGCCGAAGCCTCTTCCGACCCACCAGCGCGAGCGGTCAGCCGCTCGTGGTGCAGCCGGGTCAGGAGGGGGCGGGGACCCTGTCGCAGGGGTTCCTCGAGGGCTCCAACGTCGAGGTCGTCAACGAGATGATCGACCTCATCAGCAGCCAGCGCGCCTACGAGATCAACCAGCGGGTGATCCAGGCGAGCGACGACATGCTGCGCAAGACCACAGATATCTGATCGGGCGACGGTCCGATCCGGTAACCCTTATTCCTTATCGCTTCTTAGTTGTGACGCTTCTATTACCTTCGTGAGCTGTTCCAAACGCGGGTGTTAGCCACTCCCGCGAAAAAAAATACTCCGTGAGTCGTGCCCGGGCGAGTGCCAGTCGCCCGGGCGCGCGTTAATTTAACGTCCGTGATCGAGCCTGGGTCGACCGGGATCCGGCGCGCGCTCAGGCGAGCTCCGGGGTCGCGGCGGGGACCTCGGCGATCGGCGCCGGCCTCACGGACGGCCTCGCGGACGGCATCACGGACGGCATCGCGCGGGGGCCGACCTCCTCGTTGGCCACGCGGTCGACGAGGGGCTTCTGCACGCGGAGCTTCTGCACCTCGTCCCATTCGGTGACGAGCTCGCCGCCGGCGCGCGCGCGGCGCTCCTCGTGTCGACGCAGCAGATCCGCGCACGCGTGATCGACGTACGCGAGGCCGCCGATGTGGACGTGGACCTCCGCGTCCTCGGGGATCGCCTCGAGCGCCTCGGCGAGCTTGGGGAGCTGCACGAACGTCGCGGCGCCGTGGACGTCGACGTCGTAGCGATCGCCGCTTCGCTGGACGTCCACCTCGAGGTGGCTGAAGGCGTAGAGGAGCTTCAGGAGCGAGACACCGAGCCCGATGAGGATGCCCCAGAGCAGACCGGTGACCACGATCGCGAGCACGGTGACCGCGAAGACCCAGACCTCGCCCTGCCCCGCGCGGTGCAGCGCGCGGATCTTCTGCGGCGCGAGCAGCTTGCACCCGACGTACACGAGCGTGCCCGCGAGGGCCGGCACGGGGACGTAGCCGAGGAGCCACGGCGCGAGCGCGACGAGGCCGAGCAGGAGCACGCCGTGGGAGACCGCGGACACCCGGGTCTTCGCGCCGGCCTGGATGTTGGCCGCGCTGCGGACGATCACGCCGGTGACCGGGAGCGCGCCGATCGCGCCCGCGACCAGGTTGCCGACGCCGAGCGCGAGGAGCTCCTTGTCGTAGCGGGTGCGCGGGCCGTCGTGGAGCTGGTCCGTCGCGTTCGCGCAGAGCAGGCTCTCGGCGGCGGCGATGAGGCCGAGCGCGACCGACGCGCCGACGAACGCGGGGTCGAGGAGCAGGCCGAGGCTCTCGACGGTCGGGACGTTGAGGGAAGCGATCAGCGACTCCGGCAGCGTCACCCGCGTGACCGGCAGCTCGAAGATCGCGACGGCGGCGGTCACGGTGAACACCGCCACGAGCGGTCCGGGGATCACCCGGAGGCGCTTGGGCGGCACGAGCTCCCAGCCTACGAGCAGCAGGATCGTGGCCACGCCCACCGCCGCGGACCACAGCCCGGTCTCCGTGGAGAGACCGGCCGCCCAGGACGCGGGGAGGCCGAGGACGTCGGCCAGGCCGCCGCCCGGCGGGGTCTGCCCGACCATCACGTGGAGCTGGCTCGAGGCGATCAGCACCCCGATGCCCGCGAGCATGCCGCCGATGAGGCTCGGCGAGACGGCGCGGAACCACCGGCCGAGCTTGAGCCCGCCGGCGAGGACCTGGAGCACGCCCGAGATGAGCACCGCGAGCCCCAGCGCCTCGACCCCCCAGCCGCTGACGATCGCCCAGACCGAGACGACGAGCCCGGCCGCGGGGCCGCTGACCTGGAGCGGCGAGCCCGCGAGGGCGCCGACGACGATCCCGCCGATGATCCCGCTGAGGATGCCGAGCGCGGGGGGGACGCCCGAGGCCAGGGCGACCCCGAGACACAGCGGGAGGGCGACCAGGAACACCACCACGGAGGCGCCCAGGTCGCGAGTCAGGTTCGACGTCATGACTACAGCATCGGCCCGCCAGGCTTTTCGACAAAACAGATAATAACCTCCTCTTTCATCGGCCATGCCGATACATTTGGGGAGACCGAGGGCGGGAGCCCGATCTGCATCGAGATCGCCTATCCTATAGAGCGTGTCGATGCAGTGGATGAACTACCACCACCTCTACTATTTCTGGGTGGTGGCCCGGGAGGGCACGATCACCAAGGCCGCGGAGCAGCTCTCGCTCACGCAGCCCACGGTGAGCGAGCAGCTCAAGACCTTCGAGGCCGCCCTCGGCGAGCAGCTCTTCGACCGGAGCAAACGCCGGCTCGCGCTGACGGAGACGGGCCGCGTGGTCTTCCGGTACGCGGACGAGATCTTCAGCCTCGGCCAGGAGCTGCAGGACACCCTGGCCGGCCGGCCGAGCGGGCGGCCGTCCAAGCTTCGCGTCGGCGTGAGCGACGTCGTCCCGAAGCTGGTGCTGCACCGGCTACTCGAGCCCGCGCTCCGCATGGAGGAGCCGGTCCAGATCGTCTGCCGCGAGGACAAGACGGAGCGCCTGCTGGCCGAGCTCTCGGTGTCCGACCTCGATCTGGTGCTCTGCGACACGCCGCTCGCGGGCCAGGCGCGGGTGCGCGCGTTCAACCACCTGCTGGGCGAGTGTGGCGTGGCGTTCTTCGGTCTGCCGGCGCTCGCGCGCAAGTACGCGCGCGAGTTCCCCCTGTCGCTCGACGGCGCGCCCCTGCTCCTGCCGACCGAGAACACGGTGCTGCGCCGCTCCCTCGACCACTGGTTCGACGCGATCGGCGTGCGGCCGCGGATCGTGGCCGAGTTCGAGGACTCCGCGCTGCTCAAGCAGTTCGGCCACAACGGCGAGGGCATGTTCCCCGGCCCGGTCGCGATCGAGGCCGAGGTCATCGCGCAGTTCGGGGTGCGGGTGGTCGGCAAGACGGACCACGTGAAGGAGCGCTTCTACGCGATCACGGTGGAGCGCCGGATCAAGCACCCCGCGGTGCGTGCGATCAGCGACGCCGCCCACGACAGCCTCTTCATCTGATCCGAGCTCCTCGTCCGACTCTCGAGCGCCAATCGGTTTGAAACCGCCGGAGATCACCGGCGGGACAGCCGCCCGGCGCGGCCAGCCGCTCCTCGACGACGCCTGAGCATCGCCTCGTCGCGTCTGACCACGCCGAACGGCCGTCGCGCTCCGAGCCTTCTCGACTCTTCCAAACCGATCGGCGCTCCAGGTGCGCGCGGAGCTCAGTCGTCGGTCGGCTGCGGCGTGATCCGAAGGTACGGCGTCACCTCGCGGTACCCGCGGGGGAAGCGCGCCGCGATCTGCTCGGGATCGGTGAGCGAAGGGTTGATCAAGACGTCGTCGCCGCGACGCCAGTTGACGGGCGTCGCGACCGGGTGGGCGTCGGTGAGCATCAGCCCGTCGAGGACCCGGAGGATCTCGTCGATGCTCCGGCCGACCGACGCCGGATAGGTGATCGTCGCGCGGATCCGCTTCGCCGGGTCGATGAAGAAGACGGTACGCACGGTGAGCTTCGGGTCGAGCTCCTCGTGGACCATGCGGTAGGCCTCGGCCACGAGCTGCTCGGGGTCGGCGACGATGGGGTAGCCGACGGAAGCGCCCTGCGTCTGCTCGATGTCCCGCATCCAGCTGTGGTGGCTCGCCAGGTCGTCGACGCTGATCGCCAGCAGCTTCGCCCGGCGCGCGTGGAACTCGGGCTCCAGCCGCGCCGCGAGCCCGAGCTCGGTGGTGCAGACCGGGGTGAAGTCCGCGGGGTGCGAGAAGAACACGACCCACGCGTCGCCAGCCCACTCGTAGAAGCGGATCGGACCCTGCGTGGAGTCCGCGTGGAAGTCGGGGGCCTTGGTGCCGAGCTTCAGGCTCATCTCGCCTCGAAGAGGAGGAGCCCAGGATCGGCGAAGAGCCGCGCGGCGTCCAGAAGCGCGTTGCGCGCTCGGATCGTGGGCGGCGCGCAGTCAGTACTCGCGCGCGCTCGAGAGCGTGGTCTCGCGGGAGGGCGTGGGCTTGGCGTGCTTGGGCTCTCCGTCGTCGGCGTCGACCGGAGACACGGCCGCGAGCGCCGCGGGGCCCGGGTCACACTCGCACGGACGGAGGTCTCCCTCGGCGGGCGTCTCCGCAACCTGGCTGACCCACGCCCAGGTGTAGATGGCACCCGCGAAGATGAGCGACCCCACGATGGCTCGGAGCTTCTCCAACATGATTTCTTCATCCTGGCGGAGGCCCGCACATTCGGCAATACCCAAGATTCGACGAAGTCCATAGATAATCCCGAATATATAGGCGTCGCGCCGACCGGGATTCACCCTCCGCGCGGCCAGGGCTGTCGGCGCCACGACCCCACGATTCTGGGCTCGTCCTGCG
>JAUHXR010000268.1 GCA_030426845.1 Polyangia bacterium | reverse complement strand
CGACGTGACCGCGGACCCGACGACGCCGGGGCGCGCGTGGGCCGTCGCCTCGGACGGCCGCGTGCCGGACCGCGTGCTCCTGAGCGACGACGCGGGGCGGTCCTGGTCGGCCGTCGGGCCGCCCATCCAGGACATCCTCGTCGAGTCGATCGCCCGCGCGCCTTCCGACCCCGACCGGCTCTACCTCGCGGGCGCCATCGCGGTCGGCGCGGCCACCCCGCGGGGCTTCGTCCTGCGCTCCACCGACGGCGCGGCGAGCCTCCAGACCACCGAGCTGACCCTCGAGCCGACCGAGCGCTACCCGCTCGTCGCCGCGGTGGACCCGACCGACGCCGACCGCCTGTTCGTGCGCGTGGTCCGGCGCGTGACCGACGAGACGCCCGAGCGGCTGCTCTACAGCGACGACGGCGGAGCGAGCTTCCGTGAGGTGTTCGCGCTCCGACGCATCGCGGGGGTCGCGATCAGCGACGACGGGCAGATCCTGACCGTGGGCTCGGCCGAGGGCGCCGGGGTCCACGCGGCGCGCGACGGCGGCTTCGCGTTCGAGCGGGTGAGCGACCTGACGGTGCGCTGCCTCGAGGCGCGCGGCGACGAGCTCTGGATGTGCGTCGACCAGCGGATCGACGGCTTCGCGCTCGGGGTCTCCACCGACGGCGGGCGGACCCTCGAGCCGCGCTTCGACCTCACCCAGGTCGACGAGCTGCCGCGCTGCGAGGCGTGCTCCCTGACCGGCTTCGTCTGCCCCGCGTGGCTCTCCGATCTGCGCGCCGACCAGGCGCAGTACCTCGCCGATGGTGGCGGCGCGGTGTCAACGGGTCTGCCGCGAGACGCCGGCGACATCGCGCTCTGCGGGATCGACGCCGGCCCCGGGCCGGACGCGGGGCTCGACGGCGGGGTCGCGGTCGACCCGGAGCCCGGGTGCGGGTGTCGAGCCGCCAGCGCGGGCGGCGATGGCCTCCTGCACGGGGCGTGGCTGGTGATCGCGTGGCTGGCGCTCGTTCTCCGGCGCCGACCGCGCGGGTGAGGGCCACGTCGCGCATTTCGAAAGGCGCGCTCCGCCCTCGAGGTCAGCGCGGGGGCGGCCCCCGGGGGCGCCCTTGGGGGCGGCTCAGGGGGCTCCGCCCTCGGACTCCGCCCGCGCTCAGCCCTCGGGCTGGGGGACGATCAGGATCGGGGTCGGGTCGACGTCGACCCGGTAGACCCGGCGCTCGCCCATGTGGGCGAAGTAGATGGCGCCGTCCATCACCGCGAGTCCGCCGATCCCGGCGCCGAGGCCGGTGTCGAAGGTGTGGATCTCCTCGCCGTCCACCGACAGCAGCGTGATGTGGCCGCTCGCGTGGTTGGCGACCACCAGCGTCTCGGAGTCGAGCATCGCGAGGCCGCTCGGCTCCGAGACCCCGCCCCAGAGCGCGCCGAGGGTGGCCGCGTCCGCGATCGTCTCGGCGGAGCCGCCCATCACCTGGCCGGTGAGCGCCTCGAAGGTCTGGAACGAGCCCATCTCGGTCATCGTCTGCGCGGTGTCGAACCGCACGACGCGTCCGTTGCCGGTGTCCGCGATGTAGAGGACCGTACCGTCCATCCACAGGTTGCTCGGCACGTCGACTACGCGGCCGAGGGCGTCGCCGAGCTGGTAGCGCGTGACCTCGCCGTCGTCGTGGTCGGCCGCGCCCGGGACGTGGGGCACGCCGAAGTCGTAGCGGTCGAGTGTCCCCTCTTCGCCGTTGAGGGCCCAGTAGACGTTGTCGCGCTCCCACGCGATGCCGGTGCAGTTCTGGGTCGCGTGGACCATGTCGAGGTGCGAGCCGTTCGACCACGAGTACTCGCCGTTGCCCCCGTTGTAGATCGCGGGGTCGGCCGTCCAGAGGCTCGGCCCGATGAACGCGGCCTGGTCGGTGAAGTTGCCCGTCCAGTGCTCGTGGCAGGTCGCGAAGATGTCGGTGTAGGTGGCCGCCTCGGTGAGGAGCGGCGCGCCGGTCGACGGGTCGAGGGCGCGCGGGTCGTCGGCCGGCAGCGTCGTGCTCTCGGCCCCGAACGCGATGGCCGACGGCCGCCGCATGAAGTGCCACGCGTTGAAGTCGACCACCAGGTTGGCCCGCTCACCGCTCGCCTGGCTCATCGCCGACGGATCGCGGAGCGCCACGGTGCTGCCCTGGAGCCCGACGCAGTCGTTCGGCGAGCCCGCCTGGGCGCGCGAGGTGCACTCGGTGAACTCGTCGAACTCGGGCAGGCGCGCCATGCGCTGCACGACCCAGAGCTCCCCGTGGGTGCTCGGGGTCACGTCCATCGGGATCCACTCCCGGTTGACGCCGGGCGCGACGAAGTTCTCCGCCTGGTAGACGATGAACATCGACGTCGGGGCCCCGTTCTCCAGGGTGCCCGGCACGGTGACGTCGTCGCACGCCCCCTCGCACGGGATCCACCCGGCGGGGATCATCGCCTCGGTGTCGAAGGTGCCGACCTCCCCGGTCCGCGGGTCGATCGCCCGCAGGGGGTTCCCGCAGCCCACGAGGGCGACCCCACAGAGCGCGAGGGCACAGAGCGCACGGGCGCGGAGGAGCGTCGAACGAGTAACGGTTTGCCGCATGCGGCGCGCGAAGTGCAATCCATGGACCATAGAGAATCGTTCTCATGGGGCGAGATCGGCGTGCGCGCCAGCCCTTCCGTCACGATCGTGACGCGCGCTCCGGGACTTTCATGACCCTCACACCCGTTGACTCGGCCTCCGCGGGGTCTGACCCTGTGGCGGCGGGCGGTCCGCCCGCGTGACGACGAGACAGGGGAAATCACTATGGGTTTTGCAGGTGGGCTGTGGTTGCTGGTGCTGGGGGTCCTAGGCGCGGCGAGCCTTATTATTGCGAGGCGTCCTGACGCCAAGGAGATGATCGACAAGATCGCGCCCTACCAGGGGTGGATCGGCGCGGTGTCGGCGGTGTGGGGCATCTGGATGATCATCTCGGCCGTGCTGAGCGTCGGCTGGCTGGCGCTCGGGATGGGCGGCGCGATCCTCTGGGCCACGTACCTGGCCGACGGGGTGCTTCAGGCAGCCCTCGGGCTGCTTCTGGGCGTCGGCGTGCTCAAGCAGTTCATCAAGGACCCGACGGCCAACGAGAAGATGGACCAGACGATCGCCAAGCTCGCGCCCTACCAGGGGACGATGGGCCTCATCGCGATCGGCGTCGGCATCTGGATGATCGTCGCCAACGTCCTCTTCTCGGTCGCCTGACGCAGCCGGCGGCCGCTCGCCTCGCGCGGGCCCGTGACCAGACGCACGCCCGAGGCCTTTCCGGGCGGCCTCACACGCTCGTCGGATCGATCGTGTGACGGCCGCCCGTTATCTTTCCGTCGTGTGCTCGATCTTGTGGACCCCGATCGCCGGTGATACGGTCCTCCGTCAGTCCTTGCGTCGCAGTAAGGGGACGAGTTTGGCTTCGAGGTCCGCGCCGGAACGGTTCCGACCTCCCCCATCTCAGCGTCACACGCTGGAGGGGGGTGACGGGTAACCCATGGTCCCGCGGCTCGCCGACATCGTCGAGAAGGTCCAGAGCTACCATCCGGCAGCGGACGTGGACCTGATCCATCGCGCCTACGTGTACTCCGCGAAGATGCACGACGGGCAGATGCGCAAGAGCGGCGATCCGTACTTCGTCCATCCCGTCTCGGTCGCGCACATCATCGCAGACATGCGCCTCGACCCGGCGAGCGTCTGCGCGGCGCTCCTGCACGACGTGGTCGAGGACACCGAGGCGAGCACCGACGACCTCACGAGCCAGTTCGGCGAGGAGGTCTCCTTCCTCGTCGACGGCGTGACCAAGCTCGGGCGGATCAACTTCACCTGCAAGGAGGACCAGCAGGCGGAGAGCTTCCGCAAGATGCTCGTGGCGATGGCGCGCGACATCCGCGTGCTCCTCGTCAAGCTCGCGGACCGGCTCGACAACATGCGCACGCTCCAGCACATGAAGCCGGACAAGCAGGAGCGGATCGCGGCCGAGACCCTCGAGATCTACGCGCCCCTCGCCGGCCGGCTCGGCATCTACTGGCTCAAGAGCGAGCTCGAGGACCTGAGCTTCCGCTACCTCTACCCCGAGCAGTACGCGGAGATCGCGCGCAAGAGCCGCCGCAACGCGCGCGACCGCGATAAGTACATCGCCGACGTCACCGGCCGCCTCCAGAAGATGCTCATCGAGCGCGGCTTCGCGGTCGAGGTCGGCGGGCGCGTCAAGCACCGTTACTCGATCTGGCGGAAGATGCGCGCCAACAACTGCGAGTTCGAGCAGGTGCACGACTTCGTCGCGTTCCGCGTGATCGTCGAGACGGTCGCGGACTGCTACGCGGCGCTGGGCGTGGTCCACTCGCAGTGGACGCCGATCCCCGGGCGCTTCAAGGACTACATCGCGCTCCCGAAGCCGAACATGTACCAGTCGCTCCACACGACGGTCATCGGCCCGGGGCAGCGGCGCATCGAGGTGCAGATCCGGACGCAGGAGATGCACAAGACGGCCGAGTACGGCATCGCGGCCCACTGGAAGTACAAGGAGCGCACCGGCGGCCTCGACGCCAAGGACGCGGCCCAGTTCGCGTGGCTGCGCCAGCTCATGGAGTTCCAGAAGGAGGTCGTGGACCCGGCCGAGTTCCTCGAGTCGGTCAAGGTCGACCTCTTCACCGACGAGGTCTACGTCTTCACGCCGCGCGGCGAGCTCAAGGTCTTCCCGCGCGGGGCGACGCCGGTCGACTTCGCCTTCGCGATCCACTCCGAGGTCGGCGACCGCTGCGCCGGGGCGCGGGTCAACGGCGCGATCGTGCCGCTCCGCTACAAGCTGCACAACGGCGACACGGTCGAGATCATCACGAGCCCGCAGCAGCAGCCGGAGAAGGAGTGGCTCGAGTTCGTGGCCACCGGCCGCGCCCGCTCGCGCATCCGCAACCACGTGCGCATCGAGGAGCGGCGGGGCGCGGTGAAGCTCGGCAAGGAGCTCGTCGAGCGCGCCTTCCACAAGAACGACAAGTCGTTCTCGCGATGGGAGAAGCGCAGCCAGGGCGACGAGGAGTTCCCGCGGCGGTTCTCGGTCGACTCGAGCGACGAGCTCTACGCGCAGGTCGGCTACGGCAAGCTGAGCGCCCAGGAGGTCTACGACGCGGCCGTGCCGAACGACGACGCCGCGGAGGCGGAGGCGCTCCGGCCGAGCTTCTTCGAGAAGACGGTGCGCCGCGTCACGGGGCGCGACGGCCCCAACGGGATCCGCATCGAGGACGTCGACGACATCCTCGTGCGCTTCGCCAAGTGCTGCAATCCGCTGCCCGGGGACCCGATCACCGGGTGGATCACCCGCGGCCGCGGCGTGAGCGTCCACCGCCGCGAGTGCGAGAAGGCGATGGAGCTCGACCCGGAGCGTCGCATCGAGGTGAGCTGGTCCGACGGCGTGAAGGTCGACCGCCCGGTCGCGCTGCGCGTCGCGACCGCGGACCGACCGGGGATCCTCGCCAACGTCTCGGCCGCGTTCACCGAGAGCGGGGTGAACATCCAGGAGGCCAACTGCCGGGTCGACGAGGACGGCAGCGCGGTCAACATGTTCTCCTTCCGCGTGACCGACGTCTCCAAGCTGCGCTCGCTCATGCGCCGCATCAGCCAGATCGACGGCGTCTACGACGTCCAGCGGAGCTGACGACCTTTCCGCGCGGGGCGCTCGACCCTAGCGACCTCCCCATGGCCCGGGGGGGCATCACGACGCGCCGGGTCACGGCGCTGCTCGGGCTGTGCGCGGTCTTCGCGGCGGTCGGCGTCGCGCTCGCGTTCGCGGGCAGCGTGCTCGAGCCGGGGCGCGCTCTCTTCGCGCGGCTCGGGGAGGTGCCCGAGGGAGGCGCCCGCTTCGCCCGGCTGGTCGAGGGGATCCTCGGCGCCTCGATCGCCGGTCGCTGGACGGCCACCGCCTGGATCGTACACGTCGCCTTGCGACGCGGAGACCGTTGGGCGGCCCGCGCGATCCTCCTGAGCCACGCCGTCTGGCTCGGGATCGCCGGCCTCGCCGTCGCCCGCGCGGGGACGCTCTGGTTGCTGGCGCTCGACGCCCTGCCCGCGCTGGCGCTGCTCGGGCTGACCCTCGGCCTCGCGCTCCGTCCGGCCGAGCGCGCGCCCGCCGCCCCGCGCCTCCGCGGCGTCCGGCGCGTCCTCCTCTGGATCTGCGCCTTCTCGATCGGCACCGGCGCGATGACGCTCGCGATCCGGACGGCGCCGTTCGATCTCTACAACGCCGCGATCGCCGATCACTTCTTCGGCGGACCGATGAGCCTGGCGTCGGTCGCGTTCGAGCGCCTCGGCTTCGGCCTGATCGGCGCAGCGGTGGCGGCGCACTTCGTGATCCTCACCGCGGTGATGTGGCGGGCGGGCCACGAGCGCTGGGCTCCCTGGGCGGTGCTCACCTCGATGAGCGCGTGGTTCTTCGTCGACTCGGCGATCTGCGTGGCCGAGGGCGCCTGGTTCAACATCGCGATGGTGAACCTCCCGTCGTTCCTCGCCGCGGCCGTCCCGGCCACCTGGGCGATCGTCGCCGCGCGGGGGGAGCGCGCCGGCCCGATCGCGTACCCTGAGCGCGACGCGCGCGTCGACGAGAGGTAGGCCCATGCACCCGAGCTCCCACGATCCCTCGAACCCCCACGGCCCGCCCCCGCCCGGCTATGGCCAGGCCCCGCAGCACGGGCATCAAGGCTACGGCCAGCCGCCGTCCCACCCGCACGCACATGCCCACGCACACGCCCACGGAGGGCCGGGGATGATCGCGTGTCCGCAGTGCGGGCAGCCGAGCGACAGCATCAAGGCCTACACGATGATGAGCATGCTGCTCTTCCTGTGGGTCTTCGCGTCGTGGCGCACCAAGCGCGTGGTCGCCTGCGCGCCGTGCATGCGCAAGGAGCTGCTGGTCTCGACCGCGATCAACACGGTGGCGGCGAACCTGATCAGCCCGATCGTGTGGCTCTGGCACGGGGTGCTCTTCGGGATGACCTTCGGCCAGGGGCACTCCGAAGAGGTGCAACGACTCATCCGTTAGTCGAAGCCCCGTCGAGGGACTCGAAGGCGAGGAGGGCCTCGCTCGCGCGGATGTCGTCGAGCTCCGCGAGGCCGTCGATCGACGCCCGGGTCACCCGCTGCGGCCCGCTGCCGACCGGGCTGCCGGGGTGGAGCCCGGGGGACACCTCGAGGGCGACCTCGGCGACCGCGGGCACCCGGCGGGTGAAGCGGCGAAGACGGCCCTGCTCCGGCGGCCCCGCGTCGAAGCCCCGCTCGCGCAGCGCGGAGACCGCGCGCCAGGGCAGCTCGCGGCCCTCGAGCCGCCGCGCGCGCCCCGCCGCCCGCTCCGCGTCGCTCGGCCTGAGGACCGGCCGGCCGAGCTGACGGAGCGGCTGGGTGAGCCCGTAGTCCGCGAGCACCTCGGCCCATCGCGCGCGCGCCGCGGGCTCGATCCGGGCGGGGTGGGCCACCGTCACGGGGGCCTCGTCGTCGGCGTCGCGCTCGCGGTCGTCGACGTCGGCGAGGGTGCCGTCCTCCGCGAGCCGGCGGAGGGCGCCGTCGACCGAGAGCACGAGGCGCTCGAGCAGCGGCCGCGCGATCGGGTGGGTGGCGAGGCTCGCGCGCAGCTCCTCCCACGGCTGCGCGCGCTGGGTGACCATCGCGCGCTCGAGCCACGCGAGGAGCGCCTCGTGGACGAGCCCGAGGTCGCGCCGCATCGCCAGAAACGCGTCCTTCGCGGCGTCGTAGTCCGCGGGCGGGTCGGCCACGCGGCGCGCGGGGAAGCGGGCGCGGAGCGCGCCGTCGGGGCCCCTCACGCGGAGCCGGAGCGCGTCGTCACAGCAGACCACGATCTCGCGGGCGCCGATCCGGAGGCGCCGCTCGGCCCGCGCGTCGAGCCCGAGGCGGGGGAGGAGGCGGGCCACCAAGGCGTGAGGCGAGAGGCCGGCGCGCTCCGCCGCGGCGTCGAGCGCGGCTCCGGCGGCCGCGCGGAGCTTAGGGTAGGGCGCGAGCCGGGCGAGGCGCTCGAGGTGGAGGATCGCGAGGGGCGTCGCGCGCGTCGCGAGCGTCTCGACGGCCCGGGCGGCGTGGACGGCTCGACCCGCGCGCTGCATCTCGAGCGCGAGCTCCGCGAGGGCCCCGACCCGAGCGTCGTCGATCGCCCGCGCGAGCGCGTCGAAGGGCCAGCCCTCGCGGAGCTGGCCGGAGCCCTCTCGCCACGCCTCGAACCCCGCCCACGCGAAGTCGGCGAGCGACGCCGGGTCGCAGCCTTCGACCACGTCGCTTGCATCTGTGCGAGAGGTCAGCGCGTCGATCCAGCGCGCCCCGGCCGCCGGCGGGAGCGACGCGCCGGAGCGGGTGCGGAGGGCCGGGAGGCGCTCGACCACCACGAACGACGGGGTCGCCTCGGCGCCGGCGCGGAGCGACGCGGGCGCGTCCCGTGGCCAGCCCGGCGCGCGGCGTTGGCCCGGCGCGGGCTTGGGCGCGAGGGCGCGGAGGGCGGGCTCCACGGCCGGCTCGAGGTCGTGCGCCTGCGCCATGTCGAGCGCGAAGTCGTCGGGCGCGTCGCGCAGCCGCGTCAGCGCCGGCAGGGCGAGCGCCGGGTGCCTGCGCGCCCACCCCATCGCGACCGAGCGGAGCGGCCGGCTCGCCAGCAGCGGCAGGAGCGCGCGCCCGGCTTCCTCGGACGCGACGAGCGCGAGGGCCTGGGCCACCGGCTTTACGCTCGAGTCGCTCCATCGCTCGAAGAGCATGCGGGTGAGCGGCGCCTGCGCGGCCGCCCCGAGGTGCGCGAGGAGGTCGAGCGCGCGCTCGCGAAGCCCATAGGGCGCGCGCAGGGTCGCCTCGACGAGGCGCGCGGTGAGCGCGGGGTCGGTCACGAACGGTCCGAAGTCCTCGATCAGCGCCTCGGGCAGCGGCCGCGCCAGCCACGCCTCGGCCGCGCGCCGCGTGAGCTCGGCGTCGTCGGTGAAGGCCGCCGCGAGGAGCCCCGCGGCGAGCGCGTGCCGCGGCTGGCCGACCGCCGCGCGGGCCGCCGCGTAGGACGCGTCGTCGGCCGCCAGGAGCGCGAAGCGCAGCTGGGCGACGAGGGCGCGCGCCGGCTCGGGCACGCGGGCCCGGCGCGGCGAGAGCGCGTCGAGCGCGGAGGCCGCCAGGCGTGCGCTCAGCACCGGCGGCCGCGCGGGCCTTTCCTCGGGCCGCGCCTCGGGCGGCAGGGCGAGGTCGTGGGCGCGCGAGGGCAGCAGCCGTCGCCGCGCGCGGTCTGGCCAGTGGATGACGACGGCGGCGCCCTGCGCGTCGCGCTGCTCGAGGACCCGCACGCCGCCGGTCTATCACCTCGGAGGGCGCGCGCGCGATCCCGGCCGGGGCGCGTCGCGGCCCGCCTACCGCAACCGGCCCTTCAACCGGTCCGGTCTCCGCACTACCCTGCGGGCGGAATGCCGCGCCCGCCCGCGACGCTCTCGCTCCTCGGGGCCCTGCTCGGGATCCTGCTCGGGGCCCCGCTGCGCGGGAGCCCGTTCCTCGGGACCTCACGGGCCGCGGCGCAGGACCTGCCCGGGCGCCCGCGCCCGCGCACCGACTCGGTCCCTCTCGAGAGCGGCTTCACCCCCGACCCGATCCGGTTCTCCGGCCAGGGCGGCGGCGAGCGTGGGCTGCGCTCGCTCGGCGCGGAGTGCGAGGGCTTCGTCGGCGATCGGCCCGCGCGGGTCCTCGAGCTCACGACCGACTTCGCCTTCCTCCGCGTGTTCGCGGTGAGCGCGGCTCCGGTCGCGCTCGCCCTGCGCGACGCGAGCGGTCAGTGGCGCTGCGGCGCGCAGCGGCTCGGCGGCGCGGTGATGGAGGAGGGGGCCTTCGCGCCCGGGCGGCTCGAGGTCTGGGTCGGCGGCGTCGAGCAGGGCGCGACGGTCGGCTTCGACCTCGCGGTGACCGAGTTCCGCAGCGTCGGCCCGTCGGTCGGCGGCGTCACCACCGACCTCAACATCGGGCTCGAGCTCGAGGTGGAGGCGGGGCGCTTCCGCGATCGACGGCTGCGTCGCGGCTTCCTGCCCGATCCGCGCGAGGACGGGGGGACCGCCACGGGATCGATCGACGTGCGCTCGCTCGGCCCGGAGTGCCGCGGCTTCGTCGAGTCGGCGCCGTCGCACCGCCTGACCCTGCGCAACGACTTCGACTACTTCCGCGTACAGCTCGGCGACGCGGCGGGGCGCGTCTCGGTAGTCCTGCGGACCCCGGGCGGGCGCTACCTCTGCAGCGCCCCGGACGGCTCGAACCCCTTCGTGGATCAGGACGCCTGGCCGGAGGGCGACTACCTGATCTGGGTCGGTCCGCGGCAGCGCGGTGAGGAGTCCGAGTACCGCATCTGTTACACGGAGATCCGGCCCGCGGAGGGCAGCGTGCACTGCGGCTCGGACCGGATGGGCGAGGGCGTGAGCCGGGTCGCGATCGACGACGAGGACGACGACTGATCGTCCTCGCGATCCACGCGAGCGCGCAGGTCGTCGACGCACCTCGTCGATGCACGAAGGCCGCGGCGCCGAGTGGCGGCCGCGGCCTCGTTGTGGGGTCCGGGACGATCGGCTACTTGGTGCGGTAGACGATCATGCCGTGGTTGAGATCGTAGGGCGACAGGGCGACCGTGACGCGGTCGCCGAGGATCACCCGGATCCGGTACTTACGCATCCGACCGCAGAGCTTCGCGCGTACCGTCGGGCCCGCGTCGGTCTCCACCTCGAACTGCCCGCCCGCGAACACGTTGGTCACCGTGCCCTCGAGCTTGACGTGATCGGAACGGTCCTCATCACCGTCGTTGTCGTGCTCGAAGGGCCCACGCCTGCGGCGGCCGCCTCGTCGTTTTCTAGCCACTCGTTCTCCGTCTCCAGGTCTGGGTCCTCTCGCGGAGGGCCCAAAGTCTGGGTCGATATAGGTGCCCGGCGCGAAAATCGCAAGGTCGTCGGGCGCGCCGCCGCACAGCGACACCGAAGCGCGTCACTAGAGCGCCTCCGATCCCGTCGGAGGCGCCCGGTGTCCCGCTAGCGCGTGGTGGCGGAGATGCTCCAGGAGTTGATCGTGCCGACATCGTTGGTGGCGGCGTCCACGACCGTGAGGGTCCACTCGCCCGCGAGCTCTTCGCCCACGAGCGCCGGCACCTCGAACGTGCGCTGCAGGTGCGTGTCGCCGCTCAGGTCCTCGGTGAGCAGGACGAACTCGCGCCCGCCGTCGCGGCCAAAGCGGATCGTCAGGTCGATGCTCGCCTCGTGCTCGATGTCGATGTCGACCGACAGCGCGGTGATCTCGCCCGTGTCGGAGACGGCGAGCGTGCGGCTGACCGAGCCGTTGTCGGGGATCGCGGTCGCCTCGCTGTCGGTGTAGGTGCGGACCTGCGGGGCCGTCTCGCACTCGCTGCCCATGCAGCGGGTGATCTCGAGGCTCCACTGGTTGAGCGTCCCCGTGTCGGCCGCCGCGTGGTCGGCGATGTGCAGCGTGTAGGTCCCCGCCGCGTCGGTGTTGTTGAACTCCGCCAGCGGGCGGGTGAACACCAGGTCGTCGGCGCTGCCGCCGCTGCGGCTGTGCAGGGGAACCTCGAGGCCGTCCTCCTCGCGGACGAGGGTCATCGTGAGGTCGCCGACGTAGCTGTGCGTGAGGTCGACGGTGATCGCCATCGAGCTGATCAGGCCGCCCTCGTTGACCACGATGCTGCTGGTGGTGCCGGTCGGGTCGTTGTCGGGGATGACCACCGGGGTCGTGTTCACGAGGTCGTCGACCGGGTCCATGCAGGAGTGGTCGCCCGAGCACGCCGGGTCGTCGCAGTCCGAGAGCCCGTTGCGGTCGTTGTCGCGGTCGTCGTTGCAGACCTCGGGCACCGCCACCTGGGGCAGGCCGGCGGTGTAGGCCGTGAGGTACTCCTCGACGTAGCGGTAGCTGATCCACCCGAAGCCCGCGCCGTGCGGGTTCTCGACGCCGAAGCGGCCGGTGCCCCAGGAGTTCTTGAAGAGGAAGAACCCGCGCTCCATGACCGGGTTGCCCTCCTCATCGAGCTCCGGCGTGCCGTCCGGGTTCACGCGGATGACCTCCATCTCGTCGTCCCAGCCGAAGAGGGTCACGCCGTGACCCGCGCGGCGCTCGCCGCTGCTGTCCGCGATGTCCTCGGCGTTCGGGAACATCACGATGCCGCGCCGCGAGTTCTCGGAGCTGGTGGTGAGGTTCGAGCGGCCGTGGTTCCACGCCTGGTAGAAGAACTGCCCGCTCACCACGACGGGGGTGCGGGTCGAGAGCATGTGGCCCTGGAGCGAGCGCGCCCGCGGGTTGATCCAGCGGCCGCGCGGGAGGGTGAAGCGCTGCGCGGCGCGCATCTCCTCGGTCGGCTCGCCGTTCGTGTAGCAGCGGGTCGGTCGGTTGTCGCCGGTGCACTCGGGGTCGTTGGACGGGCCCCACTCGGACGACTCGTACGGCCAGACCGACTCCTCCACGACCCCGAAGCGGCTGATCGCCTGCAGGTTGTACTCGGGGTTCGAGCCGGAGGTGTTCGGGAACGAGCGGACCTCGAACTTCGCCGACCACTGGAGGAACTGCTCGCTGAAGTCGGGGTTGGTGAGCGTCCCCTCGCGGTTGTAGAGCGCCTCCATCAGACCGATGGTCGCGAAGATCGTGCAGGTGCCGCGGCTGCCCTGGCTGCGCACGTCGGTCGCGATGTCCATCAGGTCGAAGCGGACCGGCGTCCCGTCGCCCTTCGCGTCGTCCTCGGGGAGCCCGACGCCGCGATCGGCGGGGGCGTCCTCGTAGATCGAGTCCAGGTCGGAGAGCGGGAAGTCGTCGTCCCCGCCGGCGGGGTCGGTGGCGCAGCCTGCACCCGCGAGGGAGAGCACGAGCGCGAGCCAGAGCGCGCGAGATCCGGTCGTTTGCATGCGGGCGGATTTATCACCGTCCGTGCCAGCGCGCG
>JAUHXR010000532.1 GCA_030426845.1 Polyangia bacterium | reverse complement strand
GCGCGCCCCGCCGCCGCGGCGCCGGCCGCCGCCCTCGCCGCGCCGCTCCCGCAGAACGCGGTCCTCGCCAACAACTTCGTCGGCGGGCGCGGCGCCCAGGCGCGCCTCGAGGATCTGCTCGACCGCGGCGTGATGGTGGGCGGCGAGAGCGTGCGGCTCGAGGCGTTCGACGACCTCGGCCGCCTGCCCTACCCCGTGCCCGGCGACCGGGCGGTCGGGCTCCACGCGCAGCTCGAGCGCTCGCGCCTCGTCGCCGACGGCGAGCGGGTGCACCTCCAGATCGCGCTCATGGCGCGCCGCGGCGAGGCGCCCCCGCGGCCCCGCATGGACGTGCGGCTCGTGTTCGACCGCTCGGGCTCGATGATGGGCGAGAAGTGGGACCAGGCCGTCCGCGCCGCCCACGCGCTCGTCGATCGACTCCAGCCCGGCGACACCTTCGGGCTCGTGAGCTACTCGGACGAGGCGACCCTCGACCTCGCCCCGGCCCGCGTGGGCGACCGCCGCGCCGCGCACCGCGCGATTGACCAGCTCATCCCGGGCGGCGGCACGAACATCGAGGGCGCGCTCCGCCTCGCGCAGCAGCACGCCCCGCGGCGCCGCCAGATGAACGACGTCCTGCTCACGATGCTCGTCTCGGACGGCGTCGCGAACGTCGGCCAGACCAACCCGCAGGAGCTCGGCGCGATGGCGCGCGAGGCCTTCGACGCGAGCGGCGCGTTGACGACGAGCGTGGGGCTCGGGACGGACTTCGACGAGGCCACGATGCTCGCGATCGCCCGCGAGGGGAGCGGCAGCTACCACTTCGTGCGCCGCGCGGCCGACATCTCCGAGATCCTCACCGACGAGCTCGAGGAGCGCGCCCAGGCGGTGGCCCAGGCGCTGCGGCTCCGCGTGGAGCTCGGCGAGGGCGTGGTCGCCCGTCGCGTCTACGGCTCGCGCGTCCTCGACGAGCAGGAGGCGAGCGCGGTCCGCCGCACAGAGATCGCGTCCGACCGTCGCCTCGCGGCCGAGCTCGGTATCGCGCGCGATCGCCAGAACGACGAGGACCGCGGCCTCCGCATCCACCTGCCGACGTTCCGCCGCGGCGATCAGCACGTCGTGTTGATGGAGCTCGAGGTGCCGCCGGGCACCGACGCGTCGCGGATCGCGCACGTGGAGCTCGAGTACAAGGACCTGCTCTCGCGCGAGAACCGCGACGCGAGCGTCGACGTCACGGCGGAGCGGACGCGCGACGCCGAGGCGGCGATGGCGTCCACTCAGCGGACGGTGAAGCGCACCGTCCTCGCGTTCCAGGCCGGCGACGCGCTGCGCGGCGCCTCGAGCGCGCTCTCGAACGGCGACATCGCGGGCGCGCGCCAGCTCCTCGCCGAGCGCCAGCGGGTCCTCGTGGCCGCGGCCGACTACTGGCACGACGACTCGCTGCGCGCCGACGCCAACCTTCTGTCGCGCTACGACCGCGTGCTCGCGAACGCCTGGGGCGGCTGGGACACCCAGTCGCGCCGCACGATGGTGATGGCGATGGGCTTCTACGGCGACCGGAGGATGCGCTGATGCGCGCGCTCCTCGCCTTCGCGCTGGTGAGCCTGGCCGCGCTGCCCGCGAGCGCCGACTGGACGGTCGCCGAGCGCGTGTCCCTGCCCCCGGGCGGCGCGCCGGTGGACCTCGCCGTCTACGTGCGGCCGGGCGAGGAGACGGTGCGCCTCCGGATCGCGGGCACCGTGAGCTTCGCGGTCGACGGCTCGGAGATCGACGCGGTGAGCCGCAACGTCGGGGGGACCCGCGACGAGGCGAGCGGCCCGTTCGTGATGCTGCCGCCGGGCGCGATCCTCGTGGAGAGCGACCCGGTGGCGCACCGCTACACCTTCGAGGCGCCGGCGGCGCCGACGATGCCGATCGCGTTCAACCTCCCCCGCCTCGCCATGCGTCACCTCCTCACCGCGAGCGAGGCCGCGGCGCAGCTCAACGGCGCGCTCGAGGTCGAGCACATGGTGCCGCCGCCGACCGCGACCGAGGCCGCGGCCGCCCACGTGGACCGCGCCGCGTCGTCGATCCCGGCGGCGGCCTGGGCGGGAGGCTCCCTCGGCGTCTTCCTGCTCGGCGGGCTCGGCTTCGTGTGGAGCCGGCGCCGCCGCGACCCGGTGGCCACGCTGCTGCGTCGCGCCGCCCGGGCCCAGGCCTCGATCGCCCGCGAGGTGATCGCGCTCGGCCCGGCCTACGACCCGGTGAGCGCCTCGGCCGACCGGCTGCACGAGGCGGCCCGGCAGCACGCGGCTCACCACCGCGCGCTCGACAAGGCGCTCGAGCGGACCGCGTGGGCCGGGGCGCAGCGGCGCCGGGTGGAGCTGACCGCGAAGCGGGCGGAGGCCTTCGCGCACCTCGGCGAGCTCGTCGACCGCCTCGAGGACACCGCCACCCAGCTCGCGGGCCGTAACGCCGACGCGGACCGCGCGCGCGGGGTCGACCAGCTCGTCGCGCGCCTCGACCTGGACCTCGGCGCGGCGCTCGACGCCGAGGACGAGCTCGGGGTCTGATCGGCCGCGCGGGATCGGAGTCAGC
>JAUHXR010000267.1 GCA_030426845.1 Polyangia bacterium | reverse complement strand
ATCGCGTGGTCCATCGCCCGGCCGATCAACCCGGTCCGAGCCTTGCCGACGAAGATCGGCCCGTTGGCCACGCGATATGGCAGGATCTTCGCGCCGGGCGCCACGCCGATCAGCTCGCCCGGCCGGTTCGCGAGGATGATCGAGAGCGTCTTCACACCGTGATCCGGATATTCCGCCGCCTTGTCGATGAAGCCGGTTCCGGTAGTCAGGTCGTTCAGTGGCAGATCGCCGAAGGCGCCGCCCGGATCGCGCTCTACCACGCCTCGGTGGGCGCCCAGGTGCTCTGCGCCGTCTACGAGCCGGGGGCGCTCTGTCTCGGCGCATTCGCGACCCTCGGCTACACGCGCGTCGACGCCGAAGGGAACCCGTCGCTGCGCGCGATCTCGACCGACCACGTCTACGCGGGCGGGCACGCGGAGCTCGGCGGGTGGCTGGCGACCGAGTGGATCGCGGTGCACTTCGGGCTGCGCGCGGGTTGGGGCTACGGCGTGGTGGCCAGGGCCGTGGGTCAGGTGTTCGCGGCAGTGGCGGGGCCGTGGATCGGCGCGCAGCTTGAGGTCGCGGCGGGGCCCTTCCGATGACGTGGCGGCTCACCCTCGCACTGCTGCTCCTGTCGGGGTGTCGCGGCGAGACCACCGACGTCATCGAGCGCTTCGACGCCGGACCGAGCGGGGAGTGTGAGGGCGCCGTCCAGCAGTGGCTCGAGGACCCGTCGCAGCCGGCGTCCTGCGACTTCGAGGGCACGTGCGTCGTCGTGGACGAGTGCTGCGAGATCACCGGCGCGTGCGTTGGCGCGGTACTCTTCGTCAACGAGCGATGCACACGGTGCGACCCGTGCACGACGGACCTCGAGTGCCCGACGCGGTGGTGGTGCGAAGGGGGCCAATGCGTGAGGTGCCGCGAGCTCCCGCCGCTCCCGGACTGCCCCCCGCCGAGCACGCCGCTCATCCGCAACGGGTGCTCCACAGGTCGGTGCCTGCCGCCCTCGGAGTGCCTGACGGACGCGGACTGCGGAGCGCGTCGACGCTGCATCCGCGGGGAGGCCTGCGAGGAGTGTGACGACATCACCTGCTGCGCGAACCGGTGCGCGAGCGACGCGTGCGCGGCGACCACCAGCCCCGAGTGGTGCGCGGACTACGCCGCGGCATGTCCCTGCGGGTCCGGCCCGTGTCTGGCTCGGGACTGCACCTGCATGGGCGACACCTGGACCTGCGCCGCGGAGTGCATCGACATCCGCATCCCGGGCTGCGACGCGCCGTAGACGGGCCTCGAAGTCCGCGATCCCGAACGCCGGGCTGGCCATTTGACTAAGCCTAGGAGATAACTATTGTCTTCAGAACGCAATCTTCCAGGAGACCCGCATGCCCTCGATCCCGCCCGCCGGCAGCCAGCGCATCGTGCCCATGCTCTCGTACCGCGACGCGCCGGCCGCCATCGACTTCCTCTGCCGCGCCTTCGGCTTCGAGCCCCACTTCCGCCTCGACATGCCGAACGGCTCGGTCGGGCACGCCGAGCTGAGCTACGGCGACAGCGTCGTGATGCTCGCCACCTGCTGGGACGAGGCGGGGCTCGTCAGCCCGTCCGAGCTCGACCGCGTGCACGGCCAGACCCACGTCTACGTCGACGACGTCGAGGCGCACCACGCCCGCGCGCGCGACGCCGGCGCGACGATCACCACGCCGCCGGAGGACCAGTTCTACGGGGCGATCGTGTACCGCGCGATCGACCCGGAGGGGCACCGCTGGGTGTTCTCGCAGCCGGTCCGCGACGTGTCGGAGGAGGAGCTCGAGGCGGCGGTCCGTGAGTGAGCTCGGCCCGACCCTCGCCGCGCTCGCGGACCCGACGCGGCGCGCGGTGATCGAGCGGCTGCGCGACGGGCCGCTGCGCGCGGGCGAGCTCGCGTCGAGCTTCGGGATGAGCCCGCCCGCGATGAGCCGGCACCTGCGGGTGCTCCGCGAGCGCGGCCTCGTCGAGGAGGCCCGCGCCGACCCGACCGACGCGCGGGTGCGTCTCTACCGCCTGCGGCCGGACGGGTTCGACGAGCTCTGGGAGTGGCTCGCCGAGGTGCGCGCGACGTGGACCGAGCAGCTCGACGCCCTGCGCGAGCACGTGGAGTCGGGGCGGTGACCGGGACGGTCCACGTCACGACCCTCGTCGCGGCCGACCCCGATCGGTGCTTTCGGGCGTTCGTGGAGCGTACCGAGCTGTGGTGGCGGCGCGAGCCGCGCTTCCGCTTCCGAACCGACGGCCCGCCGGGCACCCTCGTCCTCCAGGCGCGCGAGGGCGGGCAGGTGCTCGAGCGACTCGACGACGGTACCGAGTCGGTCCGCGGTGAGGTCCTCGCGTTCGAGCCCCCGGCGCGCCTCCGGTTTCGCTGGCAGGTTCGCGACGCCGCCACCGAGGTCGAGGTCCGCTTCGAGCGAGAGGGAGAGGGGACGCGGGTGAGCGTCACGCACTCGGGACTCGGCGAGCTGGGCCCCGCCGACAAGAACCTGTTCGGCATCCGATGGGGAGAGCTGCTCCTCGCGATGCGCAGGCTGGCTTGACCGCGGCGTAGCGCGGCCTCAAGGTTGGGGCTCCGATGCGCCTCGACTTCCGGACAACCGACGCTCGCGCCCCGCGGTCACTCGACCGTCGCGGGCGCTCGTCCGTCCGGAGGCGGCGCGGCTGATCCGGCCCACTGTCGACCCAGAGGTCGGCCAGGCCACATCATCGCCCACGAGCCCCCTCCGGCGTCGCCTGAGGGGGCTCGATGCGTTTCGGCTCTCTCAGGTCCCGGCGGGGGCTCCCGCGTTCCGTCGGGCCGCGGTGGTCGCGGCTCCGACCGGAGGAAGAGAGAAGCAAAGAACGATGACTATCCAGAAGCAGCACCTGAACGTCGGCACCATCGGGCACGTGGACCACGGCAAGACCACGTTGACCGCCGCCCTCACGGCGGTGACGGCCCAGGCGTACGGCGGCAAGGCGCGCAGCTTCGACTCGATCGACAGCGCGCCCGAGGAGCGCCGTCGCGGCATCACCATGCAGGCCTCGCACGTCCGCTACGAGTCGGGCGCGCGCGTCTACGCGCACGTCGACTGCCCCGGGCACGCCGACTTCGTCAAGAGCATGATCGCGGGCGCCGCCCAGATGGACGGCGCGATCCTGCTCCTCGACGGCTCGGTCGGCGTGCAGGCGCAGACGCGTGAGCACGTCTTGCTCGCGCGCCAGGTCGGCGTCGAGCACCTCGTGGTGTTCGTCAACAAGACGGACATCGCCGACCCCGAGCTCCTCGACCTCGTCGAGATCGAGGCGGCCGAGCTGCTCGAGGCCCACGGCTACGACGACCCGGTGTTCGTGCGCGGCTCCGCGCTGCGCGCCCTGAGGGCGTGTGAGCAGGGCCGCGCCGACGGCGAGGAGACCGCGTGCATCCGCGCGCTCCTCGACGCGCTCGACGCGCACGTCCCGGTCCCCGTGCGGGATCTGGACGGCCCCTTCTTCATGCCGATCGAGGGGGTGTGCACGATCGACGGGCTCGGCACCGTGATCACGGGCAAGGTCGAGCGCGGGCGCCTGCCGGTGCTCGGCTCGGTCGAGATCGCGGGGCGGGGCGGTGAGCCCTACGTCGCGGTCGTCAAGGGCATCCAGTCGTTCCACGAGGACGTGCCCGAGGCGATCGCGGGGCTCAACGTCGGCCTGCTCCTTCGCGGGGTGGGCAAGGGCGAGGTGGTCCGCGGCCAGGTCGCGGTCGCGCCCGGCAGCGTCTCGCTCGTGGAAGCGGGCGAGGCCGAGGTGTTCCTCCTCACCGCCAAGGAGGGCGGTCGCCGCCACCCGTTCGGGACCGGCTACGCGCCTCAGCTCTTCTTCGGCGGCGTCGGGGTCACCGCGGTGCTCGAGGTGGCCGGCGACGCGCTCTCTCCGGGGGAGCGCGGCACCGTCCGCTTCCGGCTCGACAAGCCGGTCCTCGCGGAGCCGGGCATGCGCTTCGCCATGCGCGAGGGCGGCCGCACCATCGGCGCGGGCGTCCTCTCGAGGCTCGCCTGACCCACGCCTGACCTCGCGGCGGCGTCGCTCCCCATCGGGCCACCCGTTCGGGCCACCCGATCAGGGGAGCGGCGCCGCCACCTTTTGACCGGACGCGGCCGAGTGCCCCACTCTGTGGCTCTGGGATGAGACGACTCGCCGCCGCCCTCGCGCTCGTGACGATCGTGGCTCCCGCGGCCCAAGGGCTCGCGCAGGACGACGAGGCGCAGTGGAACGCGGGCGTCCAGCTCCGCGCGGAGGGCCGCGACGCCGAGGCGCTCGCCCACTTCCAGCGCATGCACGCGCAGTCGAGGAGCCCGCGGACCCTCGCCCAGATCGCGCTCGCCGAGCAGGCGCTCGGGCGCTGGGGCGCGGCCGCGCTGCACCTCGATCAGGCGCGTGGGCGCCCGGACGCCTGGGTGAGCGAGCGGGCGAACGTCCTCGGGGCCGCGCGGGCCGAGATCGCGCCGCGGGTCGGTGACCTCGAGGTGCGGGTCGAGGGCGCGCCGGCCGACGTCGAGGTGGATGGCCTCACCGTCGGGCGCAGCCCGCTGCCCGGCCCGGTGCCCGCCACCGCCGGCACGGTCACGATCCGGCTGCTCCGCGACGGCCGCGCGATCGCTGAGCGCGCCGTCACGGTCCAGGCCGGGGCGCTGACCCGCGAGAGCATCCGCGCGCCGGGCGCCGCCTCGGGCGGCGGCGGGTCGGCGCTCGGACCGGTCGGCTGGACGATGACGGTGCTCGGCGGCCTCGCGCTCGTCGGGATGGGCGTCGCCTGGGGCCTGCGCGAGGACTACGCGGGGACCTACAACGACGACCCACGCTGCGCGGTCCCCGGCATGCCGCGCGCGGCGACCTGCATGTCCGAGTACGACGCGGCCCTCACCGCCGAGGCGGCCGCGATCGGGCTCGGGGTCGCCGGCGGCGCGGTCTTCGTGACCGGGCTGATCCTCGCGCTCGTCGACGCGGGCGGCAGCTCGGAGCAGGCCTCGCTCGCCTGCGCGCCGGCCGGCGCGGGCCTCGCCTGCCGGGGGAGCTTCTGATGCGCGACGCCGGGCTCATGATCGCGATGGCCCTCGTCGGCTGCCTGGCGGGCTGCACCACCCTGGCGGACCCGAACGAGGTCTGCTGCGGCGCGGACGGAGGCCCCGGGGTCGACGGCGGCGAAGGGCCGCCCGACGCGGGACCCGACTCCGGCGGCGACGCGGGCCGGACCGACGACGACGCGGGGCCCCCGACCGGCGACGCCGGGCCGCTCGACGGAGGTGGCGGTGCCGACGGAGGTGCCAGGGCGATCGCGACGCTGGTCACGGCCGGCGTCGACCACAGCTGCGCCGCGCTGAGCGACGGCCGGATCGCGTGCTGGGGAAGCGACGCGAGCGGTCAGATCACGGGCGCGGGGGGCGCGACGGCACGCCTGGGCCCGACGCTCGCGCCCTGGCCGGCGGGCTCCCCGGTCCTCGCCCTCTGCGCCGGCGACCGCTTCACCTGCGCGGCTCGCGCCGGCGTCACGCGTTGCTGGGGCGCCAACGATCGCGGTCAGCTCGGTGATGGGGGGACCAGCGGCAACGACGTCCAGGGGCTCGGCGCCGACAACGTGGTGGAGCTCGCCTGCGGGATGGGCCACGCCTGCGCCCGGTCGGCGAGCAGCTCGGTCTATTGCTGGGGTGCCAACGGCCGGGGACAGGTGGGTTCCGGAGACGGGAACGACGCGCGCGTTGCCTACGAGCTCCCGACGATCCGCGCCGGCCGCATCGCGGCCGGAGGCCTCCACACCTGCGCCGCCGAGTCCGACAACGTCGTGTGCTGGGGCGACAACACGAGCGAGCAGATCTGCGCGCACGGGGGGAGCGGCTGCTCGAACGTCATCTCCTCCCCACGCGTGGTCGTGCGCGCCGCTGCTGTCCACCTCGCCGCCGGCGCGGGCTTCACGTGCGTGACGGAGTCGGGCTCGGCCCGCTGCCTGCCCGACGGCGGATCCGTGGATGACATCCTCGCGATGTTCACCCCGCCCCTTGGGGAGCTCACGGGGGCGGGCGTCTCCCTGTGCGCGGTCGATGCGACCGGGAACGTCCGCTGCGGCGGCAGCCTCACGGACCCGACGATCCCGGACCCCGTGCAGGTACGCCGACTCGACGTGGGGCGCAGCCACGCGTGCGGGATCGCGGCCGAGACGGGCGCCGTGTACTGCTGGGGCACCAACGACGACGCCCAGGTCACGTTCCCGCGGAGCTTCGGCGTGCAGCTCCCCGGGACCCTCGTCCCCCTCGACGGCATCTAGCGCAGGACGCGGTATGCTGTCCGGAGTGGGGGCGCCTTCGCAGGCCAACACCGAGCGAATCCACCCCGGGCTTCGCATCGGCAGCTACGCGGTCGAGCGCTCGCTCGGTCAGGGCGGGATGGGTACGGTCTTCGCCGCGCGCCACATCGGGCTCGACAAGCCGGTGGTGATCAAGACGCTGCACACCGCCCTCGCCGCGCGGCCCGAGTCGGTCCGACGTTTCATCCGCGAGGGCCGCGCCGCCTCGAAGATCCGCCACCCGCACGTCGTGGACGTGACCGACGTGGGGACCTACGAGGGCCTGCCGTACCTGGTGATGGAGTACCTCGAGGGCGAGGACCTCCACGCGCGGCTCGACGCCCTCGGTCGGCTCACGACCCCCGAGATCGTCCGCATCATGCTACCGGTCCTCGACGCGCTCTCCTTCGCCCACGACGCGGGGGTCATCCACCGCGACCTCAAGCCGTCCAACATCTTCCTCGCGCGCACGCCTCATGGCGAGTCGCCGATGCTCCTCGACTTCGGCATCGCAAAGATCGTGGACAGCACGCTCGACGTCGACACGATCACGATCGCCGCGTCGTACCTCGGCACGCCGTACTACTCGTCGCCGGAGCAGGCCAAGGACGGCGCCAAGGCGGACGCCCGGAGCGACCAGTACTCGGCCGGGGCCATCATGTACGAGCTGGCGACCGGCGAGCACGGGCTCCCGGGCGAGACGCCGTTCGAGATCCTCAGCGCGATCGTCGCGCGCAAGCGGACCAAGATCACGCTCATCGGCGGCCACGTCGACCCGATCCTCGCCGGGATCGTCGAGCGCGCGATGTCCTACGAGCCGGCGGATCGCTTCCCCTCCATCCGCCACCTCGGCCACGCGCTCCTGCCGCTCGCCCCACCCGACGTCCAGGCCCGATGGCGTGACGCGTTCCACGTCGCGGCCGACGACCGCGTCGGGGTGGGGTTCGCCGAGACGATGGGGAGCCTGCCGCCGGTGACCGGGCCCGGCGGCTCGGCGCGGCCGCCCGCGTTCACCCCGCCCGCGTCCTCGCCGCTCACCCCGATCAGCGTGAGCGGGGTGCGCTCCGCGGTCCCGCACACGCCGGTGGGCGTCGCGCCGGTGGCCCCGGCGCCAGGGGCCTCGGCCGCGCCGTCCCCGCCGTCCGGCGCGAGCCCGTCGTTCAGCCCCGCGCCGGCGTCCTTCTCGGCGCCGGCGCCGTCGCCGGCGTCGATCCCCGCCGAGGCGCCACGACGTAGGGGGCTGTGGCTGGCCTTCGCGGTGTTCGCCGGGCTCGTGATCGCCGGCGGCGTCGCGGGCGGCCTCTACTTCGCGAGCGCACGCGCGCCGGCCGAAGCGACGGTGCACCTCCGCGCGAGCCCGCCGGAGGCTTTCTTCCTGGTAGACGGCGTCGCGGTCGACGGCGCCGGCGAGGCGGAGCTCACGCTGCCCGACGACGGCCAGCAGCACACCCTCGAGGTGCGCGCGGATGGCTACGCCCCGCGGACCGTCCGCTTCACCGCCGGCGCGAGCCCGGAGGCGATCGCGCTCGAGCCGCTGAATGCGCCGGACGATCCGGCAGGTGGCGCGACCGGAGACACGACCGCGCCTGAAGACACGACCGAAGACACGACCGAAGACAGGACCGAGGCGACGCCGGGAGACGCCACCGAGGACCCGCGCGCCACCGCGCCGAGCGACGACTCGACCGCGGACGACCCGACCGCGGAGGCGGCGGGCGACCCGACCGCCGAGGGCGCCGCGAACGGCGAGCCTCCCGCCGACGACCCGGGCGGGCCTGCGCTGGACGGCTCCCGGCCGTGGTGGCAGCAAGGCGGCGCGGCGCCGCCCACCGGGACGAGGACGCCCGACGGGACCGGCGCGCGTCGAGGCAGAACGTCGCGACGCAGCGCGCCCAGCGTCCCCACGGGTACGAGGCTCACGCCTACGCCGCCGATCGGCGGCACGACCCCTCCGCGCGGCACGACCCCTCCGCGCGGCACGACCCCTCAGCGGGGGACGAACGGCGCCTTCGTGGTCCACTGACCGCGGGGATGCGGACGATGAGCATGAACGACCGGCGAAGGCTTCGCCCGCGGGGCGACCTCGCGGGACTCGCCCGATTCACGACCGCGCTGGTCGCGCTCGCGCTCCTCGGAGCGGCGGCCGGCGGCTCCGGCGCGCGCGCCCAGGAGAGGCAGATCCTGATGCTCGGCTCCTCCTCGGTCCACGGCGCCGTGGGCCGCACCATCGCGGAGCGCCTGCGCGAGCGCGGGCTCACCCTGCGGCGGCGCGCGCGCGGGTCGAGCGGCTTCGCGCGCCCCGACTTCTACGACTGGGAGGCGGAGCTCCCGACGTACGGCCCGTTCGAGCCCTACGAGGCGGTGCTCGTCTATGCCGGCGGCAACGACGTCCAGGCGCTCCGCCTGATGCCGGCCGAGCGGCGCGAAGGCGAGGAGCGGCGCCAGTGGATCCGCTGGAACGAGGAGGCGCGCTGGCGTGACCTCTACGCCGCGCGCGTGCGCAGCTTCGTCGACGCGCTCTGCACCCGGGGCGCGCGCCGGGTCGTGATCATCCTCCCCGCCAATGGCGGTCGCGCGGGGTGGCGCAACCGCATCCCGCGCGTCCGCGACGCCCAGGCCCGCGCCGCCCACGGCTCGCGCTGTGGGGTCACGATCGACGGCGGCATCGAGGAGCTCGACAGCGTCGACGGCGTGCACCTGAGCCGCCGCGGCGCGCGCGGCCTCTGGGACCGCATCGGCGACGCGCTCCTCGGCGCGCTGCGCTCCTGAGCGCGCCACCCGTCGCACCGTGGGCGGCGCTGGCGCTCACCTCCGCGCGACGTAGGCGCGCCAGTGCGGGCTCGCACCGAGGCCGAACTGCGGCGCGTCCGGGGCGGGCCGGGTCCAGACCAGCTCGGGGGGGCCCCGTCCATCCAGGTCCACCAGGCGCCAGCCATCCGTCGAGACCGCGTTGAAGCCCAACGCGAGCTCGCCCACGTTGGGCACCGCCACCACGGCCGGCGTGACCTCGAGCCGATCGCCGCGGTTGAGGAAGACCTGCCAGTGCGGGCGGTCGAAGAGACCGTGCACGCCGCCGGTCTCCGGGTCGCGCGCCCACACCAGGTCGGGGCGGCGGTCCGCGTCGAGGTCCACCAGCGCCCAGCCCTGTTCGGCGACGCGATCGAACCCTCGGGGCAGCGACGACGGGTCGGGCACCGCCACGAGGGCTGCCCCGGGCGCGAAGCCCGAGCCGTGGTTGGCGAAGACGCGCCAGTGCGCGCTCAGGCCCCATCCGAACACCGCGCGCTCGGTGGGGTCCTGTGTCCAGACCAGGTCCGGTCGTCCGTCGGCGTCCCAGTCGACGAGCGCCCAGCCCTCGGCGGCCACCGCGGCGAAGCCCGGCGCGAGCTCCGGCGCAGCGGGCACGGGCCACGCGGCGGCTTCGGGCGCGAAGCCGTCACCGACGTTGCGATGGACGCGCCAGTGCGGGCTGCTCCCGAGGCCGTGCACGCGGCCGTCCCCGCGCGCGGTCGAGACGAGGTCGGGCCGTCCGTCGCCGTCGAGGTCCACCAGGGCGTAGCGCCGGCCGGCGGTCGCCGCGTAGCCGGCGGGCTCGTCCGCCGTGTCGGGGACGGGCCAGAGGTGCGCGGTGGGGGAGAAGCCGTCCCCGACGTTCCGGAAGACCCGCCAGTGCGCCGACGTCCCGTGGCCGAACACTGCCCGCGTCGACGGATCGGCGGTCCACACGAGGTCGGGCCGCGCGTCTCCGTCGAGATCGACCAGGGACCAGGCCGGCCCGGCGACCGCGGCGAAGCCACCGGGAGGGCCATCCGGGATCGGCCAGGCGAACGGCGCCTCCGCGAAGCCGTCGCCCAGGTTGCGATGGACGGTCCAGCGCGGCGGGCCGCCCGGGGCGACGACCCGTCCGTCCGCGCTCGTCGAGACGAGATCGACCCGTCCGTCCCCGTCGAGGTCGACCGTCGCCCAGCCCGGCCCCTCGAACGCGAGGTAGCCGTACGGGGCCCGGGCCGGGGTCGGCCACGCCGCCGCGGTGTCGTCGAAGCGCGAGGGCAACCAGCCGGGCTCGGTGGCCCCGGCGTCCTCTCCCGGGGCGGGAGCCCCGGCGTCGAGCGCGGCGTCATCGAGCGCGGCGTCGCCGGGCACGGTGCGCTCGTCGCAGCCGAGGAGCGCGAGGCCGAGGAGGAGGGAGGCGCGGAGGTGGGCGGACATGGGATCTCGCCTCACGGAAGCCGATAGGTGTTGACGCGGTCGAAGCCGGTGCGCGAGTCGGCGTCGACGGTCACGATCACCGGTCGCCCTTCGAACAGGACGAGGTCGAGGTCCGCCGGGGTCCGGGCCTCGACCTGGGACACCGCCCAGCGCGCGCCGTCGAAGTGGGCGTAGGTGACCCCGCCCGCGCCCTCGAGGAGCGCGACGTGGAGGTGACCGGACGCGTCGGCCTCCGCCTCGATCCGTCGCGCGTAGTGACCGACGAGGTCGAGCGCCTCGGTCCGCCACGCCCCGCCGACGCGGCGGACGTGGCCCATGCGCCCGCCTCCGATGAGCAGGTGAGGCTCCCCGCCCGGGCCCAGCACGAGCTCGGACGCCTGGGCCGAGGACGGGTCCGACGGAGTGACGACGACGGCGTTCGGGTCGTTGTCGCGCTGGCCGCGCGTCGAGCGATACACGGTCTCGCGGTGGGCCAGGAACAGCGAGTGGATGCGGCCGCTCGAGTCCACCCGGATCCGCGCGTCGCGCTGGCCGTCCTCGGGGGCGAGCTCCCAGTCGGCGCCGATCTCACCGGGCCGAAGCGGGGGCCGCGAGGGCACGCCGGTGGACGAGATCTGGGCGGCGTAGACGGGGAATCCGCTGGTGAACAGGCAGGTGCCGCCGCCCGCCGCGGCGGGCGCGCAGCGGAGCTGATCGAAGTCCCGACCCCCCGCCGACGGCAGCTCGCCGCGGGCCCACGACGAGCCCGAGCGGCGGTAGGTTACGAGGGCCTCGGCGGTGGTCGCGCCCTGCCCGATGCCCACGATCACCCCCGGCGGGAGGATCGCCGCCGGGCCGCGCAGCTCGATGCCCCACCCGCGGTCGGCCTCGAGACGGAGCGCGTCGGGGCGCCCGCGGAACCACGCCTGCACCTCCAAGGAGGACGACGTCACGAGGTGGACCTCGCCGCCGAAGACCGCGGCGCTCACGAAGACGGCGCCGCTGCTCGGGGACGTGACCGCCGCGTGCTCGAAGGCGCAGCACCCGCTGGCGCACGGGCCGTAGCCCTCCGCGCAGGCCTCGACGACGCAGGCCGAGTCGCGGCAGCTCGTCCGCGCTACGCCGAGGGTCGGGCAGGCCACGCAGGCGTCGCCGCAGGCCTGGTACCCGGGATCGCAGGCGACCGCGCACTGCCCCGCCACGCACGCCGCGGAGCCATGATCGGCGCCCGGGCAGGGCGCGCATCGGTCGCCGCAGGTAGCGGGATCGGCGTCGCTCACGCAGGCCGCGCCGCACGCGTGGGCTCCGCGGGCACAGACGCACTCGCGATCCACCAGGTCGCAGAGCTCGAGGTCGCCGCAGGCCGTGTCGTCGCCGCAGCCGGGTCGGCACTCGCCCGAGAAGGGGTCGCAGTAGCTGAAGCCCGTGCAGCCGGTCTCGCACGTGCCGCCGATCTCACCCGCGTCTCGACCGGGCCGCGAGCTGGCCGCGTCGAGCGGCGGGCCGGCGTCGAGCGGCGAGCCAGCGTCCGACGGACGGAGGTCGTCGCACGCGGCGAGGACCTGGAGCGAGACGCCGGCGGCGAGGAGGGCGAGTGATGCGTTGCGCATCCACGACCCTATCGGCGCCCGTCCTCAACGCGACTCAAATTTCCGGGGTACGCGGCCGGGAGGCGCGGGCGAGGCCTACCAGACGGGCGTGACGGGCCCGGCGGTCGAGCGGCCGCCGCGACGCGGACCGCGGCGGCGCCCGCCGTGATCGTCGTCCTCGCGGGGATCGGGGTCGGCGCCCCGCGCGTCGCCACGCTCGTCGCCGGTCGACGGGGCGGCCGGGCCTGCGTCGGGGACCTGCGTGACCTCGGCCACCGCCGGCGCGCCCGCGTCGGGCACGACCTCGGCGAGCACGACCTCGGCGAGCGGGGCTCCGGCGTCGGAGCTGGCCGGCGGGAGCGGGGTCGCGGTCACCGGGGGCTCGCGCTGCAGCAGGTAGACCGCCGCAACCGTGAGACCACCGAGCCCGAGGAGGATCGCGGCGACCGCGCCGAGCACGACCGGCAGCGGCACGCCCTCGCGCGGAGCGGCGGTCGACGGGACCGACGGAGTCGCGGACGGAGGGGGCGGCGCGCTCGACAGCGCCGCCGCGAGCTCGGGCTGCACCGTCGTCGGGCCTCCGTCGAACACCAGCGTCGGCGGCTCCGGCGGGCCCGTCGGGTCGGACTTCCCGTCGGCGAGCAGCTCGATGTCCTCGGTCGCGATCGTCAGCGTCCGCAGCACGCGGTCGGCGACCACCGCGTCCTCCGCCGGCACGTCCACGGTCAGCCCGGAGACCCCCGACGGCAGCTCGCTCCGGCGCTGCTCGATCTGGTCGGCCATGACCAGGGTCAGCAGCTCGCCGAGCACCGACTCGTGGAGCGCCGCCGCCCGCGGGATCGCGTCGATCATCGCCTCGCGCATCTCGTG